>JBBSLA010000079.1:0-12056 GCA_038255665.1 Lysobacterales bacterium | reverse complement strand
TCGCGCCGGCGATGAACCAGCAGATGTGGGCGCATGCCGCGACCCAGGCGAACATTGCAACGTTGCGCCAACGCGCCGTTGACGTGCTCGGGCCAGCCGATGGCGAACAGGCCTGCGGCGATGTTGGACCGGGCCGGATGCTCGAACCCGCGCAGATCGTCGACCACCTGCTTGCCGCCGGTGCCAACGGATTGCTCGCTGGCAAGCGCGTCGTTGTCACGGCGGGACCGACTTACGAGGCGATTGATCCGGTACGTTTCCTCGGCAATCGCAGTTCCGGGCGCATGGGTTTTGCGATTGCCACGGCAGCACATGACGCCGGGGCAGACGTGACCCTGATTTCCGGACCGGTGAATCTACCGACGCCGCGTGGCGTCGAGCGGACTGATGTGGTCTCCGCAAAAGAAATGCTGGCGGCGACTTTGGCAGCGGTAGCCGATGCCGACATCCTGATCGCGGCAGCGGCAGTTGCTGACTTCCGCGTCGACCAGATCGCGCCGCACAAGATCAAGAAAAAGGGCGCGACCCTGCAACTGAACCTCATCGCCAACCCCGACATCGTCGCGACCGTAGCAGGGTTACCGAAGCGGCCTTACGTGGTCGGCTTCGCCGCCGAGACCGAACATCTCGAAGCGCGCGCCCAGGCCAAGCTGCACGACAAGCAGCTCGACTTGATCGCCGCCAACGAAGTCGGCGCAGAGCTTGGTTTCGAGCGCGACGACAACGCGCTGCTTCTGCTCTGGCAGGGCGGGCGTGAACAACTGGAGCGCGCCGACAAGCGGGTACTGGCGGATCGTCTGGTCGCGCGCATCGCGGAACGGCTATCGCAAAAGGCCGGTGACGCCGCGTGAGCGCCGCGAAGATACGAATGAAGATCGTGGACGCGCGGCTCGGGCGCGAGTTTCCGCTGCCCGACTACGCCACCGAAGGGTCGGCGGGACTCGACCTGCGCGCCATGCTCGACCAGCCTTTGACGCTCGAGGCCGGCGCGACGGCGCTGCTGGCGAGCGGCATCGCCATCCACATTGACGATCCCGGCCTGTGCGCGATGATCCTGCCGCGCTCGGGACTGGGCCACAAACATGGCATCGTGCTGGGTAACCTGGTCGGCCTTATCGATGCCGATTATCAGGGTCCGCTGCAAATCTCGGTATGGAATCGATCCGATGCCGCGTTTACGATCCAGCCCGGGGAGCGCGTTGCGCAATTGGTCGTGGTACCGGTGCGACGAGCGGATTTCGAAATAGTCGACGACTTTGCTGCAAGCCAGCGCGGCGAAGGCGGCTTCGGCAGCACGGGCCGTTGACGGAGATAGACGATGGGTTTGTTCGGCAAAACCTCAAAGGCGCGCGTGCAGGCAGATTCGTTCCGCCCGCTGCCGCGTCGATCCAGCGCAAGCTCCTTGGGTGCGTTGGCTGCTGCCACATTATTGCTGGTCGCGGCCATTTTTTGCGTCTGGCAAGCGACGCTGGTCATCGACGAACAGCGCACCGCGAGCGCGGCCGATAACGCGCGCAACCAGGCCGCCACGGCGGTGAATGGCCTGGTCGCACGCATGCGCGAACGCGCCGACGCCGCCATGAAGGAGCCGGCGCTGGTCAACGCGCTGGCGATCGAGCCGGTCGACCTCGAACGGGCCAGCACGTTGTTGCGCGCAGCCATGCCGCAACTGGCTGCCGCCGAGTTCTATGGTGCCGACCTTGAACCCTTGATCAGCGGCGACCTGGCAGGACTGGGCTATGCGCGTGCCTCGGTGTTGGCGAGTGCGCAATCCGCAGACACCGCGACCCCGTTACTACTACGCCGAATCGGTGGCACTGCGTCGATGATTCAGGGACGGCCAGCGCGCGCTGGAGACGGCAAGGTTCGCGCCTACGCGATCCTGCGCTGGCCCGCGCAACCGGTTTTCGATGCGTTCGAGCGCGTGCCCGCCGGCACACGGCTGGAATTGCGACAGGAAAGCGTGGATGGCGAGGACGAAGTGGTTCGCGCGATCGGCCCTTCGATGGTCAGCTCAGGCGAAGACAAGGGTGTGGCAATTGCCGGCTCGCACCTGCGTATCTACAGGTCGCCGCCGGACCTGCCAATCGTGTTGCCTCACCAGCCCATCCTGCTGTTTGCGCTTGCCGCGTTGTGCCTGGGGGGTGCCATCGCGGCGTTGTGGATGCGCCACGCCAGCGCGCGTCGACGTCTCCTGGTGCCGGAAAAGCGATCCGGAGGGGATCTGCCAGAGGACCAGACCCTGACCGACCTGGTCGAAAACAAGGTCATCGCGGGCATCGGCGTTCGCACGCGCGCCAGCCCTGCGGCCGAAGCACCGATCGAAACGACACTCTCGGAGATCGTCGTCGACGCAAGCATGTTTCGCACCTACGACATCCGTGGCGTGGTCGGGCGCGGGTTGAACGTCGATGTCGCGCAGTTGCTGGGCCACGCCATCGGCAGCGAAGCGGCGGAACGCGGCCTTGGCGAAATTGTGGTGGGTCGGGACGGTCGACTGTCCGGTCCGGAATTGTCGGCCGCGCTGATCGCGGGCATCCGCGCCAGCGGCATCGATGTCATCGACATCGGGCTGGCACCGACGCCGCTGGTGTATTTCGCCGGCTTCCATCTCAACACCGGCTCGGGCGTCGCGGTCACTGGCAGCCATAATCCGCCGGACTACAACGGTTTCAAGATCGTGCTTGGCGGCGAAACACTGTCAGGCGATGCCATCACCGGATTGCATGCACGCATCGTCGAAGGCCGCTTCCGCCACGGCAGCGGCGGGCTGCAGGTGATCGATGTCGGTCCTGCCTACATCGAGCGTGTTGGCAGCGACGTGCAGGTGCAGCGCCGCATGAAGGTGGTCCTCGATGCCGGCAATGGCGTCGCCGGCATGCTGGCACCGCAGGTGCTCGAAGAAATCGGCTGCGAAGTTATCCCGCTGTTCTGCGAAATCGACGGCAACTTCCCGAACCACCATCCTGACCCATCCAATCCGAACAACCTCAAGGACCTGATCGCGGTCGTCAAGAGCAGCCATGCCGACCTTGGGCTGGCGTTCGACGGCGATGGAGACCGGCTTGGGGTGGTGACCCAGACCGGCGAAGTGATCTATCCCGACCGACTATTGATGCTTTTTGCTGCCGACATGCTGGTCCGCAATCCCGGCTCAACGGTGATCTACGACGTCAAGTGCACCGGCAAGCTCGCCCCGGAAATCGTTCGCAGCGGTGGCGTGCCCATGATGTGGAAAACCGGCCACTCGTTGATCAAGGCGAAGATGCGCGAAACCGGCGCACAACTGGCTGGCGAAATGAGCGGCCATTTTTTCTTCAAGGAACGTTGGTACGGTTTTGACGATGGCATCTATGCCGCCGCACGCTTGATGGAAATCCTGTCCAACGACGACCGACCGCCACAGCAGGTGTTCAATACCTTGCATAAGGGAATGTCGACGCCGGAACTCAACATCGCGATGAAGGAGGGCGACACCCATCGCTTCGTCGAGGAGTTCCGCAAACGCGCGAAGTTCGAAGGTGCGCGCATGACCTTGATCGACGGCGTGCGCGCCGACTGGCCCGACGGCTGGGGCCTGGTGCGCGCATCCAACACGACGCCGGTGCTGGTGTTGCGCTTCGAAGCCGACAACCGCAACGCACTGGTACGCATCCAGGACGAATTCCGGCGTCACCTGCTGGCGCTTGCGCCGAAGATGAAGTTGCCGTTTTAGCGCGTACGAGCCGCCGCGCGCGCGGCGAGGTCGATCACGAAAGGAAGCGCTGCACCGCCTCGCGCGCCGTTGCGAACGAGAAATAGCGCTCGACGTTGGCGAGCCCATTCGCCGAAAGCTGGTTCCACAACGCTTCGTCGGAATAGAGGCGGATGATTTCTCCGGCCAGCCCGGCGGCATCGTCGGCGACCAGCACGTCCTCGCCAACGCGCACGTGCATGCCTTCCACGGCGATCGCTGTAGCCGCCACCGGCAAGCCGTAGCTCATCGCCATGTTGACCTTGCCCTTGACGCCGGCGCCGTAGCGCAGCGGTGCCACCGAGATGCGGCAGTCGTCCATGAACGGTGCGATGTCCTCGACGTAGCCGTGGACGATCACGTCATCGGCCGCGAGTGCCAGCACTTCATCGATGATCTTGCTGCCGATGACGTGGAAGCGCACGCCGGGCAGGGCCGGGCGCACCAACGGGAAGACCGCCTTCACGAACCAGTCGACGGCGTCAATGTTCGGCGGATGCTGGAAGCCGCCAACGAAGACCAGATCATGGCGCTCGCCGAAGGGTTTGCGGCAGCCGAACACCTCGTGCACGTTGGACAGGATCTCAACGCGCACGTCCGGCGCATCGACGCGCAACAACTCCTGTTCGACCGGACTCACGACCAGCGTGATGTCGCTGTCGCGCATCATTTTTATTTCCTGCCCACGCGTCGCGGCCGCGCTGCGGCGCAAGTCGTCGCGATCGGCAAGGTCGGCTTCGCGCTGCTCGCGCAGGTAGTGCAGGTCCACGGTGTCGAACAGCAGCCGCGCCTGCGGCGCGTATTCGCGAGCCAGGGCCAGGTAATTGACGGCGATGTAGTGACGCGACAGCAGGATCACGTCGAACTCCGCGCCACGCTCGCGGAACAACGCGACCGGGTCGGAGACATACGGGTGGAACAACACTTCGACACCAAGTTTCTGCAGCGCGGCGGTGTCGCGCTCGATCCAGGCGCGGTTCTCGGCCATGAAGGTGACCTGGGTGCCAAGGTCGATCAGCACGCGAATGAAATTCACCATCCGCACCGAGCCTGAGTCCTGATCGGGCGCCGGTGTCGTCGCGTCGATGATCAGCGCACGTCGCGTGGCGCGATGCGTTGCCGCAATACCGATCGGCGTCTGCGGATGCGGCTTGGGTTGCTGGCGCAGCGCGTCGGCCCACTTCTCCAGGAACTTCTCGCGATTGACGATCTGGTATTGCTTCACGCCGCTGCCGGTATCGGTACCGGCGGTGATGCCCTCGAAATGGATCACCGTTGCCGCCGGCTGGTAGATCACCTTGTAGCCGGCGTTGCGTACCGCAAAGGCGAGGTCGGTGTCTTCGTAGTAGGCCGGGGCGTAGCGATCGTCAAACTGGCCGAGCCGGTCGAACAGCTCACGCCGGATCGCGATTGCCGCACCGGAGCAGTAATCCACTTCGCGGCAGTAGCTGTAGCGCGGATCGCGCGGATCGCCAAAGCGGCCGTAGTTCCAGCCCGAGCCATCGTTGAAGACGATGCCGCCCGCTTCCTGCAAGCGACCATCCGGATACACCAGCCGTGCGCCGACCAGGCCGGCGTCGGGCACCTGATCGAAGGTATCAAGCAAGGCTTCCAGCCAACCGGCAGTGACCACGGTGTCGTTGTTGAGGAAGACGATGTACTCGCCCTTGGCCGCGGCTGCGCCGGCATTGCATGAGCCAACAAAGCCGAAGTTCTTGCGATTGCGCAGCGCGCGCAGGCCATCGATCTCGCGCAGGCAGCGCGGCGTTTCGTCGATCGACCCGTCGTCGACCACGATCACTTCGAACGGTACGCGCCCGGCGTGGTCCACCAAAGAGCGCAGGCAGGCGACCGTGTACTCGATCTTGTTGTAGACCGGGATGACGATCGACGCACGTGGGCGCTTGCTGGTCGGCAGCGCGAACGGTTCGAACGCCGCGCTCGGTTCGCCGTCCAGCATTGGCGTCAGGTGCAGCGGCGCGCGCCGCAGTTCCAGCGACGCGCGTCGGATGGTCGGTATCAGTCCGCGCCGGGCCAGACTACCTCGCGTTCGCGACATGGCACTGGCAACGCGTTTGCGTCGATAGCCCAGGCCCAGTCGCAAACGCCGTAACCATGTCGTGAAGCGGCGCAAGCCCGCCGTCGCTCGCCATGAACGGCTCACCAGCATGTCTTCGCGGTCGCGTGCCAGTGCGTGCAGATCAATCAATTGCGAGCGTTGCTCGGCGACCTCGGCGTCCAGGCGCAGTGCCCATGCGGTGCGATCCTGCAGTTCGGCTTCGAGCTCGGCAACACGCGCATCAAGGCCCTGCGCCCAAGCCGTGCGAACGTCGATTTCGCGTTGCAACGCGACGATCTCGTTTTCGCGCTGGGCAATGTCGGCTTCGAGTCGGCGTACCCAAGCGAGTCGCTCGTCGAGCTGGCGTTGCAGTTCTTCCGACCAGCGTTCGTTGAGCAGCATGATGTTTTCCCTCAGCGTGGTTATTTCGATGTCCAGGCTTTGCGCCCAGCGTGTGCGTTCTTGGATGTCCGCTTCCAGTGCGGTACTTCGCGCCACGCTGCTGGCGAGCTGTCTTTCAACGTCGGCCACCCAGCGTGTTCGCTCGGCGACGTCTTTTTCCAGCGATCGGCCTTGCTCGACACTGCGCGAAAGCTGGCCCTCGACATCGGCGACCCAGGCCGTGCGATCGGCCACGTCCTTTTCCAGCGACAGAGCCTGCTCGACGCTTCGGGCTAGTTGATCCTCGATGTCCGCGACCCAATCGCTGCGTTCGGCGATTTCCTGCTGCAGCTGCTTGACCCGTGCCTGGCTGCGCCCAAGTTCGCGGTCGACGGCATGGCCCCAGCCACCGCGCTGGTCGGCCAGTTGCCGGGCATCCTCAAGCTGCACGCGAAGATCGGCCAGGTCACGCTCGGCGTCGACCAGGGCGGTGTCCAGCGCGGCCCGGTCCATCGTCGCGAAATCGACATTGCGCAGCGGGTAGCGTGGTCGCGTGTCGTGGCCGAATTCGAGCAGCGGTCGATATGCGGAAACCATGGTTTCCAGATCGACTGGCGCGCTGGCCGCCAGCATCGTGCGGATGCTCGCCAGCACCTTGCGATCGCTAGCGAGTTTGGCGATGCGAGCCACCACCGCCGTGGCGGTGGGATCAACCAGCAGGCCGTTGTTTCCGTCGACGATGCGTTCCGCCAAAGCGCCGACGCGTGTCGCGATCACTGGCACGCCGAGGCTGGCGAGTTCCGAATAGGTGTAGCTGTAGGTTTCGGCGACCGTCGGCAACAACAATGCCGCGTCGGGCGCCCAGTCGGCGAGCCGTTGCGGCAGCTCGGCGCGGTCGTAGTCCAGTACCAGATGCACGCCGGATTTGCCGAAGAATTCGTGGCCGGCTGCGCCGGCGCCGAGCAGTAGCAGATCGGCATGTTCGCGCAAACCTTGCAACGCGGCGGCAAGCAAGTCGCCGCCCTTGCCGGAGCGCAGGCGACCCACCACGACCAGGCGCAGGCGCTCACGTTTGGGCGGGGCGAGCAAGGCCTTCGTGCGTTTCGGCCAAGCAGCCAGGCCATGCGCGATCACGTGGCTGTCGAGCGCGTCGAACTCCGGCGCAAGTTTCAGCTCGTTGGCGAGCGCACTGCGGCTGGGCGCGACCAGGGTCGCCTTCGACTCACGCGCGGCAGCCACGAAGGCATCGCGCAGGCTCTTCCAATGCTGCGGATCGCGGCTGACGAATTCAAAACTCTTCGCCCTTAAATCAGCCTTCAATTGCATGGCATCGAAAGCCAGTGACGGATCGCCGAAATCACGATGCAGCAGCGGCCACAGTGGGTAGTGGTCGTGCACCATCAGCAGCGTCGGCAGGCCGCTGCGCAGTGCATCGACGCTGTGGCCAATCAATGACGACACGACCACTGCCGAGACGGAGTAGTCGCGGCAGATAGCGGCGAACATCGCAGACCAGGCGGGGTCATGGTCGGCCGTCTCGGCAATTGGCAACGGTAGCGCCACAGTCAGCAGCGGCGGCGCATCGCCACGCGCGTCGCGCAATTCCAGCCATTCGCCATGGATGCGGCGCTGCGAACTGCCACGGGCGATCAGTACCAGGTGATAGACATCGTTCCAGGCGCTGGCGAGGTCGTCGACCCAACGCTGCGCGCCGCCGCCCCAGCCATGCAGCACGTGCAACAGCACCGGCTTGCCATCGACGCCGTATGGCGGTGGCAGGTTGTCCGCGTCAAGCGCTTCGAGCAAGCGCCGCCGCAACAGAGCCAGCGGCGAAGGCGGTGCCGGATCACTCGGATCAGTCGCAGCGATCGGGCCGCACAGCGGCTGTCGATGGGTGGCGACGTAAACATGATCGACGCTGGCCAGCCGACGCCTCGCGCCGCGCTGCTTCGCTGCGATCCACAGCGAAAGCAGCACGCTGACATCGGCGCTGTCGACCAACCGATGCTCGCCGTAGGCAAGCACCAGCGCATCGATGCGATCCGGGTCTGCATCGCTGCTCGCGTTTTCCGGCAAGGGCGAGCGTGTCGACTCCTGATTGTCCAGCGCACCGACCGCGAGTGCATCGGAACCGTGCAAGGCATGGCGCAGGCGGGCCAGCGCAAGGGCCGGTAGCGAGCTGTCGTTGCGAACGATGGCGAGATCGTCGTCGGGATAGCGGGACCACAACGCCGCCGAAAGGCTGGCCGGGTCCAAGCCGTCGATGTCCGGATGCTGCGCATCGACCGACAAGCCCTCATCGCAAGCTCCGCCGAGCAGGACCAGCGGGCTGCCGGCTTCGACCTGATCGCGCAACTTCGCCAGCCACGACCGCGTCGGCGCGGCTGCGCCGTAGACGCAGAGCCGTACGGGGTGGATTTGCGGGTCGCTCAAGATCGCTGGATCGGGGAAAGGGCGCCAATTATCGGGGATGCCACCGTCACCTGCCAGCCAAAGTGCTCGTCTCGCCTGTTGTGCGCCACAAGTGGCGCACCGCTGACGGGTAAACTGCCCGTGCTTTCGCTGCGGATTTCGATGGAATGCGTTCGATTTTCTGGAGACTGTTGCGCAACCTGGTCCTGATCGGGATCGGCTTCTGCATCGTGTTCGTGTTGCCCTACACGTTCTATCTCGACCATCAGGTGCGCGAGCGTTTTGACGACTTGCGCTGGCAGGCGCCGACGCGCGTGTATGCGCGCTCGCTGGAACTGCGAAACGGCTTGCCGATGAGCGCCGACGCGTTGCTGGCGGAACTCGACGCTGCGCGCTATCGCTCTTTGAACGGCGCCGCTGTAGCCGGTAGTTTCGATCGTGATGGCGGTCGTTTCATCATTCGACGTCGCGACTTTATCGGGCTGGACGGACGCAACCGCTCGCGCGGCGTCGCGTTGACGATCGCCAATGGTCGTATCAGCGGTTTGCGCGATGCCGACAACGACCAGCCGGTCGCCAGCGTTTTACTGGACCCGTCACGCATCGCCACGCTGTACGGTGCCGCGCAGGAAGAACGCCGCGTCGTCGATGTCGGCTCGCTGCCAGCGCTACTCGTCGCCGGCTTGCAGGCCGTTGAGGATCGCGACTTCAAGGATCATCACGGCCTCGACAGCAAGGCGATCCTTCGCGCGGCCTGGTCGAACCTGCGAGCTGGCCGCGTGGTGCAGGGCGGCTCCACTCTGACCCAGCAACTGGTCCGCAATCTGTATCTGAATCGCGACCAGACCATGCTGCGCAAGGCCAACGAAGCCTTGATGGCGCTGATCATCGAGGCGCGCTACGACAAGCGCCGCATCCTTGACGCTTATGTCAACGAAGTGTTCCTCGGTCAGCAGGGTGGGCAGGCGGTTCATGGTTTTGCAGCGGCCAGCGAATTCTGGTTCGGACGCGAAATCGACAGCATCGGACCCGCCGAGATTGCGATGCTGGTGGGTCTGGTGCAAGGGCCAAGTTACTACGACCCACGCCGCGCGCCGGATCGTGCTCTGGCGCGGCGCAACCTGGTGCTCGACCAGTTTCGCGACACCGGTCTGATCGATGATGCGGCATGGAAGCAGGCACGTGCCTCGGCGTTGGGCGTTGTCGCCAAGGGCGCGCTGCCGCGCAATCGCTATCCCGCCTTCGTCGACCTGGTTCGCAAGCAGATCATCAAGGACTATCCCGCCGATGCACTCGATGGCGGCGGCTTGAGCGTGCTGACCACGCTGGCGCCATCAGCGCAGAACTTCGCGGAAACCGCCATCGACAAGGCGCTCACAGCACTCGGCAAGCGCGGCAGCGAGATCGAAGCCGCCGTCGTTGTCACCGGCGCGCGAGACGGTGAAGTACAGGCACTGATCGGCGGACGCGATCCCGACCATCCCGGCTTCAACCGCGCCCTGACCGCCCTTCGGCCGATCGGTTCGCTGGTGAAGCCGTTCGCTTTTTTGGTCGCGCTGGCGCAGCCGCAGCGATACTCATTGGCGTCGATCATCAACGACACGCCGGTCGACATGAAACAGCCCGATGGCTCGCGCTGGCGCCCGAAAAATTCCGACGGCGAGGTGCATGGCCCGGTGCTGTTGATCGATGCACTGGTGAACAGCTGGAACCTGGCCAGCATCGACCTTGGCATGCGGGTTGGTGTCGATCGCGTGCGCGGGCTGCTGGAATCGTTCGAGCTGGGGCGCACGATCAACCCCAATCCTTCGCTCTTGCTCGGCGCGGTCGACCTGAGTCCATTCGACGTCGCCCAGCTTTACCAATACCTCGCCGCCGACGGTCGCGCACTGCCATTGAATAGCGTGCGTGGCGTGCTCGACAGCGCCGGCCGGCCGCTGGCACGCTATGGGGCGAAGCTGGGCGATGGCTCCTACGTGTCCGCCGCCCGACTGGTTACCTATGCGTTGCAGCAAGTCACCCGCAGCGGCACGGCGCGCGAAGTCGCCGCCGCCGGACTCGATGCACTCAACGCTGCCGGCAAGACCGGCACCAGCGACACCCAGCGCGATTCCTGGTTCGCGGGTTACACCGGCAGCCAACTGGCGGTAGTCTGGCTGGGCCGCGATGACAACAAGCCGACCGGCCTGTACGGTTCGACCGGCGCATTGAAGGTGTGGATCGAACTGTTCCGCCGCTTGCCAAGCCAGCCACTGCTGTTGTCGCAGGAAGGCCTGGAAATGACGACCATCGATGCAGCCAGCGGCAAGGCGACCGACGGCGAATGTGGCGGCGCTCGCGCACTGCCGTTTGCGGTCGGCTACACGCCACAGGAACACGAAGGCTGCACCCTCGAGAAACTCAAGAATTTTTTTGGCACCACCAATGACGAACCCGCACGGAACTGACATGACTCGATCCATCTCCCGCCTTTTCGCCTGCGTGCTTACGCTGGCTCTCGCCGCCTGCTCGCCGAACGTGCCGCCGGCACGCAGCGATGCACCCAAGCTGGCGCAGACACCGAGCCCGGTCGCTGCGATCCGCGCGGCTGGTGCCGGTGACGATTCGGTCGTCCAGGTGGCACCGCTGCGCGATGCCGGTGTGGAAGGCTGGCTGAAGGAAGCGCGTGCCGCCGAAGCGAAGAGCGACTGGCCGGCCGCGATTGCCGCTGCCGAGAAAGCACTCAAGCTTGCGCCGAATGCGCCGGACATTTTGCAGGACATCGCCGAATTTGAAGTCGCGCGTGGGGGTTACGCGCGTGCCGAGGAACTGGCAATGAAGAGCTACCAGCTTGGCCCGCAAGTTGGCGCGTTGTGCGCCAGGAACTGGCAGACCCTGGTCGAAACGCGCACCGCGATGAACGACGCGGTCGAACGCGAAAAGGCGATGGCGCAGGTAAAGGCCTGTCGCAAGCAAGGGCCGATGCGCGGCTGAGCGACGGTTCGGCAGCCGTCCCAACCATGCCTGATGACGCGGCCAGTCTGCTTGGCGCGGACGGCCCGTTCGCGCGGGAGGTGCCGGGGTTTGCGCCACGCCACCAGCAAACCACGATGGCGAGCGCGGTCGAGGAAGCGATTGCCGACCGTCACACGCTGATCGCCGAAGCTGGCACCGGCACCGGCAAGACGTTTGCCTATCTGGTGCCGGCGTTGATGTCGGGTCGCCGCGTGATCGTGTCGACCGGAACCAAGGCGCTGCAGGACCAGCTGTTCCATCGCGACCTGCCGCGCGTGCGCAGCGTGCTCGGCTCGCGATTGAACGCCGCATTGCTCAAGGGTCGCGCGAATTATTTGTGCCTGCACCGGATGGAGCTGACCCATCGCGATGGTCGTTTCACCTCTCGCGAACAAGTCGCACAAGTGCAGACCATTCGCGCCTGGGCCAAGCGCACGCTGAGTGGCGACAAGGCCGAACTTGCCGAAATTCCCGAGG
>JBBSLA010000078.1:0-12068 GCA_038255665.1 Lysobacterales bacterium | reverse complement strand
GAACACGATGCGCTCATCGCCGCCGCGGCTCTGGACCAGTTCGTAGTCCCACAATTCGCGGTCGCGTGCCAACACGTCACCGAGGCGCTGCAGCAACTCCGCGTCGTTCCACGCACCGTCGCGAACTTCATTCAGCAGCGTCCCTTCCGTGGGCTTGCCACCGTAAACCTGGTCGAACCCGGCGTTGGTCAGCAGCAGGCGCAGGTCGCGATCAATCAGCGCGATCGGCTCGCGAACGCTTTGCAGCACCGCGTCGGCACGGGCCACTGCGCGACTGGCTTCGCTCTCTGCCAGTTCGCGGCGGCGACCGGAGCGCTCGAAGAGGAACGCCGCTGTCACCAGCAAGGTGAGCTGGGTCAACAGCGCCACGATCCGCAGTTTGCGGACAAATGCCTGCCGATCCGTTGTCTCCACCATGCGCCGCTCCAGCAGCAGCTCCTCGGCATCGATGAGCGCTTCACTGGCCTGTCGCAACGAATACAGCTGGCGGGCGGTCTGCAGATTTTGACGAGCCGCTGGCGTGTTGTCCCGACCGAGCGCGGTGACCATCTGATCGAAGTGTTCGATGCTGCCGTCGACCAGGGTCTTGAGTCCCGCGACACGTTTGGTCTGGGCGCGATTGTCCTCGGTCAGCTCTCGCAACTGGTTGATCAACTGGATGGCGTCGGCGCGCCGCGTTGGATACAGCGTCGCACCGTCGGGCACCGGCTCCCGTGCCAGTTTTCCGACCACGATGGTTTCCAGGTCGCGCATCGCATACATCAGCGCAGAAGCGGCCTGCTTCACCTCAAAGGTGTGTTCGACGATGCGCGATGCCGCCGCCGATTGGTCGGCGGCGCGCTGCAGAAAAAAATAAGGCGTGCTGACGATGACCGTGATAAGCACGATCAGCAGGATGAATCGGGGCTTGAGATTGAGATCGAACGCTGTCATCGCCGCCGGAGTGTAGAAGATTCGAGCGGCCCGATGTCCGGGGACGCGCCCGATTGCAGGGCGTTCCTGAATGCGTCGTAGTCGGCGACAAGTGGCGTGGCGCTGGATGGTCGATTGAGCAAGGTGTTCAGGCTGTCCGGTATCGCCACGGTTCGGCCGAGCAGCGGCTCCACGACCCGCTCGAACTTGGCGGCGTGCGCGGTCGCCACGATGGCGTAATCGGATGTGTCGCCTGCGCGGCGCAACTGGTCGAGCACGCCCAATGCGCAGGCGGTGTGCGGGCACAGCATCACGTGGTGCTCGCGTTCGGCTCGGCGGATAGTTGCGCGAATCGCGTCGTCATCGACAGCGCGGGCGATGAACGCAGCGCGCAGTAGGGTCGGGTCGGGATAGAGCCATTGCAGGCGTTCGAAATTGCTGGGTACGCCCACGTCCATTGCGTTGGCCAGGGTCGCGATGCTTTCTTGTGGGCAATACTCTCCGCCGTCGAAAAAGTCGGCCAGCACGTGGTTGGCATTGGTTGCCAGCGTGATGGAGCCAATCGGCAAGCCGATCGCCCGCGCCATGATCGCGGCCATCGCATTGCCGAGATTACCGGTCGGAATAACGAAGCCGAGCTCGCGTCCCGTTGATCGCCAATGCGCCAGCGCCGCCATTGCGTAGTAGCTCATCTGCGGCAGCAATCGACCCAGACTGATGCTGTTCGCCGAACTCATGGGTCGTTGCGCCTGCAAATCGCGGTCGGCCAGCGCCTGTTTCACCAACCGCTGGCAGTCGTCGAAACTGCCAGCCACCTTGAATGCTTCGACGTTGTCGCCAAAACAGCCCAGTTGATGCGCCTGGCGCGGTGAAACGCGACCGTCCGGATAGAGGATCACGACGCGTAATCCCGGCCGCTGATGGAACGCCGATGCCACCGCCGCACCGGTATCACCCGAGGTGGCAACCAGAATGGTCAGCTTGCGCTCGCCGTGATGCAGGCGCGCAAGGCAAGCGGCAAGGAAGCGCGCGCCGACATCCTTGAACGCGGCAGTTGGGCCGTGGAAAAGTTCCACGACGTACGAATTGGCTGCGTTCGGCAGTGCGGTCAGCGGCACTGGAAAATCGAGCGCTCCGGCACAGATCGTCGCGAGTTGCGATTCGAGTTCGGAATCTTCGAAAAATGGTTTCAACAACCGCGTTGCGATGTCGGGCAGGCTGCTGCAGCCGTCGAAATCGGATGCTTGCAGGCGTGGCAACTGCTCGGGCACGTACAGGCCGCCATCCGGCGCCAGCCCAGCGAGCAAGGCGCTGCCGAGATCAGCGGAAGGCGCGACGCCGCGCGTGCTGATGAACCTCATGCGATCAATTCAGCGCGTGGGCCATTGATCGGCGACACATGCGCGTCGCTGTTGAAACCGGCATTGCGGAACGCTTGCTGCATCGGCCGCATCGCGCTGGCGGCTGCGTCGCGGTTGGCGAACCATGCGAACACGCTCGGTCCAGCACCAGCGATGCTCGCGCCGAATGCATCGGCCTGCAGCGCGGCTGTTTGCACGGCATCGAATCCGGCAATCAACGGTGCGCGACGCGGTTCGATCAGCACGTCACGCAGGCCGGCGCGGACCAGGTCGGCATCGCCTTTCCAACAGCCACTCAAGACCAGGGCCAGGTTGGCGTTCTGTCGAACGATGTCGGCCAGCGCATAGTCGCCTGCCAGTGCCTGCCGCGCGCGACGGGTTTCCAGCACCGCATGCGGATGCACGATCAGGGAATGCCAGGCATCCGGGACCGGCACGCGCACCAGCCGATCCGCGCTGGCGATCACAAGTCCGCCCAACAGCATCGGGCCGACGTTGTCGCCATGACGCCCACCGCTGGCAACCGCTTCGCCTTCCAGCGCGAACGGATACAGCGCGTCGCGAGACAGCGGATCGTCGAGCAAGTCGTTCGCTGCCACCAGCGCGGCCACGCAGGACGCCGCCGAGCCACCCATGCCGGAACCGAGCGGGATGCCCTTGTCGATTTCGATCTCGAACCCGTATTCGAGCCGCAGCGCTGTTCGCAGCGCGATCAAGGCCATGCCTGCCGTGTTCTGTTCCGCTTGCGACGGCAAGTCGGTGACCACGCCTCGAATGGCGGTTATGCGGACCACCGGCTCATCAATGCGACGAACGCTGGCGTGGTCGCCGGGACCGGCAAAACTGTGTCCAAGAATGTCAAAGCCCACCGCGACGTTGCCGATGCTGGCCGGCGCGAAAGCGCGTGCTCTGCGATCGCTCACAACCGTGCCCCGATTGCGGCGCCAACGCGGAGCAGGTCGGCGAATACGCCGGCGGCCGTTACTTCGGGACCGGCGCCCGGACCCTGCACGATCAGCGGATTGTCCTGGTAGCGGCGCGTGGTGAACTGCACGATGTTGTCGGTCAGCCGCAGGTGCGCGAACGCGTGAATGTCGGGCAGGGCAACCAGGCCAACGCTCGCGTTGCCATCACAATCCAGTCGCGCGACGTAGCGCAATACCTGTTTCATCGCTTGCGCTTGTGCGAGGCGTTCGGCCAGCGCGCCGTCGAGTTCGCCGAGACGATCCAGCAGCACATCGCGCGGCACATCGGCGAGTGCCCTGGGCACCAAGCCCTCGACGACGACGTCATCCAGCGACAGCGACATGCCCGCTTCGCGCGCAAGGATCACCAGCTTGCGCGCGACATCAAGGCCGGAAAGATCATCGCGTGGATCGGGCTCGGTATAGCCCAGCCCATGCGCTTCACGCACCAGTTCGGAGAACGGCACGCTGCCGTCGTAACGATTGAACAGCCAGGCCAGGGTGCCGGACAGGATGCCATCGATGGCCAATATTTTATCGCCCGTATCGATCAGGTCGCGCAAGGTCTGGATGATCGGCAGGCCGGCACCAACGGTCGCCTCGTAGCGCCAGCGCGCACCGCTGCTGGCTGCCGCCGCGCGTATCGCCTGCCAACGTTCGAGTGGTCCGGAACCTGCGTGCTTGTTCGGCGTCACCACGTGGATGCCGGCTTCCAACCAGCCGGCGTAACGATCCGCAACGTGGGTGCTCGCGCTGCAATCGATGATGACCGCGTGCGGCAGGTGTGCCGCCGTCACCTGTTCGGTGAAGCGGTCGAGGTCGGCCGGTATTGCGTTGGCAAGGCGCGCTTCCCAATCGGATGGAATGATGCCGCGATCATCCAGCCACATGGTGCGGCTGGTCGCGATCGCGCGTACGCGCAGGTCCAGATGCGTATCGGCGTGCAGGCGATCGGTCGCGTCGATCACCTGCGCCACCAACTCCCGGCCGACGTTGCCCGGTCCGATGATGCCGACCGAAATGGCCTGCGCGGAAAGATAGAAACCCGAATGAGCGGCCCGCAATGCGCGTGCTGCGTCGGCGCTGTCGAGCGCGACCGAAATATTGCGCTCCGACGCGCCCTGCGCAATCGCGCGGATATTGACGTGTGAGCGACCAAGCGCAGCGAACAAGCGACCCGCCGTGCCGGGCGTTCCGCTCATGCCATCGCCGACGGCCGCGAGCACGCTGATATGCGGCTGCACGCTGACCGATTCAATTTGTCCATTCGCGAGTTCGCGCGCGAACGCCGCATCGAGCGCGTGTTGCGCACGCATCGCATCGGCACCGCGCACCACGCAGCAGATTGAATGCTCGGACGAGCCTTGCGAAATCATCACCACCGAAACCTGCGCGGCGTGCAGCGCGCCAAACACGCGCTCGGCCGTGCCGGGCACGCCGATCATGCCGGTACCTTCCACGTTGACGATAGCCAGGTTGTCGGCGAGCGACAGGCCCTTCACCGGCGACGCGTCTTTCCCGCCGACGTTGTCGATGCGCGTGCCGGGACGTGTCGGCTGGAAGGTATTGCGAATGTAAACCGGCAATCCCAGCGCGAGCGCCGGCAGCATCGTCTGCGGATGGATCACCTTGGCGCCGAAGTAGGCAAGCTCGAAGGCTTCCTCGTAGCTCATCGACGCCAGCGCGACCGCTTCGGGCACCAGGCGCGGATCGGCGCTGAGTACGCCATCGACATCGGTCCAGATATGCAGCTCGCGTGCGCCGTACAAGGCGGCAAATATCGCGGCCGAATAATCACTGCCATTGCGACCCAGCGTGCTGGCGCGGCCATCGCCATCGCTGGCAATGAATCCAGTGACGACGACGCGCGATGAACCATTCGTACGCTGCCAGTTGGCGAGTCGCTCCATGCTGCGCGACCAATGGACATCGACGCCAAGTTCGGCCGCGCGAACCACCAGCACCTCGCGGGCATCCAGCCAGGCACAAGGTTCACCATCGCTGGCCAGATGCGCAGCGAGCAGGCGCGACGACCACAGTTCGCCGCAGCCCTGGATCAGGTCGATTGCCTGCGGAGCGGCTACGCCGATCACGCTGAGGGCATGTAGTACGTCGGCAAGGTCGGCGAAATTCCTTTGCAGCCATTCGTGGGTATCGGTGGCGTCCGCGTCGAGCAGATCGCTGGCCGTGGCCAGGTGGCGATCCAGCAAGGCCTGCAACTGCGCACGCCATTCCGGCGCACGCGTTGTCGCCGCATGGGCGACAGTGAGCAGCGCATCGGTGACGCCCTGCATGGCCGACACGACGATGACCTGCTGCGCGTCTCCGCGCTCGCCCAGGATCGCGCCGACCAGCCGAAACCGCCCGGCATCGGCCAGCGATGAACCTCCGAACTTGTGGACCACGCCATCGCTCGCAACAGGAACGTCGTTTTGCGCGCGCAGTGCAGCGAGTGTGCTGGACAGATTGGCGAGCGGGCTCATCGCGCCTCCGCTTGAAGCGGCTTCACGGTCGGATGGTCGCTTTGGCGGGGGTTTTCTGAAGGATGCTCTGAGCAAGTCCACGCAGGCGGCATGATGTCCGAAACGTTCTCAAACCGGGGCGCGTGGCGAAGTGCAGGCTGGCCGCCTGGTCAAGCCGCGCGCGCCGATTTGAGGGCCTTTCGGACATCACCCCGACATTTGAAATAAACAAGTTGGGGCCGAACTGTCTGCTCGCAGCTCGGCGT
Source organism: Lysobacterales bacterium (assembly GCA_038255665.1). GTDB lineage: Bacteria > Pseudomonadota > Gammaproteobacteria > Xanthomonadales > Rhodanobacteraceae > Dokdonella. The sequence continues at coordinate 6,102 of JBBSLA010000078.1, read as the reverse complement.
TGCGCCGCCTCGACAGACGGCCAGTCTGTCGTCGTCGACCCGCCTTGATCTGCGAGCAGACAGTTCGGTGACGCCTGTGCGGACTTGCTCAAAGCATCCTTGTTGCAGTGCATGAAATGCAGTGGACCCGAACGCCGTCGGCACTGTCAAGCCAAGTCGACAGCCGTGGCGCAGTGAATGGGAGAGTTGGCCTGCTGGCGACACCTGTCGATGGCGCGGTACGTATCCGCGCGCCACAGAATCAGCAAGGGGACCAATGTGAAGTTCAACAAGAAAACCGACATGGCCGTCGCGGCGATGTTTGCGCTGGCAGCCACGTGTGTACACGCGTCCGGCAGCCTCTGCGATTTCGAATCAGGCAAGTACGCAAAACTTGATCCGAAGGGACTCGGAAAATGCATTGCCTTGCGCACAAGGGGCAATGCAGCAGCGAGTTCACCCATCGTCTGGGAACTGACCCCGGCGGTTCGCTTTGCCAGCCGGTGCCCGGTGCGCTCGATTGCACTGGAAATTCATCCGGGTACCCCGTGCAGCACGGTCGCCGAGTCGGCACTGCACGATGGCGACAGCGTGCGCGTCGATGAGTGGTCCAAGGGCGGCTATCAACTGCTGATCGAACGCAACAACCGATCGGTGTTCCACTACAGTCAGGGTCCCGTGATGCTGACACCAGTGGATGTGGACCTTGGCGGCATGCGAAGGATTGGCTACCGCGCCGACAACGTGATGGTGTATGCGAAATCGCCTACCGATCCACCGGTGCCGGTAAGCTACTACGTGTACCTGCGCACCTCTGTGCAGGACAATCACTACATCCGTTGGTACGACATCGAGGTCTTCAGTGACGACGCGGAATGCCGCAAGGAAATTCCGGGTAGCAAGGAAGCCGGAACGGCGATTGCCGCTTGTCCCGTTCTCAAATCGACGAAGAAAGACGCAATGTCCATGCAACTGCCGGCCGGCGGTGGTGGTGAGGACCCGCCGGGCTGATGCAGCAAAACATGCCAGCCGTGGGCCGGCATGACGCGGCTCGCATCCCGAATCGTGATATCGCTGGGCTTGGTGATCGCATCGTCGGTCGCGGCGGCATCGAGTGAAACCGTACTGGAGGTGGATTGCTCGACGCCGCAACGCGGGGTGTCGGTTCCCGCCGATGGATCGTTGACGATTCACTCCACTGCCAGCAAAGCGCTGTTCGTCCGCATCGACGAGCGCGGAGATTTGCTGACGGCGACGACGGACGATGCGTCGGTGTCGCATGTGTCGGTTCCCTACCGCTACGGTTTGCACCTCGCTCGCCTTGCTACGGGACAAGATCTGCGACTGCAGCGCGCGACGTCCTCGAAACGGATCGCGACGGCGCAGCTCAGCGTCGATTGCTCGACCGATGCGAGCGCCGTGCGTCATCGCGAATGGTTGTCTGCTGTCGCGGCAACGACAAGATCGCTCAGCGGTTTTCTGTCTGACAAACAGGTCGATCCGCTGCTGGAGTCGATCAATCGGCTCGCAGCGAAAGCGGAGAGCGCGTTTGACGCGGCGTTGGCTGTCCATGTCCGCGCCCAGATATTGCTGCTCGGTAGCCGCAGCGCCGACTCGGTGCTCGCGTTCGCCGCGGCCGCCAAGGCGTGGCAGCTGGCCGGTGATGAGGCGCGAGCCCGCGTTGCGCTGGTTGCCGAAGTCGAGGACCTGCAACGACTGGCGCGCCACGCCGATGCCCTGGCCCTGGTCGACGATGTCGCTGCAAGCCTGCCCGAACGTGACTATTTCGCCGCGCGTTTGCGCCTGTCCCGTTGCCTGACCTTGCGCTACATGGGCCGCATGGCCGAGGCGCTGCGCTGTTTCGGTGCAGGCATCACCGCAATGGAGCAACTCGACGAAATTCCGGACCTGGCCAGCGCGCTTCAGGACATGGCCGATGTGAGTCGCTATCTCGGCGACCTGGCTGGCGCGCGCAAGCTCGGCATGCGGGCATTGCAGCAGTCCACCCTGCCGCAGATGGAAACCCAGCGCGGCCGCATCCACCGTATGCTCGGCGACATCGCCATCGCGCAGGGCGATATCGCCACCGCGATCAGGGAGTTTGATCTTGCGTTGACCGAATTCGTGGCGTCCGGCTCGCCGCGCTGGCAGGCGAACGTGTTGCTGGAAACCGCGCAGCTGTACGCCGGCCTCGGCGCACTGGACGAAGCAGCGGACATGGTTTCCGCGGCGCTGGGTCGATTGTCGGAACGCGACGCGCCGGCTCGCGTCGCAGCGGCACGCGTGGTTCGTGCAGATATCGACGCGCGTCGAGGCCGTGTAGACGCCGCACGGCGCGGGCTCGCCGATGCGCTGCTCACCTACCGCAGCCTTGAAATGCCGGCGGACCTGGATTCCGCGCGTTTGGCGCAGGCACGGTTGGCGCTGCACAGCGGCGACATCGAGAGTGCAGCCGAATTGACTGGAACACGCGACCGACAGCAACGACTCAACGCCATCGACTGGCAACTGCTGGTCGCGCGAATCGATGCGGCGCAAGGCAAATGCGCGGAGGCCGCCATCGCGTTGCAGCGGCTCGACGGCAAGCTTCAATCGATCGAACGCGAAATCGAGCGAGTGACGGCGAGCGCCGATTGCCTGGCGAACGATGGCAAATCCGAGGCCGCCCAGGCTCGCCTGTTCGCGACCGCACGGCGGATCGCATCGTTGGCGCAAGACGTCGACAGTCCGTTGCTGCGGCAGATGCTGATCGCAACCATCGTGCCACTGCGGCGTGACGCATTCCGGCTCGCGGCAAGTTCGGGTCCTTCCGGCTCGAATTCCTTTGCCTTGCCCGTCGAGTCGGTTTGGCGCTGGCTGCGTCTCGACGACTCGACGGCGCAACGTGGTTCGGCCTCGTCAGAGCAGAAATCTGCTGCGAGTTTCGATAGCGAGGTCGCCAGCCAATTGCTGGGCAAGTCCGCATCGACCTCGGCGGCTGCACCGCGACAGTTGCTGGCGCTGCTCGCGCGCGAAGCGCCGACACGACCGCGCGGCGACTCCAAGATATCGGAGCTGTCATTGCCGGACTTCCAGCAACGACTCGGCGATGCCGTATTCGTCAGCTATGTCGACGCCGGTGAGCAGTCCCGGTTGTTGTGGATCAGCCGCGACCGCGTGCACCTGCAACCTACTATCGCCTCGGAAAAATTGACTGCCAATGCCGAACGATTGTTGCAACTGGTCAGCAGCGCGGCAACGCCGATGTCGTCGATCATGGCCGATGCAACGCGCCTTTCCGGTGCACTGCTGGGCGAAAAAACAAACACACCCGAGTCAGGCAAACCCGCGCCTTCCGCATTGCTGGTCGACGCCGGCAGTCCACTGGCCGCATTGCCGTGGTCGCTGCTGAACTGGCCGAATGCCGCGCAGCCGCTGCTGGAAACGACGCGTATTTCCATCGTTCGGATCGGCGAAGCAGAGGTCTCGTCGGCGGCGGCACCCAAGGTCACCGTGCTGGTGGCCGGCCAGCAAGTCAGCGACAAGCTTGGCGCGTTGTGGAATGCGCAAACGGAGCCAAGCCTGATCGCGACGGCCATCCAGCCGAGCGGCGGCCATGTCGAAACCCTCGTTGCGAACGACCGCGCTGCCGTACTCAATGCCTTCGCGCGTCCGCATTCGTGGCTGCACGTCGCCGCGCATGGCGACGCGCGTGCATTGCGCATCGGCTACGCAGGCATCTGGCTGGACGCGCGGTCAGCGAAGGAAACGCCCGGCTTCGTCAGCTGGCTGGAAATCCTGGCGCGTGGCAGTCGCAATGATCTGGTCGTCCTCAACGCCTGCGATCTCGCCGCCAGTTCAGGCGGTCGCGCCGCAGCGCTGAGCTTTGCCGACGCCGTCTCGCGTGCCGGTGCGCGTGACGTGGTCGCGGCGCGTTGGCAGGTCAGCGACGCGGCGACGGCGTCTTGGGTGCCGACGTTCTATCGCCAGATGGGTGAAGGCGCGAGCCCCGCCGAAGCGCTCTGGCAGGTGCGACGTCAATTGCACGACAGCCGCCGCTTCCGCCATCCGTTCTACTGGGCCGCCTACGTGCATTTCGGGCACCTGTGATCGGCGCGTCGGTATCATGCCCGCATGAACTCCAACGACAACGGCCCGCTGCCCGTCATCCAGCTCAAGATCGACCGACGCTCCAACCACCCCTGGATCTTCCAGAAGATGGTCGAACGACCGGAACCCAAGCCGCGTCCCGGCAGTGTTGTCGAAATCTACGATCGCGCCGGCGTGTTCGCTGGCCGCGGTTTCTACAACGGCCATTCGCGCATCGCCTTGCGCGTATTGACGGCAGACCCGGACGAAGCCGTCGATGAAGATTTCTTCTCTCGCAAGATCGCCCACGCGATCGACTTGCGCCGCAACGTGTTCCGGCTCGACGAAGTCACCGATGCGTATCGCCTGATCCATTCCGAGGGTGATGGTCTGTCGGGACTGGTTGTCGATCGCTTCGCCAACACACTGGTCATCGAATATTTCTCGGCCGGCATGTTCAAGCAGCGCGACCTGATCCAGCGCTGCCTGCTCCAGCACTACCCGGACGCCGACATCTACTCGTACGCCGAGGAGCACGTGCAGAAGCAGGAGAGCTTCGACTTTCACGCGCAGAAGCCGCCCGAGCCCACCGTCATCCACGAACACGGCGTCAAGTTCCAGGCCGCACCCGGCAGCAAGCACAAGACCGGCTTCTTCGTCGACCAGCGCGACAACCGGAAATTCCTTGCCGGCCTGTGCGAAGGCAAGCGCGTGCTCGACCTGTGCTGCAACTCCGGCGGCTTCGCGATCACCGCGAAAACGATCGGCGGTGCCAGCGAAGTCGTCGGCGTCGATCTCGACGAAGTGATTCTCGAAATCGCCGAACAGAACGCGCGCCTCAATCACGCCGACGTGCGCTTTGTGCAGGCCGACATTTTCCATTGGTTGCGCGACAGCAATCTCAGCAAGAACGGCCAGTTCGACGTTGTCATCCTCGACCCCGCCAAGATGACCCGCGACCGCGAGCAGGTGATCCCCGCACTGAAGAAATACCTCGACATGAACAAGCTGGCGATGGGCGCGGTGAAGCCCGGCGGCATCCTGCTCAGTTGCTCGTGCACCGGCCTGGTCAGCGAGGACCAGTTCCTCGACATGCTGCGCCGCGCCGCGTTCTACGCGAATCGCACGGTGCAAATACTCAAGGTCACCGGCGCTGGCGGCGATCATCCGTTCATGGCCCACGTGCCGGAAAGCCGCTACCTGAAAGCCGTGTTCTGCCGGGTCGACTGACTCTCCACCAGTCATGCTCCACGTCGTCCTGCACCAGCCGGAGATTCCGCCGAATACTGGCAACGTGATTCGCCTGAGCGCGAACAGCGGCGCGCGCCTGCACCTGATTCGACCACTCGGCTTCGAACTCGACGACGCCAAGCTGCGTCGAGCAGGCCTCGACTATCACGAGTTCGCCGAGTTGACCGTCCACGACGATCTCGCCGCGTTTGTCGACGCGATCGCGCCAACGCGATTGTTCGGCGTTTCCACTCGCGGGACCACCCGCTACGACCAAGTCGAATATCGCGATGGCGATGCATTGATGTTCGGCTCCGAAACGCGTGGTTTGCCCGGCGATGTTCTCGCGGCGCTGCCAGCGGAGCAACGCATCCGCCTGCCGATGCGACCCGACAACCGCAGCCTCAACCTTTCGAACGCTGTCGCGATCGTCGTCTACGAAGCGTGGCGCCAGCATCAATTCGCCGGCTCCGCCTAATTCATCTCTTTTCTCCCTCCATCGCCGGGAGCGGCGAAGTTTCACTCCCTTCTCCCCTTGGGGAGACAAACCGGCAGGCAAGCCGGTTTGTACGGCGGAGCCGCCCGCAGGGTGAGCGCCATGGATGGCGCGAGTGCACGTGCCCGTAGGGCGGATGAGGGTCCGCGCCTTGAGTCGCCTTTCGGCGAGTTCTGGCTTCCGCCAGACTGGTCAAGCGTTTCTCGCGCCTGCCGGCGCGCGAGCCACTTTTCTCGCGCAGAGAAAAGTAGCCAAAAGATGCGGCCCGATGGCCTGTCGGTCGTGCGGTGAAGCCGCACGACGTCGCAAGCACTGGCCGGGTTCGGCTG
>JBBSLA010000077.1:0-12243 GCA_038255665.1 Lysobacterales bacterium | reverse complement strand
AGGGTGGCCGAATGGATTCGGCCAGTTCGCTGCAAGCGCAGGGATGCGCCTTCAGCGAACCCCGTAGCCAGCTTGCGTAGTCGTGCGGCTTCATCGCACGACCGACCCGCCAAGGGCGCATCTTTGGGCCACGTTTCTGTGCGAGCAGAAAGGTGGCTCGGCGGGCGGCAGCCCGGCGAAACGCTGGACCAGTTTGGCGACAGCCAACGAAAGAGCGCGGCGCGGCAGCCGAACCATACGCTTGACGCACCTGGCGACAGCCAACAAGAACGAAGCGACAGTAAAAAACAGACGTCTAAACGGCTAAACAAACCGAAGATGAAATCTTCGCAACACTGAGAGACCGTGCGAGACGGACCCTCATCCACAACCCGTCCCCCGACGGGACAAGGGAAAAAGAACGCGGAGCGCTATAGAGTCGTCCCCAGCATTGGGCTGCGGCGTTGCAGGCGTTCCCGCAGGAAGGCCATGCATTCATCGGGTGGCAGCGGTTTCGACAACCAGTAACCCTGGATCTCGTCGCAGCCGTGTTCGCGCAGGAACTCCACCTGTGCGGCCGTCTCCACGCCCTCGGCAACCACGTTGAGTCCCAGCGAGCGGGCCATCGCGATGATGGTCGCGGTGATCGCGCGGTCGTCCGGATCGGTGGTGATGTCCCCGACGAAGGCCTTGTCGATCTTCAAGGTATCGATCGGCAAGCGCTTGAGGTAGCTCAGCGACGAATAGCCGGTGCCGAAGTCGTCGATCGATACGGTGACGCCGACATCGCGCAGTTTTTGCAGGATGCCGATCGATAGTTCGGCATTCGCCATGACCACGCTTTCGGTCAGTTCCACTTCAATCTGGTCGGGCGGGATCGCGAATTCGTCGAGTAACGCAGCCAACTGTCCGGCGACGTTGCCGCGTTGCAATTGCAGCATCGACACGTTGATCGACGCGGTCAGCCCGCGCACGCCTTCGCTACGCCAGCGCGCCATCTGCGCACAGGTTTCGCGCAATACCCAGTCGCCGATGGGAAGGATCAGTCCGGTTTCCTCGGCGTACGGAATGAACTGGGCTGGACCGATTTCGCCAAGGTCGGCACTGTTCCAGCGCAACAATGCCTCGACGCCGCTCATCCGGTTGCTTCCCAGCGCCAGGCGCGGCTGGAAGACCAGCCGGAACTCGTTGCGGGCTATCGCCTTGCGCAGCGCTGCGATCACGCTGGCACGGTGGCGCGCCTGCGTGTTCATTTCCTCGGTGTAGACCATGAACGTATTTCGGCCGGAACTCTTGGCCCGGTACATCGCGGTATCGGCGTATTTCAACAGTTCAGCGACCTTGTCGCCGTGTTCCGGGAACAGGCTGATGCCGATCGACGTTGTAACCGTCACCGACTCGGCATCGCCGATTTCAATCGGCATGGCGAATGCCTTGATGACGCGTTGGGCAATCGCCGCCGCCTGGACTTCGCTGGAAATCGAATGAAGGATGATCGCGAACTCGTCGCCACCCAGCCGCGCGACGGTGTCCTCGGTGGCGATAATGTGGCGCAGGCGGTCGCCGGCAGCCCGCAGCAGGCGATCGCCCGCTGCATGGCCGTAGGAATCGTTTACGTGCTTGAAATGGTCCAGGTCAAGGTAGAGGACTCCGCCCGGCTTGACTGGCTGCTCGGCGAGCAGGGCCGACAGTCGCTGCGCCAGCAAGGTGCGATTGGGCAACCCGGTCAGGGTGTCGTAGTTGGCCAGATAGCGCAGTTCCTGCTCGCTGCGCTTGCGCTCGGTGATGTCGGTGAACACGCCAACGTAGTGGGTACGCACGCCACTGGCGTCTCGGACTTCGTTGAGCTGGGTCCAGCTCGCGAACTCGCTGCCGTCGCTCCGGCGCTGCCACAATTCGCCGTTCCAGGAACCCTCGTTGACAAGGATTCGCCGGACTCGCTCGTAGTCCTTGGGATCCTGTTGCGATGAATTCAGGGTGCCGGTCGATTGGCCGACCACCTCATTGTCGAGCCAACCGGTGACGCGCGAGAACGCTGGATTCACCGACACGAAATGGAAGTCGAGGTCGAATACCGACACCGCTTCCTCCATGTCCTGCAACACCTGGATCGCGATGCGGCGGTCCTGCTCGGCGAGGCGGGTCAGGGTGATGTCGCGCGAGGTGCCGGATATTCGCGTGGCGGCGCCGGTGCGATCACGTTCAACGACGCGTCCACGCGCCAGCACCCAACGCCAGTCGTCACCATCGCGCAGTCGGTGCTCGGACTCGTAGATGTCGGTTCGAGCTTCGACGTGATCAATCATGCGCTGGCGCAACGGATCGATGTCGTCGGGATGCACCTGGCCTTGCCAGACGTCGATCGGTACCTCGATGACGACGCTGGACCCCGTGGTGACATCCGATGCGGTACGGATCAACACGCCGCGGCGAAGGTCCCAATCCCAGAACTGGTCGCCCGATCCCCACACCGCCATGTGCAAGCGGTTCTCGCGCTCCATCAGATCCGCGTTTCGGCGCAGCAGCGCGTCGCGGCGGAGTCGGATCGATCGCAACGCCACCAGCAACATGACCAGCGCGGCGCTCAGGTACGCCAATTTGGCGCCGGCCGAAAGCCACCAGGGCTGCGCTACGACGATCGAAAGTTCGGCTGGCTCGCCGCCAAAGATGCCATCGCGATTGCTGCCGCGAACCTGGAACAGGTAACTTCCGGGCTTCAAATGACTGAACGTCGCGATCGGTCGAAATCCGCCTTTGATCCACTCGGCGTCGTAACTCTTGAGGCGATACTGGAAGCGATTGTGGTTGGGTGCCGTGTAGTCAAGCGCTGCGAATGCGATGGTGATCAGGCTGTCGTCGGCACCGAGCTCGACCGTGGCTTTTCGCAAGGGCTGGATCGGTTCGCGATCGCCGATGCGAACTTCGGTGATCTCCACGGGTGCCTCGAACATGCTCGGCTTGACGCGTTCCGGTGAAAACCGGTTGATCCCGCTCGGTCCGCCAAATACGAGATCGCCACTGGCAAGCCGCGCCGCCGCGCCGCCGTTGAATTCCATTGACTGCAGGCCGTCGCGCATCGACGAACCCAGCGTCGCTCCGCTTTTCCGGTCTACGGCCATCAGGCCACGGTTGGTGCTGACCCAAAGCCGATCCAGCGAGCCTGGCAAGATCGCGTAAATAGTGTCGTCACGCAGCTGGTCCGAATCGGGCCAGGACGTGAATTCCGCGCCGTTCGCGTCAACACGATCCATTCGGTTGAGGCCGGCCTGGGTGCCGATCCACAGCGTGCCATCTGCGTCCTGGTGTATGGAACGGACGATGTTGCTGGTCAACGATCGCGGATTGCCGGCCATGTGCTGGAATGTGCGCACCTTGCCGGTGGCGGGATCAATCCGATGCAAACCTTTCAGGCTGCCGGCCCAGATCGTTCCATCGCGGTCTTCAAACAGGCTGAGGGTCACGTTTGCCCGGGCCGACCCCGCAACCAGTTCGATTGACGTCCATGCGCCGGACGATTTATCGAAACGCGCGACGAGATTGCCTCGATTGCCGGCCCACAATCGGCCGGCACGCGTTGTCAGCAACGGCCCGGTTTCGTTGCTGGCCCCGCTGCTGTCACCATCCGCAAGGGGCGGCAGGCGCTCGATCGCGCCACTGGCCGGATCGAGAACCGCAATCCCGAACGGAGTCGCGATCCACAGCCGACCATCGCCAGCGTCGGCGATCGAGCGGATGGTCAAGGGCCGGTATTCATCGTGAACGTCGAGAGCGCGCAGGATTTCGCCGCGGTAGTGCCGCCGCTCGCCCGTCTGCCAATCATGGCGTTTCAGCCCATCGCCCATCGTTCCGATCCACAGCGAGTCGGCCGTGGCATGGAGGCTGACTACGTTGTTTCGACCGATCGCCAGGTTGCCGGGATCGGTATCCAGGAGTATCGAAAAGCGCGTACCGGCGGGATCGACCTTGTACAGTCCCTCGCTCATCGTTGCCACCCACAGCAGGCCGGATCGATCCATCCACAAGGTGTGAATCGGAGCCGTCGGCGACGAGCCGCCAGCCGTTGCTGTCGAACTGACGGGAGCAACCATGTCGCTCGCCGTGTCGAGCTGCATGATTCCGTTGCGGGAAGTTGCAAACCAGACTTGCCCTGAAGCTGTCTCAACCAGCGCCGTGACCGAGCTGCCCTTGGACGACCAAATCTGTCGCACGCTGTTTGGTCCGGTGATCTCGAAAAGCCCTTCCGTGCACGCCGCGTACAAGGTTCCGCTGGTCGACTTCATCAACGCCATCGCCGGACCGGTTTGTTCCGGTGACACGGCATTGGCAATGCTCTCCCCCGGCGCGATCCGAAACAGCCCCTTGTTGGCGGCGACCCAGAACGCGCCGTCGCTGGCAGTGACGCCCGAACGCACTGACACCGATCCCGATCCTTTTTCGCCGAGCGCCACGCTGCGCAGCAGTCGGCCTCGCTCGGGCTCCAACAACATGAGGGCACCGCCGATGCCTACCCAGATACCTTCATCGGTCGGCGTCAACAGGTTGATGCTTCGTTCGTGGACTTCGACCGCTTCGGGTTCGACGATAGCGCCCGTCGCGGGATCGAATTGCCAGAGTCCGTCCGCAAGAAGACCGACCCACATCCGGCCCTTGGAATCGGTTACCAGCGCATTGACAACGCCTTGCAGGCGCTCGGCGTTCTTGTCGACGCGGGGTTGTGGACGACGGAACTGGTAGGTGTCAAAACGCAGCAGGCCCGAATCGGTGCCAAGCCAGACGAAGCCCTCGCGGTCCTGAGTGAGCGTGCGGACGGTGTGTTGGGTCGAACTTGCCGAGCTCTGCACGGCCTCGAAAAAGTAGCGTTGTTCGGGCACGCCGACACCGCGGGCCGGCAGCAGCCAAGCCAGCAAAAATAATGTCGTACCCACTCTCGACAATTTCCGCCAAGCCGATTCCTGCTGGCGGCGCGTCAGCGTTCTCACGTGTTTCCGGGCCCCATTCAGAAATTCTACCATTCGCGGACGATCAGTCCGCGTCAGAACGGCAACTGTGGGTAAAAGCCTGCAAGTAGCTTGCCGATGCCAGGCGCCGGCACATGCACGGGTCGCATTCGGTCAATGCATTTCATCCCGGCACGTCATCTCGATAGGCGGCGAGCAATTCCGCAGCGCCGGCATCGAGCAACTGGCGGGCGACCTCTCGGCCGAGCGCCTCGCCCTGATAACGGTCCGCGCAGGCCTCGGCCCGGATCAAGCGCCCGGTGGTGACATCGCCGACCAGCCCGAGCAGCTCCATGCCGTGTTCGATCTCGCGACAGTAGCCTGCAATCGGGACGTGGCAACTGCCATGCAGGGCGTGATTCATGGCGCGCTCGGCGCTCACGCAGCGGGAAGTGTGCGGGTCGTCGAGTACGCGCGTGATGTCGGCGATCTTGCGGTTTCCGCTGAGATGTTCGATCGCCATGGCACCCTGGCCGACGGCTGAGATCCAGTCCGGTGCAGCCAGCCGACCCCGAATCCGAGTCGACATTCCGAGCCGTTCAATGCCTGCGCAGGCGAGCAGGATGGCGTCGTAATGACCGTCGTCGAGTTTGGCTAGGCGCGTGTTCACGTTGCCGCGCAGGTCCAGGATGGTCAAATCCGGACGAATCGCGCGCAGTTGCGACTGGCGTCGTAACGACGACGTGCCCACCTTCGCTCCCGCCGGTAGTGACACGATGGACGCATGGTGGTTGCTGATGAAGGCGTCGGCGGGATCCGCCCGTTCCAGGATGGCGCCGAGTTGAAAACCCGGCTCAAGGTCCATCGGGACGTCTTTCAGCGAATGCACGGCGATGTCGGCGCGGCCGTCCAGCATCGCCACTTCCAGTTCCTTCAGGAACAGGCCCTTGCCGCCAATTGCCGCCAGAGGCCGATCCAGTATCTGGTCGCCACGCGTCGTCATCGGCACCAGTTCGACCTGCAGCCGTGGGTGCGCCGCGCGCAACCGGGCGGCAACGTGTTCGGCCTGCCACAGGGCCAGGGCGCTTTCGCGGGTGGCGATTCGAAGTATGGACATGGTTGCCAGTGCTGGTCGGGCCTACCGGGAGTTTAGCCGGCCAGCCGCCAAGTGACATCGATCACATGGCGCGAACCAGGCTGCGGATCGATGGCAGGTTACGCCGGCTGATTTCCAGTTCCACGTCGACGCCCGGAACACTTGCCAGCACCCGGCCGTCAGCGGAACGGGCAAGCCCGCTCAGGTATTCCAGCGCAACCAGGCAATTGCGATGGATGCGCACGAAGCGCTCGCCGAATTCGTCCTCCAGCGACTTCAACGCATCTTCGACCAACACCTGGCCCTTGTCGTGGTGGACGACGACGTACTTGTCCTCGGCGACGAGACACCTGATCGACGACACCGGCACCAGCACCAGGTTGCCGCGCACGCGCGCGCACAGGTGCGTGCGCTGGCGTGTCGGCATCGTTGCAGCGGGTGGTGGTTCGATGCCGGCGACGTAGCGTCGGGCGCGATCAATCGCGGCGGCGAGGCGATCCGCGCGGATTGGCTTCAGCAGGTAGTCGACCGCATGTGCCTCGAACGCGGCGAGTGCATGCTGGTCGTAGGCGGTGCAGAAGATCACCGCTGGCGCAGCATCGAAGCCGGCCAGATGGGTGGCCGCTTCCAGGCCGTCCATGCGCGGCATACTGATGTCGAGCAGGACCAGGTCGGGTCGATGCTGCTCGACGACCTCCAATGCCGCATGGCCGTCGTCCGCTTCGGCGACGATTTGGCAATCGGGCATGTCGGCGAGCAGGGCGCGCAAGCGGTCACGGGCCAGCGGTTCGTCGTCAACGATGACTATGCGCATGGGGAATTCCGTTCAAGGCTCACGTTCGTTCAAGGCTCAGCAGTGGGCGGTTCCGGCAAGGTCAGGGTCACCACGAACGCGCCGACCGTCTGCGTGGTTTCCAGCGAGGCGCCATCTCCGTAGTGGTATCCGATGCGTTCGCGGATGTTGGCGACCGCGTGGCCATTGTGGCCCGAGCCTGCGCTGCCAGCACCGTCGATTGCACGTGGTCCAATCGGACACGGATTGCATACCGTCAAGATCACGCGTCGATGTTCACTTCGGCAAGCCAGCGAAATCACACCGCCTTGCGGCAGCCGCGCGATGCCGTGGACCACGGCATTCTCCACCAGCGGTTGCAGCAGCAATCGCGGCATTGGCAGCGCACGCGGCGCGTCGTCCAGTTCACGCTGCACCGACAGCCGCGAGCCGAGTCGCAGTTGCTCGATGCGCAGGTATTGCTCGACCAGGTCCAGCTCATCACCCAGCGTCGCCATGCGCTGGTCGCTGCCGAGTGCGGCGCGAAACAGGTCTGACAAATCCTCGACGGCACGTTCGGCTTCGCTCGGCCGGGTCCGGATCAGGCTGATGATGGTGTTCATGCTGTTGAACAGGAAGTGTGGGCGAATGCGCGCCTGCAATGCATCCACCTGAGCCTTTGAGGCCGCTTCGACGCGGTTGCGCCAGCGCTCGATGATGATCAGGTAGCGCAGCAACGCTGCGCCGATCAGCGCGCACAGCAACGCTGTCGACCAGACGAACGGATTTCCGTCCTGGCGCGGTCCGGTCCAGCCGAGCGCCAGGTTCAAGTCGATCCAGCGGATTGCGAAGGCGGCCAACGCCGAGGTCACGATGATGGCAAGCCACGCCAGCAACGATCCAATCCAGGGTCGCATGCGATCCAGACGATCGCGCATCGAGCACAGCGCGACCACCACCAGCAGGGCCAACCATTGCGCGTAGACGCTGCCAATGGCGAGGCGCTCCAGCATCAGGCCGCGCTCGGCACCGGGCGCCAGCACCACCACCAGCACTACCAGTTCAGCGACGATCATCACCGCGAACAGCGTCGGCAGCGTGCAGAACGGCGGCAACCAGTGCGTGCGTGGCGGCTTGCTGGCGATCAATCTAGCTCCGATTAGTTGGCGGCCATGCCGCTGCTGAATCTTGCGCCGATCCAGTCGCGCAGGTCCGAAATTTCCTCCGCACAAACCTGATGCGCCATCCGATAGCTGTGCCAATCGACCGGATAACCCAGTTCGCGCAGGAAGTCGCGACTCTGATGCCCAAGGAATTCCGGAACCACCGGATCGGCGCTGCCGTGCCCGATGAAGATGGGCAACTTCGCGTTTTTCGACGAGGCTTCCGCGGCAATCGTTTCGTGCAGCGGCAGGTAGCCCGACAGGGCAATCACTCCGGCCAGTGAATCGGTGTGGCGCAGCGCCACAGATAACGCGATCGCCGCGCCCTGCGAGAAGCCGGCGATGATGATGTTGCCGGCGTCAACGCCGCGTTCGACTTCGCGCGCGATCAACGCTTCGATCTGCGTGATCGATTCGCGGATGCCGATCTCATCCTGCCGCTGGGCGATCTCGAAGCCCTTGATGTCGTACCAGGCCGGCATGCGCATGCCATTGTTCACGGTCACCGCCCGCGACGGCGCATGCGGAAAAACGAACCGCAGTGGCGGCCAGTCGGCGCCAACCAGTTCCGGAACGATCGGCTCGAAATCGTGGCCATTGGCACCCAGGCCATGCAGCCAGATGATGGCGTGACGAGGCTGCGGCGCGGTTTCGATTTCAAGGGAAGGCAGGATCATGGATGGCTCGGCGAGGAGGGATGGCTTACAGAATAATGGACTGCTGGATCGCCTGCGCAGCCCTCCGTCACGACTCGAGGTTGACGCTATACCGGACGGTCACATTCGCGGATCGAGCAAGCCCTTGGGCAAGTCGGCGATGGTATCGGCGAGCTGATCGAGGAAGCCGCTCATCGCCGTACTGCGGCGCCAGACCATCGCGATCTTCCGGCTTGGTATCTCGCCCTTGAAGGCGATCAGCTGCAGGTTCGGCGACGGGCTCACTGGTGGCTTCACCGACAGCACCGGCAACAAGGTGATGCCGACGTTCGCGCTGACCATCTGCCGCAGCGTTTCAAGACTGGTCGCGCGAAAGCCGTCCTTTTCGGCCGCGCCCGACAACTGGCAGACGTCGAGCGCCTGGTCGCGCAGGCAGTGTCCTTCGTCTAACAGCAGCAGGTCCTGGTCGGCGAGATCGTCCATCTTCAGTGACTTGCGTTTGCCCAGCGCATGACCAGCCGGTACCGCCAGCACGAAAGGTTCCTCGAATAGAAAGCGTTCGTGCAATTGATCGTCGTGCAGGGGCAGGGCGAGGATGGCGGCGTCGATCCGACCTTCGCGCAACTGGCGCAGCAGCACTTCGGATTTTTCCTCGACCAGCAACAGTTCAAGGCGAGGGAATCGTTCGCGCAGCCGCGGGACAACGTGCGGCAAAAGATACGGTGCCAGCGTTGGGAAAATTCCCAGCCGGATTGAACCGGCTTCCGGGTCACGCGTGCGCCGCGCCAAAGCGCGCATCTGCTCGACCTCGTTGAGTACGCCGCGCGCTCGCGATGCGATGTCTCGACCCACTTCTGTCAACAACACCTTGCGCGGCGTGCGCTCGACCAGGGTGACGTCCAGCTCTTCTTCCAGCTTTCGAATCTGCGTGGAAAGGGTCGGCTGGCTGACAAAGCAGGCCGCCGCCGCACGCCCGAAGTGCTTGAGATCGGCGAGGGCGACCAGATAACGAAGGTCACGCAGGTTCATGGCTGTGATGGTCCGGTTGATGCTTCGTCATAGGCTATGCCAATTGATCGCATGTTTACAATCAATTGGATAAATGGACGTACGGAACCTAGACTGCGTCACCTGACTTGAACAGTCTGTCCTGATCACGGCGGGTCTGCCCTTCTTGCGGCCGGCGGGCCAATCATCTTCATCACCACAACAGGAGTTTCATCATGCTGACCATTGGCGACCAGTTCCCCAGCTTCGACCTCATGGCGACGGTCAACACCGACACGCTGGATTTCCCGCGCATCACCGACAAGAGCTACCCCGGCAAGTGGCTGCTGGTGTTCTTCTACCCGAAGGATTTCACCTTCGTCTGCCCGACCGAGATCAAGGGCTTCTCCGATCTGAACTCGCAGTTTATCGACCGCGATACCCAGGTGCTGGCGGCCAGTACCGATACCGAGTTCGTCCATCGCGCCTGGCGCCAGAGCCACAAGGACCTGAAGGATCTCCAGTTCCCGATGCTGGCCGATACCAACAAGAAGCTGACCGGGGCGCTCGGCATCCTCGATCAGGAAGAAGGCGTCGCCAAGCGAGCAACCTTCCTGGTTGATCCGAACGGCGTCATCCAGTTCGTCTACGTGACCGCCGGCAGCGTCGGCCGCAATCCGCAGGAAGTGCTGCGCGTGCTCGACGCATTGCAGACCGATGAGCTGTGCCCCTGCAACTGGAAGCAGGGCGACGAGACGATTGATCTGGCCAAAGTCTGATCTGATTGGTTCGTTGTGATGGCCGGCGGCGGCGCAACCTGCCGCCGGTTCGCCAGCGACTCAAAACAACGCTTCGTGGCCCCATGTGCCGCGCGATGGTGGAATCGCCTGCGGCGGTTCCACCCTGCATAAGCGCCGTGTCATCGCTGTGAACGCATGGACCCCCGTTAGGGTGAGGCGCTTCACAACAGCGGAGCTGGTCAACCCGCGCAGCGGATTCAACCGCAGACTCGAGAATCGAGTCGTGCCCTCAGCCAAACGGAGAACCCCATGAACCTGCAAGACCTCAAATCCCAAATTCCCGACTACGCCAAGGATCTGCGCCTGAACCTCGAATCCGTGCTCAGCGAAAGCGGCGCGACCGGACTCAGCAACAAGCAGATCGGCGTGATTGCGCTGTCCAGCGCCATGGCTTCCCGCCACGCCGGCCTGACTGCCGCCGTCGCCCAGTTCGCCAGGGAGCATGCCGACGAAGCCGAACTCAACGCCGCGCGCTCGGCCGCCGCCATGATGGGCATGACCAACGTCTACTATCGCTTCACCCATCTGGTCGAAGAGCCCGAATACGCCACGATGCGCGCCGGCCTGCGCATGAACGTGATGGCCAATCCCGGCGGCGAGAAGATCGATTTCGAACTCGCCTCGCTCGCCGTGTCGTCGATCAACGGCTGCGGCATGTGCATGGCATCGCACGAAAAAACCCTGAAGAAGCACTCGGTGTCGGCCCAAGCCATCCAGAGCGCAGTCCGCATCGCGGCCGTGCTGCATGCAGTTGCCGTCGTGCTGGAGCAAACCGAAGCGGCAGCCTGATTCGGCGCTGAGTCATCGTTGGTAGACGTCAGCGCTGATACAGCAAAAGTACGCTTTAGACGTCAACCGATCTGCCGATAGCCGTCATCGCAGCAGCCCCTCCGGCAATGTGGTCGCGGCTGGCGTGGGGCAATGGATCAGGCAATATCGTCCCGACTCGACGCCGGCATACCCCAGACGGCGGAGAGACATTGTCATCAAGTTGTGTTAATAGTTCCGCATGCGCCGGGGAGCGCAACCAGGGAGATGGGGGGATGGCCGACAACACTGGGGACGACGACGTAGCGATGCAGATCGAATGGGTCGATCGCATTCGCCGCGGCGACGGGGATGCGGAAGCGCGGTTGGTGGAAGCCTATCTGCCTGGCATACGTGTATTGGTCCGCAAGCACTGTCGACCCAACGATCCGGCGTTGGACGACCTGGTCCAGGACGTGCTGCTTCGAGTACTGGTGCACTTGCGCGATGGCGAAATGCGCGATGCCGTGGCGCTCCCGTCCTACGTCAGAACGCTGGTCGCCAATATCGTCATCAATGAATACCGCCGGCGTGGCCTTTGCGATCGGCATGATGGCGGCGATGCGCTCGACGCCTTGAGTGATCCCGACAATCCCGAGCATGCCGCCGAGCGCAATTCCCGCATCGGACTGGTAGCCCGGCTGCTCGGCGAACTCCCGGTCGCACGTGATCGCGAAATCCTGATTCGCCACTACGTCCACGACGAGCAGAAGGATCACATCTGCAACGAATTGGGCATCGACCAGAAGCTCTACCGGCGCGTGCTGCACCGTGCCCGCGAGCGCCTGCGCAGCATGGCCGACCGCATCGGGATGCGCTCGAACTAGACCCACGCCTCCGCGCCAGCTGGATCGGACCCAACGACTGGTTGAGCGGTCCGGTACGAGCATTCAGGCGAGCAGATGTTCTCGGCGAAGGCGCTGCCGCTTCCCTGCAGCCCGCCGTCAGCGGCCAACGTCGTCAAATACCTCGCATTCCAGCGGTCTACCTCGTTCATAAAATTATTTCTGTGACGGGTGCGACATTTCCCGCTGTCGACTCACCTT
>JBBSLA010000076.1:0-12404 GCA_038255665.1 Lysobacterales bacterium | reverse complement strand
GCTGCCGTCGCCAGCAGCACGCCACGCAACGAACGAAGATTCGACAGCCCCGCCACAATGAACAGTGCGAACGGCAGGTAGCGCAGTGCACTCGCCGCGGTGGACCAGGTCTTGGGCGGTTCCACCGCGCTGAAACCAGACACCAGGATCGGCAACCAATAGCAGGCGAACAGCACCAACACCAAGCCACTGCCGGCACCCCGCACGGCAGCGATGTGACCCCGCAACAACAGGGCGACGATCACGACCAGCGCGATCAGTACCGGCAGCTCGGCAATCCGACCAATCGGCAACAACACGACAAAAGATGCGACCAGCAGTGCATCCCAAGGCAATCGAGGCAGAGCGGGGGCAGACTCAGGACTGACGGGTGGATTCACCGCAACACCTTTCACTCAGGGTTAGCTTGGGACATCGATTAGCTCGTTGCCGGCGGGATACGAGTATGCCGCGATGCCGTGACCACGGTCAGCGCCGCGCGACCAACATCAGCCAACGCCAACCAATCGCGCGGCATTCATTGCGCCAAAGTTCAGTGAAGCCAGCGTCGCGCAGCAGCCGGGGGTACGGATGACTCAGGGTCAATTCGCGTCCGAACCGGCGCGCAACCGGCTCGACATCCGGATCAAAATCGTCGGCCAGCGGTTCGACCAGGGCAAACACTGCGGGCGCATGACGGCCGCAATCTTCGAGCATGGCGGCGACGCTCGCCTCGGTGAAAAACTCGAGGACGCCGCCGTAGCACAGCCAGATCCAGCCCGGCTGCGCATGCTCGGCAATCCAGTCGGTCGCGTCTGCGCAGTGATACTCGATGCGGGCATCGCTCGCCCGACGACGGTTCAGCGCGATCTGGTCGGCATTGAGATCGAGTCCGACAAGACGGTCCAGTGCCGGAAATTGCGTGGCCAGGTAATCGAGCAACTGCCCGGAGCCGCAACCGATCTCTACCAGGCCGCGTGCGCGCATTTCTGCGGCGACATTCTGCAGCGGCGCGATGATCACGTGGTGACGCGTGAGAAACGTCTGCTCGAATCGGCTGTGGGTTAGCGCGTGGTAGCTCAGCGCCGCCGGCCCGGACCAGAAATCGATATTCAGAGCGGCGAGGCGATCAAGCTGGTCGCTGGCTCGGTAGCGTTCAACCAGAGCGGCAAGCGCCAACCGTTCGATCGCACCGCGCGCGCCGATGCCGGCTTCGAACCGCGCCGTCAGCGCCGGCCGCAGCGCCAACACCAATCGCCCGCCAAGATCGTGGAAGCGTCGACGCAGCGGCGAAGAAGCGAGAACGAACGGCGAATCCAGCCGGATCGATGCCTCGACGGATAGTTCTTCCGCTGTTGGCTTTCGCTGTCGTGAAGCTGGCATTGGGCGTTACGAAGTTGGCAGGACGATTACCTGGTTACGGTTTTTGGCAGCTGTGACGTTACGGAGCGATCCCGCGATTACATGCCACTCAACACGCCCGCAATGGTTGCTGTCATGAAGGTTGCCAGCGATCCGCCGAGAACTGCTTTCAGGCCCATCCTTGCGAGGTCGCCGCGACGGCTCGGTGCCAGTCCGCCGATACCGCCGATCTGGATCGCGATCGACGAAAAATTGGCGAAGCCACACAGCGCATAGGTCGCGATCAGCGCGCTCTTCTCCTGCAATAGCGGCAGGTTCTTGGCGAGATCAACGTAGGCGACGAACTCGTTGATGACCACCTTCTGGCCGATGAAGCTGCCGACCAGGGTTGCGTCCTGCCACGGCACGCCGATCAGCCACGCAAGCGGTGCCAGCACCCAGCCGAAGATCGTTTGCAACGAGAACACCGTAGGCTTGCCGGCCGTCGCGGTAAGCCAGGCATTCAACGAACTACCAGCGTCGCCCCATTCCTTGGTGCCCAGCCACTGGAATGGTGCATTGAGCAAAGCGATCAATGCGATGAAGGCGAGCAACATCGCGCCGACGTTCAGGGCCAGGCGCAGGCCGTCGGCTGCGCCGGTGGCGGCGGCGTCGATCACGTTCGCGGTGGTTTTTTCGACTTCGAGTTTTACCGTGCCGCGTGTCAGTGGCTGCTCGGTTTCCGGCATCAGGATTTTGGCGAGCATCAGTGTTGCTGGCGCAGCCATGATGCTCGCAGTCAGCAAATGCGTCGCGAAGAAGATGCGTTGCTCTTCGCTCTCGCCGCCAAGCAAGCCGACGTAGGCGGCCATCACGGAGCCGGCGATATGGGCCATACCGCCGATCATCACGGTCATCAATTCGGACTGGGTCATTCGCTCGAGATACGGCTTGATCGTCAGCGGTGCCTCGGTCTGGCCGATGAACACGCTGGCGCAGACGCTGGTCGTCTCCGCGCCGGACACACGCATCACCTTCGTAATCAGCCAGGCCATGCCACGCACGATCATCTGCATGAAACCGATGTGGTAAAGCACGCCGGTCAACGCCGCGAAGAAGATGATCGTCGGCAACACCTGGATAGCGAACACGAATCCGTTCTTCTGCACGTCCACAAAACTGCCGAAGATGAATTCCGAGCCCACCCGCACGTAGTCGAGCAGGTTCACGAACCCGGTCGCGATGCCATCGAATATCTGCCGGCCCAGAGGCACCTTCAACACCAGCGCCGCGAACACGATTTGCATCAACACGCCGGTACCGACCAGCTTCCAGTCAATCGCACCGCGGTTTGACGAAAAACACCAGGCGATGCCAATCAGTGACGCCAGCCCGAACAGGCCGAACGCGATTTGGCCCAAGACTTCCAACATCCTCTTCCCCAGGGGGCCGACGATGGGGCCCGATCAAGTCCGGGAGCGTAGTTCAGCGACCGAAGCGCGCGCAAGCGGCAGGTGGTCGACCTGCCAGGCGAATGATGCAGCACATTCGCAGCTTCGCTCTTTCTGGCTTCCGCCAGACTACCCGGTCTGGATCCGGGGGCGTGGTTCGGCTGCCGCTTCGCTCTTGTCGTTGGCTGTCGCCAGACGGGTCAAGCGTTTCTCGCGCCTGCCGGCGCGCGAGCCACTTTTCTCGCGCAGAGAAAAGTAGCCAAAAGATGCGACCCGATGGCCTGTCGGTCGTGCGGTGAAGCCGCACGACTGCGCAAGCACTGGCCGGGTTCGGCTGAAGGCACATCCTGTGCCGTAGCCGAAGCCACGCGATCCCTCGCGTGGCCCGCACGCGGCTGATCCGTCCAGTACTTTCCGACAAGAACGGGCGGGTGGGTCAACAGCATCCGCCCCAAAGCGGCGGCCTTACGCAGCGTGAAGTGCTGCATGCCTTTGACTTACCTCCCGTTTCGGGGAGGTGCGCTGGCGCAGAAAAGGCCCGCACGGTGGCCCGAATGGATTCGGGCCAGTTCGCTGTCAGTACAGGGATGTGCTGTCAGCGAACCCCGGAGCCAGCTTGCGTAGTCGTGCGGCTTCATCGCACGACCGACCCGCCACGGGCGCATCTTTGGGCCACGTTTCTGTGCGAGCAGAAAGGTGGCTCGGCGGGCGGCAGCCCGGCGAAACGCTTGACCAGTCTGGCGAAATCCAACAAGAGCGCAAGCGGAGCCGAACGCGACGACGGCGACGATCAGACCGGCGGCTTTGGCTGGCGCAGCAGACTGAGCGCGAAGCTGCTGACGATGATCGCGCCGAGCAACAGCACTGCCCAGAGCAACCAGCTTTTCCACGGCAATGGCGGAGCCGGTTTCGCGTAGGCGGCATCGCCGGAAATATCGATGGGCTTGCCGCTGCTGGCCAGCGGTGGTTGCCAGTCGCCGCCATTGCGTTGGCGGATTTCGTTCAAGGCCGTACTGACCGGCGCTTCGCTGCGGCGCTGGCTGGCGCTGCCGACGGCAAGTCGGTACGGTCCTTCGCCTTGCGCGAGAAACACGAGACGATCGGGTCGATAGCCAACGCGCAGTTGCGGTACCGTTGCCAATGCAGGGCGTGATTCGATGCGCCAATCGCTGGCGCGTTCCTCACTGGAGAGTTGCAGCGGATCATTGACCAAAGCGCTGGCACCGTCGCGCAAGCGGAATGCGGTGATACCGCCGCGTGGGCGCCATGGCTCGCTGCTGTCGGCGCGGCTGAAAACCTGCAATGAAGCGACGCTGTTGTCGTCAGTCAACGCGATGTCGAGCGCCTGTACCGCGACCGGCGCAGCGGTTGAATACTCGTGCACGGAACGATCAGGCGGTGCATTGCCGGCATGGCCTTCCAGGTCAAGCCACTGCCGCTGCGGGCGCGGTTGCGCGGATGCAGCAATGCGTTCGGCGCGCACTTCCAGCCCGGCCGGCGCCACGCCATCAAGGAAGCGCAGCCGCCAGTAGGGCAACGAGGCCGGTGGATGGATGTCGATCGCGCGGCGAATGAGTTCGGTGCCCTCGCGACGCAACTGCAGTACGGTCGCAGCTGGCACCTGGTGGCGCCAGTTTTCGAGGTCGTCGCTGGCATCGACGGCGATGCGCAGGCGCAGGTCGCTGGCGCTCGCTGGCCAGTCGAACAGCAGGCGGTCCAGGCGGCCGCCATCTCGCACAGCGGCGCTGGCGTCGAGGATCAGATCGTTGTCGGTCGCCGCTGCGAGGCTGTCGACATCGACGTTGAGCGTGCGCAGGTGGCCATCGGCATCGCGTTGCAATTTCAGGTGTACGGCATCCGGCGCCGCCTTCATGTCGGTAGCCGGCACCGCGAATAGCGGCAGCCCAACCGTATCGGACAGCGCGATCGCAGCGAGATCGACGGGAAGCCACGACACCGGCACCGCCACGCCGGCGGCATTGAAAACATCGATATCAGCCAGTTGCGGATCGCGACTCGCGGCCAGCATCGCGGGCGTGAGTTCCACTTGCCACACATTGGCGTCGGCGTTCGTCGTCAACAGCCACGCAAACGCATAATCCGTCTCGGCCGCATGGGCAGGCGTAGCCAGCAGCGCGATCAGGGCGAACATGGTTTTCATGGAGCGTTCTCGGTCGTGGTCTTCGCGGGTGCGGGTGCGAGGTAGCCGATCACCGTGCACAGCAAACCATACGCGATGAACGACGCGATGCCGTACAGGTTGCCGAGATGATTGCGATCTACCAGCAACAACTTGAGCAGCACAATGCCCATCAACACGGCACCCGCCAGCCACAGCGAGCGATTGCCACGCCGCGACCCGACGATCCACGCGGCCATGCCGACCAGGCTCCAGACCACGGTGAGGCTGGTCTGCGCGAGCGTGGTCCATAGCAGTGCTTCGTCCCAAGGCACGCCACCCAGTTGATGCACGCCTCGCAGCGTCGCGAACGTCACGAAGGCAAAACCAAGCACGACCAGCACACGCATCCGCTGGGCAACGACTGCTTCGCCGAATGCCGCGAAACCATCGCCACGCGCGATCAGCAGCAGGATCCCCAGTTGCATCAGTTCCAGCGGATTGACGACCGGCACGAACGGCAGCGGCGCACTGCTGCCCGCCGCGAACAGGCTGTTGCCAAACACCAGCAACAGCACAATCAACAACAGCGCGGACAGACTTGCCAAAACGTGCGCGAACGCATGGCCGATCGGCCATGCGATCCAGCTGGGTTTCTTGTGCAAAAGTGTCGCCAAGGCCAGCATCGGCAGTGCCGACAGGGCCCAGGCCCAGCCAGCGGCCAGGCCGTGATCGACCGCGAACCAGCGCAACAGCAAGGCCAGCGCCAACGTCCACGCCCACAGCCAGCCGTTGTGGGCAACCACGATGGCGGCACTTGATGCAATCCAACGTAGCGCCAATGCGCCACCGATCGCGAACGCGAGCCATGCCAGCGATCCCCATTCCGCGAACGGTTGGCGATGGTCCTGCGCCTGCTGCATCGCGATCACGATGGCGATGACGAAACCTGCTGCGGCAATCCACGCATGCAGCGGCCGCTGCCAACGCGTGAAGACAAAACCGGCGATGGCGATGCTGACAGCGGTCAATCCAAGCACGGCATCGGCTTGCGAATACGCTGGCACGAAACGATCAATCTCGTTGAGCCAGGCGATCAGCCACCACATCAGTCCCCACCCATTGAGCAGCCAGACCAGGAAGGCGCGACCACTGGCGCGACGCAGCAACTCGGCGCTGGCGAAACCGGCGAGGGAAATCAGCAAGGCGCCAATCGCAATGCCATTCACCACTGGAATCGCGTGCTCCGGTATGTCGCCGAAAACCCAGGCGACACCCGCCAGCGCTTGCAGCACATAGCCGCTCCAGCGGGGAAAACGGCGTTGCTGGCGCAAGCCCAGCCAGACCAGACCAGCGCCTTCCAGCGCAAACGTGCACGCAGTCGCACCTGCGCTCAATGCGAGCGGTACCGAAAGCGTCGCGAAGCCAATCGCGAGGATGGCGTGCGCTTCGCCGATCACCCGCAGCGTGGTTCGGCGCAGCAGCCACCACGCCAACGCGGCGTAGAGAACGGCGAGGACCAGTGCCGATAGCGCCAGGCCCATCGGATCGCCCTTGAGCAGGCCGGCCTGCAGGGCAAACGCGATCAGCGGATTGCCGAACAGCAGGCTGCCATCGACGATGTCGCGCCGGCTCGGTTCGCGCTTGCGGGCGCAGAGCAGCGGAACCAGCAGGTAGATCACGAAAAACAGGATCAGGAAGGGCTCGGTGCTGGAGAAATTTTCCGGCTGGTACGACAGCACGCCCCACAGCGTCGCCACCGCGTAGGTGAAGACGAATCCGATCAGGTTGAGCGCGCGCCACGGTCGCACCCAGGCGACGGCGAACACGGCGAGATTGAGCACGGCGTAGTAGCTGAAAAGTGCCACGTGGTTGCCCGATCCTGTCGAGATCAGGATCGGCGCGAGGTAGCCCGCGAGGATGCCGAGCACGGCGAGGGCCAGCGAGTTCTGCCGAACGGCGAGCACGCAGGTCGCGGCGACGATCAGCACCAGCAGCGCAAACGCGGCACCGGCCGGCAGCAAGCCATACAAGCGGAATGCCGCGAACACGGTAAGCACCAGAATGCCGACCGCACCACCTTGAAGGCTCAACGCGAATGCGGTCCGCTTTGCGCGTTGGTGCCAGCCGAATAGCAGCGCGGCGATTGCAGTCAGCGCGATGCCGGCCATGCGGAACTCGATCGGCAAGGTGAACCAGCCGGCATCGGCCGCGTACTTGAGCAAGGCTGCGACACCGGCGAACAACACCAGCATGCCGACCTTCACCGGCACGTTGCCGACGCTGAACCAGTTGCGGATGGCATCGAATCCGCGAGCCAGCAGCGGCGGTTCTGCAGGCGGTTGGGGAGCTGCGGGAACGGCAGGCGCAACCGGCACGCCAACTGCTTCGACGCGCGCGGCTTCGGCAATGGGCGGTACGGCCGCCGTGGTTACAGGCGTGGACGTGGCCGCTTGCGCTGCCCGCGCCGATGGCGCTTCGAGCCTGAATTCCGGAGTCGGCGCTGTCGCTGCGCTTGGCGGCTGCGCCCGGGCCTGCGCGCCAACAGCCATCGACTTCATCGAACGCTCGAGCACTTCGACCCGCGTCGCCAGCTTCGAGTTACGCCCCAGCAGCCAGCCAATGACGCCGCCCACGACGACCAAGGTCATCTCCCAACCCCAGCCCCAAGCAGCAGCCAGCATCCAGGTCAGCACCGCGCCGATCAGTCCAAACAGAAAATTCATGGCATCCCCTAAAGCCAGCGAGGTTCAATGATGCGCGAAGCGCTGCGGCGTCGCACTTCCCAAAGCAGCGGCAAGACCGAATCAGGGGTGTCGCCAACCGGCGAACTCTCCGGGAAACGTTCAGTTTGCTGCGACTACGGTGACTGCCTGTCCACTGCCTGCGAGGCCTCCCATGTACGCCCCCAGCAAGTTACTGACCCCGATCGCGTTTGCCGTGGCCTTGGCTCTTGGTGCCTGCCAGCGCCAGGCTCCACCAGCGTACGGGCCGTCGACGGACGCGCTACCCGATGCGGCTCCCAGTTCGGACCCGCAAGCCTCCGGCAACGATTTGATCGATGCCGACTCGACGACATCAATTGCCGATCGTGCCGAGGCGCGCGCCAACGCCACTCCCGCTGCGCGCGAGCGACTCGACCGCGGTCCGGCCTATGCGCAAGTAATCAGCGTCGTCCCGGTTCGTGACGACGCGACGGCATCGCATCGCGAATGCCACGATGTCGAAGTGACCCGCAAAGCACCGGTCAAGGATCAGGACAAGATCGCCGGTACCGCGATTGGGGCGGTCGTGGGTGGCCTGGTCGGCAATCAGGTTGGTGGCGGTCGAGGTCGTGACCTGGCCACAGTCGCCGGTGCGGTCGGTGGCGGCATCGCCGGTCGCAAGATCCAGGAGAACCAGCAGGACAAACGCACCGTCACGTCGGTGCAGGAGCGTTGCCGCACGGTCAAGGAAAACGTCGGCAGCAGCGCGATCATCGGCTACGACATCGTCTATGAATATGGTGGCGAGTCGCACAAGGCGCGGGTCGCCGACGATCCGGGTGACCGCATCGCGCTGCCGGTGCGAAGCCTCAACTGATTGGCTTGAAAGCGCTCAGTCGCTGCGCTGGGCGCGTTGGTCCAGTTGCTGTTGGCGGCGTCCGAGGATGTCGCGCTTGCGAAGCAGCCGACGCCAGATCCAGACGCCAACCAGCGCGATCAGGATCAGCATGAGCAAACCAATGATCGCCTTGCCACGGCCCAGCCAGCGCAACAGCCATTCGTGGTGGGCGGCGCCGTAGTAACCCAGGTACACCCAGATCGGCACGCTTAATACGGCTGCTGCGCCGTCCATCAGGAAAAACCGCATGAATGACACACGCCCGGTCATGCCGGCGGTCAGATAGATCGGCGAGCGCAAACCGGGCAGGAAGCGCGCGATGAACATCAGGCGATTGCCGTATTGCGCGAACTTGGCCTGCACCAGCGCGTAGCGTTGAGGCGTGAGCAGCATTGCGACGTAACGGAAGCGCAACAGCCTTTCACCGTAGACGCGGCCGAGCACGAACATCAGCGTGTCGCCGGCCAGTACGCCGCCGATACCGACCGCGACCATCACGTGTGGGTTGGCGTAGCCCAGCCCCGCGATCACGCCGCCGGCCGCGAGTGTGATGTCCTCGGGCACCGGCAGGCCAAATCCGCAGATCATCAAGGTGATGAAAACCGCGTGATAGCCGTACTCGGTAAACAGGTGGACGAGCGTGTCGAGCATCAATCGCGCTGGCGCGGTGGCCGTTGTGGGGTGGTTTCCATCGGGATAGCGAGATTCCTGGGGGCGATTGCCGATCGCGCAAAGTATGCCAGCGCGAACCTGAGCATCCCTAGCATGAGCCGTTAAACTAGCGACCCGTCGAAACTGGCGCTTCGTTGCCTTTTCGTTTCCGATGCAGATTGGTCCTTACATGATCGTCCCGAACGTGGTGCTCGCGCCGATGGCCGGCGTCACCGACAAACCGTTCCGCCTGCTCTGCAAGCGACTGGGCGCCGGCTTGGCCGTGTCGGAAATGACGACCGCCGATCCACGCCTGTGGCATACACGCAAGTCGCGGCAGCGCATGGATCACAGTGACGAACCGGCGCCGATCAGCGTGCAGATCGCTGGCTACGACCCGACCATGCTTGCCGAGGCGGCTCGCTACAACGTCGATCACGGCGCACAAATCATCGACATCAACATGGGTTGTCCCGCCAAGAAGGTGTGCAATGTCTGGTCGGGTTCGGCGCTGTTGCAGGACGAGGCACTGGTTGGCCGAATCCTGGATGCCGTCGTTCGCGCGGTCGACGTGCCGGTGACGCTGAAGATCCGCACTGGCTGGAACCCGGACAATCGCAACGGCCTCGCCATTGGGAAACTCGCCGAAAGCGCCGGTATTGCCGCGCTCGCCGTGCATGGCCGCACCCGTGCCGATCTCTACAACGGCGATGCCGAGTACCAGACGATTGCCGCGATCAAATCGGCGATCCGCATTCCAGTGCTAGCCAACGGCGATATCGACTCCCCAGAGAAGGCGCGCGCCGTGCTTGCAGCGACAGGTGCTGATGCCGTGATGATCGGTCGGGCCGCACAGGGCCGACCCTGGATTTTCGATGAGATTTCGCATTATCTCGCCACCGGCACCCTGCTCCCACGCAAGCGCCCGGATGAAATAGCGGCGATCCTGCTCGCCCATCTCGACGCACTTTATTGCTTTTACGGCGAGTTGCAGGGCCTGCGCATCGCGCGCAAACATTTGGGCTGGTATGCGAAGGATCATCCGGAAAGCGTCGGCTTCCGCGCCATCGTCAATCGCGCCGAGACGGCAGTCGAGCAGCAACGACTGACCCGCGACTATTTCGACGCCCTGTCCGCCGGCTACGCGCTGGCGGCGTGAGCGAATCCATCGTTCCGGTCGTCGTCGGTCCGCGTCGCGCGCATTGCCTTCGGGGCCCTGCATGAACGCGCCGATCGCTGCGCCGCCGTCGCCGGGATTCAGGAAAATCCTGCCCGGCGTTCTGTTCGCGCTGCTGATTGGCGCCGTGGCGCTTGGATTGACCCAACTGGCCTGGTTTCAGCATGCGCAAGTGAGTGCGCTGACGCTCGCGATCGTCATTGGCATGCTGCTTGGCAACACAGTCGGAACGCGCCTTCCCGCCAGTTTCGCTCCCGGAATCCTCACCTCGCAACGAACCCTGTTGCGGCTTGGCGTGATTCTCTACGGCCTGCGGATCAGCTTCCAGCAGATTGCCGCCGTCGGTCCCGAAGGTCTATTGATCGACGTGATCATCGTCGGCGGCACGCTGTTGCTTGCCGGCTGGATTGGCCAGCGCTGGTTCGGAATTGATCGCGCGACGAGCCTGTTGACCGGCGTCGGCAGCGCGGTCTGTGGTGCGGCAGCGGTGCTGGCGCTGGAGCGCGTGCTCAAGCCTGAGCCCGGCAAGGTCGCAATCGCGATCGCCACGGTGGTGCTGTTCGGCACCCTGGATATTTTCCTGTACCCGCTGCTGTACCCGTATCTCGGTATGAGCGCGCACCAGTTCGGTTTGTTCACGGGCGCGAGCGTGCACGAAGTGGCGCAAGTGGTCGCCGTCGGCAATGCCATTGATCCGGCCACGGCCGACACTGCCGTCATCGTCAAGCTGACCCGGGTGATGTTGCTGGTGCCGGTGTTGTTCGTGTTCGGCTGGCTGGAATCGCGTGGCAACGTCGATCGTGGCGGCTTGCGCGCGGCGATTCCGTGGTTCGCGATCTGGTTTGTTGCGGTCGCCGCATTCAATTCGGTGGTGACCTTGCCGCCGGCGCTCAAGGACGGATTGCTGACCCTCGATGTGCTGATCCTCGCCACCGCGATGGCGGCGCTTGGGCTGGAAACGCGTTGGGCGAAGTTACGCGCACTCGGCCCCAAGCCGCTGTTGCTCGCGGTGGTGCTGTGGTTCTGGCTGATCGGCGCAGCGGCGCTGATGGTGCACACGCTGACCTGACCGCGCCGCGCCGCGATCAATGCGAACTTCGTCGTCGCCCGCCCGCGCAAAGCGAACCGCCGTTTCGTAGTCCGGCACGCGCAGCGCGCCGGGGGAGGCGTCGACGCTCACTCATCACGGTGACCATTCCTCCCACCGAGTCCCGGCGCGCGGGGCGTGCCGGGCTACCAAAGCCGCGGGTCCCTACGACTTCGCCTGTTGTTTGGCGAGCTTGTCTTCGTGAAGTCGAACCAGCACCGGTTGCAGCGTCGTCTCCGGATTGCCGTTGCCGCGCGCGAATCCAGCGCCGTCGTCGATCACGGTGTAGCCATCGCCCTCGCTGTCTGGCGTCCACGCGAGTTGATGCGGGTTGTCGAGGAGTCGAGAGATGTGCGCGCCGGACATCTTGGGTGATTCGAAAGGGTGGCTTTCCAGCAGCACGCGGCCATCGCCTGCGACCAGTTTGAAATAGAACTTGCCGTCATCGCCGCGATAGCTCTTGAACTGCGCGGCACTTTCGCCAGTTGCTGACGAAGAGTCTGAGCGCGTCGTGGTTGCAAGCTGAGCAGCAAGCACACCAATGCCGACTGTCTCGCGCAAGCGCGCAAGCAATGCTCCGCTGCGGTCGCGGGCCTTGCGCGCACCAACCGAAAGCACGTTCTGGATGTCGTCCGGATGCGCGACCAGCGTTTCATAGCGCTCGCGCGATTCGGCCAGTTCCGCATCGATACACTCGAACAGTCTCTGCTTGGCATCGCCCCAGCCGATGCCATCGGCGTAAGCCTGGCGCATCGCTGCGGTGTCCTCGTCGCTCGCGAAGGCCTGGTAGATCGCGAACAGGTTGGAGCCTTCGGTGTCTTTGCGCTCGCCCGGCGTTCGCGAGTCGGTGACGATGCCCATGATTGCCTTGCGAAGTTCCGCCTTCGGCAACCACAACGGGATCGTGTTGTTGTAGCTCTTCGACATCTTGCGGCCATCAAGACCCGGCAGCGTCGCGACGTTGTCGTCGACCTGCGCCTCGGGCAGCGTGAACGG
>JBBSLA010000075.1:0-12546 GCA_038255665.1 Lysobacterales bacterium | reverse complement strand
GGTTGCTCGACGAGAACTGATGCGATCAACGCTTCCTTGCTATACCCTCAGAATCCGCTGCACGGCTCGGCAAGGTAAGCCCGTTCGTCCGGCGTTGATTCCCGGCGCAACGCGTTGTTTCGATGCGGAAAGCGACCGAATCGCTCGATCGTTTCGCGATGGCGAATGGCGTAATCGAGCCAGCCTTTCGCCATCTCCACACTGTCGCTCGTCGCCTGTTCCAGAAAGCTGCGGAACAGCCCCACTGACTGTTCCTGCATGGCCAGCTTTTCGCTGTGTTCCAGCGGCAGGTAGCAAAACAGCCGCGCCATCGGATGTACGTTTTGATCATCGCCCCGCGCGATGCCGGCAAGTGCCACCGCGAGCGCCTTCGCGTCACCCGCGAACGCGCGTGGCGAATTGCGAAACACGTTGCGCGGAAACTGATCGAGCAGGATCAACAGGGCCAACCAGTCGCGAGCGTTCCCGATCTCGTCATCAAATGCGCCAGCCATCGCCGCCTCGATCGCATCGCCGAATCGTTTGCGTATCGATTCGTCGAGATCATCGTCTTTCGAGAACCAGCGCCGGGTGCGCTGCGCAGCAGACTCGGGCGCAGGAAAGTCGCTGCCCAGCCAGAAATCCAGAACTGCTTCAGTGGGAATTGCCATTGCCGAGCCGCGTTCCTGTCGTCGAGGTGATCGAGCGAAGTGTAGACAAGAGAACGCCGCAGTGCCGGGGGAGGCGACTGCGGCGTTCGGACCATCAAGCCGGATCAGCGCTGGCGTTCCGTGTTGCGTCCGTTGCGACCATTTTGATTGTTGTGGCTGACTTGCCGACGATCATGGCGTTCAGTGTGAGTCGCCTGCCTGTTCACCTGCCTGCGATCCTGTCGGACCTCGTTGCGGCCGTCCCGACGATTGTGTCGAACCTCGTTGCGGGCATCGCGACGATCATGGCGTACGTCGTTGCGAGCGTCGCGGCGGATGTCCCTGCGATCGTGGCGAATGTCATTACGAACGTCACGTCGGTAATCACGACGCGCATCGTTGCGATGGTAGCGGTGCTGACGATCGTAGCGATCATTGCGATCGTGTCGATTGATCACCGTCGTCGTTCGATGCGGCGTCGCGTAATAGCCGTGGTGGCGCGGCGCGTGGCGCACGACGACGCGGTTGTAGTGGTTGCGTTGACCGTACCAGGACTGATGGCGGTAGTGGCGATCCCAATAGCCGCCGAAGTTGAAGCTGATCAGTCCGAGGCCCAGACGCGGACCGTAGTGGATCACCGGCACGCGACGATCATAGTAGTCGTAGTCCAGGTACTGGCCCGACACCCAGCCGCGGTTGCCACGCCACGACACGTCGCACCAGCCGTAGTCGTCGATGCAGCCGTATACAGTTACGGCGGTGCCACGCGGAGCGAGGCGAACGACGGGATAGTCGATCGACGGTCCTGCACGCAGGTTGAGATTCACGCTCAGGTAGCCGGAACCGGCTTGTGCAGCCACCGGAACCGCAAAGGCCAGCGCTGCGCCGGCCAACCAGCCCAAGCCAAGCAACCCGCGACGCATGCGGCGCGGCGCGGACGGAACCGGCACGTCGGTTGTGGTCAAGAAGGTCATCTTCGTTCTCCGTAGCCTTGGTTGCCTGCTGTCGAGTGCTGCAAGCGCAGCCCCGAAACAGGAGGCACCACACTACCAACGGGCGATGAATTGACCTTATGTAAGAGATTGTTTTGGTTATGTATTGCCGCAGAAAGCAGCGATCAGCGCTGCGTTGCGGCGGTTTAGCCGCACTTCGAATAGCCGCAATTCAGGCACGTTGCGCAGCCGTCCATCACGATGGTGGCCTGGGTGTTGCACTTCTGGCACTGGGTGGCGCCGGCGGGGAAACCGCCGGTGGCTGCGACGCCATCGGCGCTGGTGGTGCCGGTGATGGTGCTGTCGGTGGATTTCTTTGCGGCGCGGGTTTCGTATTGCGCTCGCTTGTCGGCGAGCATCTGGCGCTGGACCGGGTCCATGTCGGGATCGTGGAGCAGGCCGATCAGCTTCATGTGCTGCTCGATGATGGCGCCAAGTTCGGCAACGATGCTGGGCATGTAGACGCCGCCGGCCTTGAAGTAGCCGCCGCGTGGATCGAACACGGCTTTCAGTTCCTCGACCAGGAAAGTGACATCACCGCCTTTGCGGAAAACCGCGCTCATGATGCGGGTCAGCGCCACGATCCACTGGAAGTGGTCCATGTTCTTGGAGTTGACGAAGATCTCGAACGGGCGACGCTGCTCATGCTGCGTGTCGGCGTTGAGCACGATGTCGTTGATGGTGACGTAGAGCGCGTGCTCGAACAGCGGCGACTTGATCTTGTAGGTGGCGCCGATCAGCGTGTCCGGCCGTTGCAGGCTTTCGTGCATCTGGATCACTTCGGCGACCTGCACTTCCGGCTGTGCGGTAGGCGCGCTCTTCGCCGCGATGTCCTGCTCGGGGGAGACGACGGTGTAGCCCTTGATCTTCTTGTTGATCTTGATCGACATGACGGTGGTCCTGGTGGGTCAGCGCGCGTGGCCCGACCCGACAACGAATGATTGGATGCGTGGGGATGAACGGCGATCCAGGCGCGGCACTATCGCGCGGCGCCTGGATCGTGCTGCTTACTTCTTCGACGATTTTTTGCCGGCCTTCTTCGCTGCCTTTTTCGCTGGCGCACGCTTGGCCATCGACTTCTTTGCTGCCGGCTTGGCGGCGACTTTCTTCGCGGCCTTCTTTACGGCTTTCTTCGCCGTTGCTGCCTTCTTGGTGGCGGTCTTCTTCATCGCCGTCGACTTCTTGCTGACGGCCTTCTTTACGGCGGTAACTTTCTTGCCGACCGCCTTTTTGGTTGCGGTCGCCTTCTTGCCGACGGCCTTTTTCACTGCGGCCTTCTTCGCGGTGACTTTCTTGGCGACGGGCTTGGTGGCAGCTGCCTTCTTCACGGTCGTTCTCTTGGCGGCCTTGCTCGCTACCTTCTTGGTTTCCGCCTTCTTCGCGGCAACCTTGGCCTTCATCTGCTTCTCGCCCTTGGCGACGGCGGTCTTCACCGAATCGACCGCTTTGTTTGCCCGGGCCTTGACCTGCGACGCCACACTGACGTTTTTCTTGTCCATGCCGGTCGCGGACTTGGCCTTGGCGACGACGGTCTTCACGCGACGGGCGGCTTGCTTGCGCGCCTTGCCGAGCGAATTGCCGACCGTGTTGGCCGTGTTCTTGACGGCGGTGCCTGTGTCGCTGGCGGCGACGCTCACCGACGCGGCGATCGCGCTGGCTGCGTCGGCGACTGCGCCGCCAACCATGCTTGCGCCGTCCTTGAGGTTGCCCATCGTGCTGCCGGCTGCTTTCTTGTCGTTGCTCATGACTTGGATGCCTTGAATGGAATGATGGATGGATGAAGCGTCTGGACCATACCGCCACAGCAATCGTTCGTGCTGCCATGAAACCTGCTGCTATCAAACCTGCTGCAATGAAACTCTAACCGCAATCCGAATCGTTGGCGCATCGTCGGTGCAAAGTGCCGTCATTTCCTGGCCACGGCAGGTCTGCGGTTCAGCAAGGGCGGATCATCAGAACTTGCCGTAATACCCTTCCTTGAGCGCATCGAAAAGGTTCGCGGCGCTGTGCATCTCACCGTCGTACTCGATCTCTTCGTTGCCGCGCGCCTCGACGAACGAACCGTCGTCCAACTCGAACCGGTACACGGTGCTTTCCAGGTCGTGTTCCTTCACCAGCACGCCCTGGAATGCTGCCGGATTGAAACGGAACGTTGTGCAACCCTTCAATCCCTGCTCGTGGGCGTAGCGGTAGATGTCCTTGAAATCCTCGTAGGCATAGTCGGTGGGCACGTTCGCGGTTTTCGAGATCGACGAATCGACCCATTTCTGCGCGGCGGCCTGGATATCGACATGCTCCTTCGGGCTGATGTCGTCGGCCGCGACGAAATACTCGGGCAGTTTTTCTTCGGCCTTGTCCGAATACGGCATGGCCTGGCCGTTGATCAGTTCACGATAGGCGAGCAGTTCGTAACTGTAGACCTCGACCTTCTCCTTCGACTTGCGACCTTCGCGGATGACGTTGCGGGAGTAGTGATGGGCGAAGCTCGGTTCGATGCCGTTCGATGCGTTGTTGGCCAGCGACAGCGAAATGGTTCCGGTTGGCGCGATCGACGAGTGATGGGTGAAGCGTGCGCCGACGCTTGCCAGTTCGGCGACGAGATCGGGCGCCACTTCGGCAATGCGCTGCATGTAACGCGAGTACTTCGCATGCAGCACGCTGGCCTTGATCGGGTCGCCGATCTTGTAACCATCGGCGGCCATTTCCGGGCGCTTGCGCAGCATCTCGGCGGTCACGCTGAGTTCTTCGGTGAGGATCGGCGCGGCACCTTTTTCCTTGGCCAGCGACAACGCGACTTCCCAGCCGGCAATGGCCATTTCGCGCGCCACGTCTTCGGTGAACGTGCAGGCCTCGGCGGTGCCGTAGCGATGCTTGAGCATCGTCAGCGTCGAGCCCAAACCGAGGAAACCCATGCCATGGCGACGCTTGGACTTGATCTCGTCGCGCTGTTTTTCCAACGGCAGGCCGTTGATCTCGACCACGTTGTCGAGCATGCGCGTGAACACGCGAACGACCTCGCGATACTCGTCCCAATCAAAGCGCGCCTTCGGCCCAAACGGATCGCGTACGAAGGTGGTCAAGTTGACCGAACCGAGTAGGCAGGAACCGTACGGCGGGAGTGGCTGTTCGCCACAAGGATTTGTGGCGCGAATCGTCTCGCACCACCAGTTGTTGTTCATTTCGTTGACGCGGTCGATCAGGATGAAACCGGGTTCGGCGTAGTCGTACGTCGACACCATGATCATGTCCCACAAATGGGTTGCCTTGATCTGGCCGTAGATCTTGCAGGCAACCAGGCCGTCCTCGCGATCAACGTAATGCTTGTGTGTTGGCCATTCGCGCCACACCACCTTGCTGGCGTCGTCGAGGTCGATCTCGTGCTTTTCCTTGACGTGGATCGGGAACACCAGCGGCCAGTCGGCGTCGTTGGCGACCGCTTCCATGAAGCCGTCGGTGATCAGCAAGCTGAGATTGAACTGGCGCAGGCGACCGTCTTCGCGCTTGGCACGGATGAATTCCTTGGCGTCGGGATGGCTGATGTCGAAGGTGCCCATCTGCGCGCCGCGTCGACCACCGGCCGAGGACACGGTGAAACACATCTTGTCGTAGATATCCATGAACGACAGCGGCCCCGACGTGTACGCGCCGGCGCCCGACACGTAGGCGCCGCGCGGGCGCAGCGTCGAGAATTCGTAGCCGATGCCGCAACCCGCTTTCAGGGTAAGGCCGGCTTCGTGGACCTTGTCCAGGATGTTGTCCATCGAATCGTCGATGGTGCCAGACACCGTGCAGTTGATCGTCGAGGTGGCGGGTTTGTGGGCCAGCGCACCGGCATTGGACGTGATGCGCCCAGCCGGAATCGCGCCACGGCGCAGCGCCCACAGGAAACGTTCGTTCCAGGCTTCGCGCAGCTCCGGCGTGGCCTCGACATCGGCCAGCGCCTTGGCGACTCGCTGGTAGGTGGCATCGATGGTGGCGTCGACGGCATCGCCGTTCTTGGCCTTGAGCCGGTATTTCTTGTCCCAGATATCCCAGGACGCGGGCTGCAAAGCGATGTCCACTGCGCCGCGCTTGAGCGGCTCCATTCTCACGGTACTCATTCCTCGATCATCTCCCCAAATCGACTAACAGCTGGGCGACAAAAAACCGCTCGTGCGGCGTTTGTTTTTGCGCATCGCGCCACGCTGTGGTGGCTTCGACGCTGCCGCGATGCTTTCCCAATCGGTGGCATGTGGTCAATCAGCCAGCCACTAGATGTTGTGCTTCGCTAAGCTCGAAGCTACCCCTGGGCGGGGTCGCTGGCAAGCACTTTTCGCAACTATTTTGCTGTTTTGTGCGAACGCCCCCTAAAACCGCCGGGTTCGGAACTTCGCCAGCCCGGAACCCTGCGCCGGCGTATGCGGTCTGAGCCGCTCCCGACCAGGCAGATGACCTTTCCGCCCGTTCGCCAATCTCCCCGACTTCCACTTCGACAGGATTTTCGATGCGCGTTTCCAATCCTTCCGCGACCCGATCGGCCATTTGGCTTTGCACCGCGGCGACGGCGATGTTGCTCGCGGCGGCAATTCTGGTTGGCCTCAGCCGCAACAGCAGCGCCGCCCTGCCGGATGTGATCGCCGGCACCCCGGTGCCGTCGCTGGCGCCGATGCTGGAGCGAGTCACCCCAGCCGTGGTCAACATCAATACCCAGACCCACGTGCAGGTGCGCGACCCGTTCTTCGACGATCCGGTGTTCCGCCGCTTCTTCGGTGGCAGCCCCAGCCAGCCGCGCGAACGCGTCCAGCAATCGCTGGGCTCGGGCGTGATCGTCGATGCCGCCAAGGGCTACGTGCTGACCAACAACCACGTCATCGATGGGGCCGACGATGTGTCGGTGACCTTGACCGATGGCCGCACCCTGGCCGGCAAGGTGATCGGTTCCGATCCCGATACCGATCTGGCCGTCTTGCAGATTCCCGCCGAGCGACTCAGCGCGATGCCGCTGGCCGATGTGAGCCATTTGCGTGTTGGCGATTTCGTGGTCGCCGTGGGCAATCCGTTCGGTATCGGCCAGACCGTCACTTCCGGCATCGTTTCCGGTCTCGACCGGACCCGCGTCGGTGGTGGTCGCGGCTATCAGAACTTCATCCAGACCGATGCCTCGATCAATCCCGGCAATTCCGGTGGGCCTCTGGTCGACCTGACCGGCAAGCTGGTCGGCATCAATTCGAGGATCTTCTCGCCGTCAGGCGGAAACATCGGCATAGGTTTCGCGATTCCGATCGATCTCGCCAAGCGGGTGATGGACCAGCTCATCGAGTTCGGCGAGGTCAAGCGCGGCGCGCTCGGCGTCGAAACGCAGGATGTCACCGCCGAACTATCGAACATGCTCGGCCTCGCCGGTGATACGCGTGGTGCCGTGGTCACCCGCGTAATTGCCCGCAGTGCTGCCGAGAAGGCCGGCATCAAGGTCGGCGATACCGTCGTCAGCTTCGACGACAAACCGGTGCGCGGTACGCAGGACCTGCACAACATGGAAGGCCTCGCCGATACCGGTGCCGGCATTCGCCTTGGCCTGGTCCGCGATGGCAAGCCGGTGACGATCGCCGCCTCGTTGCAGGCACCGGTGATCCACAAGGTCAATGGCGAGCAACTCGATGCACGCCTGGTCGGCGCGCAATTCGCCGATCAGTCCAATGCCAGCAGCCAACGCCAGATCAGTGGCGCAGTGGTCTTGCGCGTGGACCAGGGCAGCCGCGCATTCGCGAGCGGCTTGCGCGCGGGCGATATCGTGGTCGCCGTGAACCAGCGACAGATCGCCGGTATCGACGACTTCCAGCAGCAAGCCCAGCGACAAAGCCGGCAGTTGTTGCTGACCATCGCTCGCGGCCAGAGCCTGTTCTACGTGATCGTTGAATAACTATGCGCTAGGGATGTTCTGAACAAGTCCACGCAGGCGGCATGATGTCCGAAAGGTTCACAGATTGAGGTGCGTGGCGCCGTGCAGGCTGGCCGCCTGGACAAGCCGCGCACGTCGGTCTGGGGACCTTTCGGGCATCACCCCGTCATTTGAATCCCATTCGTTGGGGCCGATCTGTCTGCCCGCAGCTCCGCGTTGCGCCGCCTTGACAGACGGCCAGTCTGCCATCGCCGACGCGCCTTGATCTGCGAGCAGACAAATCGGTGACGCCTGTGCGGACTTGTTCAGAGCATCCTAGCTTCAGGGTCTGCGCGCCGCTGCGTGATAAGGTTGCGCCCGTTTCGGCCCACCGGCCCTTCCATCCGCGGAATTCCATGCTCACTTTTATTCGCAGCACTGCGTTGTCATTGCTACTCGCTGCATTCGTGCCGTTCGCCGCCGGATCGGTATTCGCCGCCGATCCACCGAAGCCGGCGGCTGCACCGAAACCTGCAGCAACGACGCCGGCTACAACGCCAAACCCGGCTGCACCGAAACCGCCAGTAGCGAAGCCACCTGCCGCTGCGCCGACAGCGGCCAAGCCCGCTGCGACAAAGCCGCCTGCCGTGATGCCGCCAGCCGTGAAGCCGGCTGTCGCAAAGCCAGCCGCTGCGAAGCCGGCGACGCCAAAGAAAAAGCCAGTCGCCAAGGCATCGGCGAAATCGAAGAAGTCCGCCCCGGCCTTCAAGTACACAGCGGAAAACACCCTGGTCTGGCGTGGTGATCTTGCTACCAGTCGCAGCATCTTCAGCGACATCGCCGATCTGTATGAAAAGAGCGCGAAGGTGCATATCGAGATGCAGCCGTTCAGCACCATCTCCGGCCTCGACGCCGTCGCCAGTGGCAAGGCCGACCTGGCCGGCAGCGCGCGCAGCGCGCATGAAGGGCGCATTGAAGAAGCGAATCTTAACTTCGTCCCGCAGGCGCTCGATGCGATCGTGCCGGTGGTGCACCCGCGCAACCCGATCACAGGTCTCAGCCTGCGCCAGTTGCGCCAGATTTATCTGGGTCGGGTCCGCAACTGGAAGGAAGTCGGTGGTCTGGATGCGACGATCAATCTGTATGCGGTCGCTGCACCAATGGACGGCATTGAATACACGATGCGCCAGTTGCTTTATGGAAAGGGCACTCAGGGCATCTCGGCGCCACGCCTATACGTCAACACCGGGTCGATGGAAGAAGGCATCACGCTCGATCCGAACGCGCTGGGCTTGAGCACGCTGTCGGTGATCGGTGGTCGCGCCGACCTCAAGATGCTCTCGGTGGCCGGCATCGCGCCGTCGGTGGCAACCGTGCAGTCCGGTAGCTACCCGCTCTACGCGACGCTTTACTTGGTCACGCGACTCGACCATCCCAGGCAGTCGATGATCGATGGCTTCCTCGCGTTCATGACGACGCCAGAAGCGACCCAGTCGTTGCGAGACCACCGACTGGTGCCGATCAGCGACGTTGCCAATGCCGTCGAGCGCAACCAGACCCGTGTCGCCTTCATCGAATCCGAACTCGCCCGCGAACCAGTACCGGTACCAGGCGCATCACCAGGCGTGGATGTGACGCCGGTATCCGCGCCGAACGCGACCGCAGCCGCGAAAACTGCGGTTGCGCCGTCAGCCGAATCCACCCTGGCTGCGCAGCAACGCGCCGCCTTGGAACAGGCGGCCCGCGAAGTCGATGCCAAGCAGACCGCGAAGAACAAGATGGCCACCGAAAAGGCCAAGGCTGAAGGCACGACACCCATCGGCAAGAAGTGACGGCATGCGCATTGGCGCCGTCAGCCTTGATCTGGATGACACGCTGTGGCCGATCATGCCGGTCATGCTGCGCGTGGAACGCTGCGTCGACGACTGGCTGCGCGCGGAATGCCCACAGGTCGCCGAGCGCTGGCCGGTCGAGGCGTTGCGCGACCTGCGCGACGAGATCGCTGCGGCAAACCCGCAGCTGTCGCACGACTTCACCGAGCAACGCAAACTGACACTGCGCCACATATTCACGCCGTTTGGCCTCGGCGACGACTGGGTCGATCGCGCCTATGGCATCTATGAGCGCGAACGCAATCTGGTGGAATGCTATGCCGATGCCGAAGCGGCGCTGGAAGCCCTGGCCGAGCGCCTGCCCCTGGTCGCGATCAGCAATGGCAATGCCGATCTCAGCCAGATGGCTCTGGGCAAGCATTTCAGTTTCCAGATCGCCGCGCGCGATTTCGGCAGGGCCAAGCCCGACCCGTCGATCTTCCACCACGCCTGCGGCCGGCTCGGCTTGCCGGCCGCGCAGGTGCTGCACGTCGGCGACGATCCGCATCTGGACGTAGCCGGGGCTCGCGATGCAGGCCTTCGCACGGCCTGGATCAATCGGACCGGACTTGCACGCGATGGTGTTGGCGCGGACGTCGAAGTCAGCGACCTGCATGCCTTGGTCGAATGGCTGGACCAGTTGCCGAACGAATGAGTCCGCCGCACATCGTCAGATACGCGCTCAAGCCGGACCGGTGATTTCCGCCGGCCCGCTATAATCGCGCACCTGTCTCCTGGTGGAAGTTGCCATGTTTTTTCGAATCAGCCTGATCGCCGTTGCCGCCTTGCTCGGTGCCTGTTCCGAGACGCCGCGCGACGCGACGCCTACCGTTGCTGTGCCGCCTGTGGCAACAGCGACCGCACCCTCGCCCGATTCCAGCGCCACGCCACATTCCAGCGTGGTGTTCACGGCCACGCCGGCGACGGTTCGCCGCTGCGACGCCACCGACGGCAACGCCACGGTGTCGCTGAACTGGGACGTGCGCCCGGCATCGATCGCTTTCGTCACCGTCATGGTCGGCGATCGCACTTTCGCCGAAGGCACGTCCAACGGCACCTCAACCACCGGCAACTGGGTCCGCGACGACACCGTCTTCACCCTTGTCGATGCCGCGAGTCGCAAGCCGCTGGCGACGCTGCAGATTCCCTTCGTTGACTGCTGAGATCGAGCTATCCATGCGTGCCGCGCTGACCACCGAAACCGACGACGCCTCACCGCTGGTCGCAGTCGATGGCGAGCACTTCAGGGCGCTCGCTGCGACGCTGGGCGAGCAGGCCGCTGCCTGGTGCAAAGCCAATGATTTCGCCGGCGAAAGTGGCCGCATGCTCGCCCTGCCCGGTGAAGGCGGCGCGCCGAGCGCCATGCTGGTTGGTTGCAGTCTGCGTGACGGCATCTACGCGTTGGCCTCGCTGCCGTCGCGACTGCCGCCGGGCCGCTATGCTCTGGATGCGCGCGGCATCGAACTGGATACTTGCAACGCTGCGCTCGGCTGGGCGCTGGGTGCCTATCGCTTTACGCGTTACAAGCAGGCCAAGCGCGCGCCGGCGCAGCTGGTTGTCAGCGCTGAAATCGAGTCGCAACTGGCAGCGTTGCTCAATGCCACCGGCCAGGTACGCGACCTGATCAACACGCCCACCGAAGACATGGGCCCGGTGGAACTGGCTGATGCCGTCCGCCAGCTGGCGCAGAAGCACGGTGGCGACTATCGCGAATGGGTCGGCGACGACTTGCTTGCCGACAATTTCCCGACCATCCACGCGGTCGGCCGCGCCAGCCATCGAGCTCCGCGCCTCGCCATGTTGAGCCACGGCGCCGCTGACGCGCCGCATCTCGTCATCGTCGGCAAGGGCGTCTGTTTCGACACCGGCGGCCTCGATATCAAGGGCTCCGATGGCATGCGCTGGATGAAGAAGGACATGGGTGGCGCCGCCCATGCCATCGGCCTCGCCAGCCTGGTGCTCGCTGAAAAGTTGCCGGTGCGACTGACCCTGCTGATTCCCGCCGTCGAGAACGCCATCTCCGGTAACGCGCTGCGCCCCGGCGACGTGGTGACCACCCGCGCCGGCATCACAGTCGAGATCGACAACACCGACGCCGAAGGTCGCCTCGTGCTCTGCGATGCACTCGCCTATGCGACCGAGATGAAGCCTGACCTGATCCTCGATTTCGCCACACTGACCGGCGCTGCACGCATCGCCCTTGGGCCTGACCTGCCCGCGCTGTTCGCCAACCGCGACGACCTCGCCAACGATTTGCTTGAAGCCGCCAGCGCGCGACAGGACCCGCTATGGCGCATGCCGTTGTGGCGCCCGTACCTGACCATGCTCGAGTCGCACATCGCCGACCTCGCCAACTCCGGATCGTCGCGACACGCCGGCGCCGTGGTCGCCGCGTTGTACCTGGAGCGCTTCGTCACCGATTCGATTCCGTGGATGCATCTGGACGTCTATTCCTGGAATGACTCCGACAAACCCGGCCGCCCCCGCGGCGGCGAAGCGCAGGGGTTGCGCGCCTACATCGAGTTCCTCAAGCGTCGATATCGCTGACGCGAAGCTCCTTCTCTTTTACGCTTCGCTCGCGTTGGCTATCGCCAGTCTGGTCAAGCGTTTCGCCAGGCTGCCGCCCGCCGCTTCTTTCTTTGTGGCTGTCGCCAGACTGGTCAAGTATCTGGTTTGGCTGCCGCCTCGTGCTCTCGGTGGCTGTCGCCCAACTGGTCAAGCGTTTCGCCGGGCTGCCGCCCGCCGAGCCACCTTTCTGCTCGCACAGAAACATGGCCCAAAGATGCGCCCGTGGCGGGTTGGTCGTGCGATGAAACCGCACGACTACGCGGGCTGACTACGGGGTTCGCTGAAGGCGCATCCCTGCACCTGCATCGAACTGGCCGAATCCATTCGGCCACCCGCAGGGCTTTCCTGCGCCATCTCGCCTCCCCGAAACGGGAGGTAGGTCAAAGGCACGC
The DNA here is from genome assembly GCA_038255665.1 of Lysobacterales bacterium. Lineage (GTDB taxonomy): Bacteria > Pseudomonadota > Gammaproteobacteria > Xanthomonadales > Rhodanobacteraceae > Dokdonella. Next base: position 237 of record JBBSLA010000075.1, on the reverse strand, counting down.
AGCGTCGCTGCGTTGTCCGCCGCATTGCGGCGGATGCTTTTGACTTTGACTCACCCGCCCGTTCCTGTCGGCAAGTGCTGGACGGATCAGCCGCTTGCGGGACGCGCCAGGGGCGCGCGTCTTCGGCTGCGGCACAGGATGTGCCTTCAGCCGAACCCGACCAGTGCTTGCGCACCCACGCGGCGCAGCCGCGTGGGCGACAGGCCATCGGGCCGCATCTTTGGGTTACTTTTCTCT
>JBBSLA010000074.1:0-12851 GCA_038255665.1 Lysobacterales bacterium | reverse complement strand
GACCGACCTGAGCGACGAACGCAAACAGCAACTGGTATCCGATTACGAGTCCGCCGAGTCGGCAGACCCGATCCTCACGCGCTGGCAAAAACAGGTCGAACGCAGCCAGGACCGCGATGGCGACGGCAGTCCGGGCGACGATTCGTCCAGCGACGACTCGGGCCAGGGCGAGCGTTCCGACGACGGCGACAACGACGTCCGCGAACTCAACAACGGTGACGGCGACTTGCGCTGATCCCGTCGTTCCGACTCCCCTGAAGAGCTGCCGACGCGCCGACAATCGGATTATTTTGACCGTGTGTGATCCCTGACCGCGCCGTTTTACGTGGACATCATGGCAAGCCGCCCATTCGGGTCAGGCCGTTGTCGGGAGTGCCGCCATGTTCCGCTCACCATTTTCCATCGCGCTGTTCGCGCTGTGCTTCGCCGCCATGGCGCTGCTGCCGTGCATCGGGGTGGCGCAGAACGCCGACGACGGCTATGACCCGGATGCGAATGGCGGTGTCCGCGCGCTGGTAGTTCAGCCCGATGGCAAGACAATCGTTGGCGGTAACTTCACCACCATTTCCGGTCAAACCCGCAATCGCATTGCGCGGCTGAATACCGACGGCAGCGTGGATACCGGATTTGCTGCCACGGTCGTCGACGGCGACGTGTTCACGATGGCTGTACAGACCGATGGTCGCATTGTGATCGGCGGCGGATTTACCCAGGTGGGTGCCAGCGTGCGCAGTCGGATCGCGCGGCTGAATGCCGACGGCAGCGTGGACGCCACTTTCAACCCGGGAGCCAGCAGCTTTGTCTCGTCGCTGGCGCTGCAAGCCGATGGCAAGCTGGTGGTCGGCGGTTTGTTCACAACCCTCGGCGGGCAGACGCGCAATCACGTCGGGCGGCTCCATGCCAATGGAACCCTGGATATCGCATTCGACCCGAGTGCGAATGCGGACGTCTATGCGTTGGCGGTGCAGGCCGACGGCAAACTGGTACTCGGCGGGGTTTTCACAATGCTGGCCGGGCAATTCCGCAACCGAATCGCGCGTTTGAATGTCGACGGCAGCCTGGATGCCGGTTTTAATCCCAATGCGGAAAGCACGGTCTTGGCGCTGGCCTTGCAGCCTGATGGCCAACTGGTGGTGGGTGGTTCTTTCACCACGCTGGGCGGGCTGGCGCGCAACCGCATCGCGCGGTTGAACACCGATGGCGGTCTGGATGGCAGCTTCAACCCGAGTGCGAATGGCGTCGTACAAACCCTGCTGTTGCAACAGGATGGCAAGCTGGTTTTAAGTGGCACGTTCACCACGCTCGCCGGGCAACCCCGCAACCGCCTGGCGCGGCTCAACGCTACCGGCAGCGTGGATGCCACATTCAACCCGAATCCCAATAACCCCGTCCAAGCGCTGGCGGTGCAGCCCGATGGCAAGCTGGTAGTTGGAGGGTTTTTCACTACTGTTGGGGGACAGGCTCGCAATCGAATCGCCCGGCTCAATACGGACGGTAGCCTGGACGCCACTTCCGACGCGAATGCGAGTAACTCCGTCTTTGCGCTGGCCGTACAACCCGACGGCAAGTTGCTGCTAGGCGGGGCTTTCACCGCGCTCGCTGGGCAGATCCGCATCCGCATCGCTCGGCTGAATGCCGACGGCAGCCTGGACGCCACCTTCAACCCGAATCCCAGCAACGTCGTCTTTGCGCTGGCCGTTCAACCCGACGGCAAGTTGCTGCTAGGGGGGGCGTTCACCACGCTCGCTGGTCAGATCCGCAACCACATCGCTCGGCTGAATGCCGACGGCAGCCTGGACGCCACCTTCAACTCGGATGCCAACGGATTCGTCCGCGCGCTGGCCATTCAGCCCGACGGCAAGCTATTGCTGGGCGGGGATTTCACAACACTGGACGGGCAGACCCGCAACCGCATCGCGCGGCTGAATGCCGATGGCAGCTTGGACGCTACCTTCAATCCAAATGCGAATTTCACTGTCTACGCGTTGGCCGTGCAGCCCGATGGCAAGGTGCTGCTGGGCGGGTTTTTCACCACCGTCGCCGGGCAGACCCGCAATTACATCGCGCGGCTGAACGCCAACGGTACCTTGGACGCCGCCTTTAACCCTGATGCCAACAGCATCGTCTACGCGCTAGCCGTGCAGCCCGATGGCAAGCTGTTGCTGGGCGGTGATTTCACCATGCTCGGTGGGCAGACCCACACTCGCATCGAGCGGCTCAACACCGACGGGACCCTCGACGGCTTGTTCAACCCCAGTGCTGACGGCACCGTCTTCGCGCTGGCCGTGCAGCCGGATGGCAAGGTGCTGGTGGGCGGAAGCTTCACCACGCTCTCCGGCCAGCCTCGGAATCGCATCGGGCGGCTGAATATCAATAGCAGCGCGGATGCCACGTTCAACCCGAATGCCAGCTTCAATGTCTCGGCGATTGCGGTGCAGTCCGACGGCAAGGTGGTATTGGGCGGAGATTTCAGCACGATTGCTGGGCAGCCGCGCAGTCGTATAGCGCGGCTGAGCACGCCGCAGGCGGCGTTGCAGTCCCTCGATATCAACGGAAGCACCGTCACCTGGAAGCGCTCAGGCGCTGGACCAGAACCTGCGCTGCCACCGACCCTGCAGTTTTCCATACTCGGCGATACCTACGCACCGCTAGGCACCATGCAACGCATAAGCACTGGCTGGCAGTACCTCGACTTCACGCCGCCATTGAACCAGACGTTTTATCTGCGCACGCGCGCCCAAGTCAGTTCCGGTCTCTACAACGGATCTGGCGGCATCATCGAAAGCACACGCCAGTTCTTCATCGGTACCCCAGACAATATTTTCGCCAATGGCTTTGAGTAGAAGAAGCCAATCGATGACGGTCGCACCGCTCGTGGCATGCATGCCACGAGCGGCAGGTATGCCCCGCGTCGTGCCCGTTCTAGCCTCCTTTCGATGAGATGAATCCGATAGTGCGGGAATTCGCGTCACCGTCTGCTGCCCTGTTCGGCTGCGAAATAACGTGGATTGAACAGGCGGGGGCAATTACTCCACGCCGATAGCCGGGGTTGTTGATAGGAACTGGAGAAAGCGGCACTGTGAAATTATTTTTGCTGCGGGTGATCCCTGGCCGCGCCGTTTTACGTGGACTTCATGGCAAGCGGCCCATTCGGGCCAGGCCGTTGTCGGGAGTGTCGCCATGTTCCGTTCACCATTTTCCCTCGTGCTGTTCGCGATTTGCTTCGCCACGCTGGCCTGCGCCAGCCCTGGCGCCCATGCCGTGCAGACCTATTGTGTCGGCACGGTTGCCGAGCTTCGAACCGCGCTCGACAACGCAGAAGCCGATGGCGATGACAGCCGCATCTATCTGCGCACCGGCACTTACAACTTCACCAGTAACCTTCTGTATCAGCCCGATCTGGAATTCTTCCTCCCGGCCGGCAGCCTGACGATTGAGGGTGGCTACGGCGTCGGTTGCGCCTCGCGTGTGGACGATGCTCGGCTGACCGTGTTGCAATCCACAGGCCTCGCCTACTTAGAGATCACAACCGAAACCGGGACAGTTGTCATCAAGACGTTAACTTTCGCCGTAGACACGGGTATCGTATTCTCAGGCAATCAGGGTGAAAACCCGTGTAGCGCCAACAATCTAAAATTCGAAGGTCGGCGCCTGCGCATGCTCAACGCCGGCTTTGAAAGCCACGGTCAATGCCATGACATCGTGTTTCGCGACAGCCTGTTGGTTTCCTCCTTTATGTTGGTGTTCTTGACTCAAGACGACGATCACCTGACGCCATCATTGACTATGGTCAATAACACGTTTGTGGATAGTGGTTTGAGCGTTCGAGCCCCAGGCGACTCTCAAGGCACGGCCTTCCTCTTCAACAACGTGTTCGCAGAGAGGTACAACAGCATTGCCGCTACGTCGGTGAACGTGTTGGCTATAAACAACCGTTATGGTGCAATAAGTTTCTATGACGACCCACCGCTTGCAGCAGGCACCCTGCTTCCGGGTTCGTCGAACAACAATGACTCTGATCCCGACCTCGACGCCAGTTACCGGCCCAACGCGGGTTCGGCGATGATCGATTCGGGTACGTCGTCGGTACCCGGCGGCTTGCTCTCGATAGACCTGTATGGCGGGCCGCGCGTGATCGGCCCGGCGGTGGATCGCGGTGCCGTGGAATCTCCGGTCGATAGCACCACCGCATTCATCGTCATCAACACCAATGCTTCGGGCGCTGGCTCGCTAAGTGCCGCGATCAACCTTGCCAACGCAGACAGCGACTTCAATACCATCAGGTTCAATATCCCTGGTGCCTGCCCCCGGCGCATTGTCCTGCCCAGCACGCTTTACCTTCGCGGTCCGGTGAGGCTGCAGGCCTGGACCCAACCGGGCAGCCTCGTCAACAATCACAGCGTAATGTGGAACGGCAAGCCCTGCGTGATCCTCGACGGCAACGGCGTCGTTTCCAGCGGCCTTGAAACCGGATCGCAACTTGGCAGTGGCGCCGTGACGATCCGTGGCCTGGCGTTCGAGGGTTTTACCGCGGCAATCGTGCTGACGTTTGGCAATGGCAGTGTGATCCAAGGCAATCAGTTCGGTGGCCAGATTGGTGATTCGGGTCCAGTACTCGCCGGCAATGGCACCGCGATCACGGTCGGGCTGTCGGCGGTCAACACCCTGATCGGTGGCAGCGACGCAAGCTCGCAAGCCAATCTGATCGGCGGCTCATCGGCGACGGGCGTTGCCGTGCAGGCTGGATCCACCGGCAACCAGATCCTCGGCAACCGCATCGGCATGGACAAGAACTTTATTGGCAACCTGCCGAATCAGGACGGCATCCGCATCTCCACTGCCAACAACAGCGTTCGCGACAATTTCATTTCGCGCAACACGCGGGACGGCATCGTCCTGACCGGCACCAATGCAAAAGACAACGTCATTCGCGACAACATCATCGGCGGCAACACCGGCTTCCTCGGCACGCCGGGCAACGGCCGGATGGGGGTGCTGCTCGACAACAACGCGCACGACAATGAGATCGGCCCCGCCAACACCATGAAACGCAACGGTGATAGCGCCGTGCGCCTACTGACTGCCGCCGGTGGACGCAACCGGATCACCCAGAACGCGATTGACGCCAACGACTCGCCCGGCATCGATCTCGGCGCGAACGGAGTAACCCCGAACAATTGGGACCCGCAATTGTGCAGCCCGACCACGGGCTGCGCAGCAAATCGCGAGCAGAACTTCCCACGCATCACCCAAGCCCTGCGTGTGCGCAGCGGGTTCTACCCGATCGGCCGGCCGATCCGGGTCAGCGGTTCGCTGACGACTACGGTCTCGGCAACGCCGTATCGGATCGAATTCTTTGGCAGCGATACCTGCTACAGCGCAGGCAACGGCCAGGGCACGCGCTACCTCGGCTACACCGATATCGTCGTTGCCAACGCCGGAATTTGTGGGCCGGACAACAACTGCAGCAAGACCATCCAGACGTACGTGACCGAGCTCAACGTCGACATTGGCGACGTGATTACCGCCACCGCCACCAGCCCCAGCGGAGACACCTCGGAATTTTCCGAGTGCATGGTGGTGACCGACGAAATCACCGACCGCATCTTCGCCAACGGGTTCGAGTAACAAAGAATCCATCCGATGGCTGGCACAACGCGTGTGGCATGCATGCCCTTGCGTTGTGCCATTTCGCTCGCCTCTGCCGGATGGGATCAATCAGTTGGTACGGAAGTCCGTGTCGAGCCGTGATGGCCCCTAGTTACGCGAAGCCAAGTGATAGAGCAAGCGGTGCCCAGCGTGGCCCCTGCGAGCGCGTTTTTTCATGCTGATGAATACCAGTGGCACGATTTCTCGTGCCAACAAAGCAGGAGAGTTCCATGGCCCCCCCAAAATACTGCGTCGTCCTGAGCGTTCTAGTTGCTTTGCTTGGTGCGCCCGCGCCGGCCTTGAGCGCCAACACGCCCATGACCAAATTCATCGATTTTCCGCGTACGGACGTGGTCAACGCGGGAGTCGGAGGCATTGCCGCACCGGGTCTCGAAGGAGGGGGCGCTGGCCAGATCGAATTGGTGGGAGTCTCCGGGTCGGTGACGCTGGCCTTGCTCTACTGGCACGGCATCGACATTGAGTGGAGTCCACGCTTCGTCGGCGGTAATTTCGACTATGACGAAACCGACATCGTGTTTGATGGTGTTCCCCTGATTGGCACGCGAGTGGCCGGCTACGCCAACAACAATGGCTGGCCATTGCGAGGACCGCTTGATCCACCACCTCCCGACAGCGCCGCCGTGTATCGCGCCGACGTGACCAGTCGCGTTCAACTGCGCGGCAACGGCACGTATTCGCTTTCGGGGCTGTCCGACGGTGGCGGCCACAGCACCAACGGCGCTTCGCTGATCGTCTATTTCGACGATGGCAATGCGTCCAACGACGTGCGCGTGGAACACTACGAAGGCCAGCTCAGCAACAATGGAGGACCGTGGAACTTTGCTTTTGATGTGGACTACCGCGGCGGCAACCTGGATGCGGTAATCCACGTCGCCGACGGTCAAGCCAGTCTGGCCGACGGAACCTTGACGTTGCGGGCCTCACCGGGCGTACCCGGAGTGAGCGGCGATGCCAGTGTTCGTTTTGGCAGCCCCTTCATTGACGGACTTCCCTTGTTTTCGGGCGAGTCCGTCCCTGCGATGGCTTTCGGACGTGCATCCGACGGCTTGCGGCTGTGGGATATCCGCCGACTGCCACTGGCCAGCGTAGTCGGCGCGCCCGGGATGTACCGGCTGCAAACCGAGTGGGTCTCGGGAGGCGACGCGGCGGCGCTGCTGGTGGCGCAGATTGTGCAGCCGGCCGATCCGCAAGATCCCATGCTGACCCCGTCACCGCACGATTTCGGCGACGTGCCGCGAAATACCGTCAGCGCGCCGCAGCCTTTCCTGCTGCGTAATCTGTTTAGCCATCCCATCACGATTTCCGGCACACCCGACGTCACACGGCCGACGCTGTATCAGGTGACTGCCCAGACCTGCAGCGGCAGAACACTGGCGCCGGGCGCTACCTGCTCAGTCGATGTGGCGTGCGCACCGACTGGCACCGGACAGTTTCCACCGGCTGCGGTGCGCATCACCTTTAGCGCACCGCCAAGCCAGCTGACTCGCGCCAGCTACGCACCGATTTCGTGCTATGGCATTCCCACCGGAGCGTTTTCGCGTCTGCAAATCACGCCTGCAAGCCACAATTTCGGCGAACATCCAGCCGGGAGCGTCAGCGCACCGCAGCGATTCGTGGCTAGCAACACGGGTCTTCTCGATCTCAACATCGTGCGCGTTCGCACTTACGATCGGGGCTTTACACCGCGCTACACCGTGGTAAGCGAAGACTGTGGAACCCGTTTGCTGGTTCCCGGCGCAAGCTGCCTGGTCGATATTGTGTTCGAACCCGCACAGGTGAATAACGTCAGCAACCCGATTGCCAACCTTGACATCAGCTACGCCGCAACCGACAACCCCAGCGCCCCTGCGCTGGCTGCCCTGACTGGCCGAGGTATCCCGGTTGACAACGACCTCATCTTTCGGAATGGGTTTGACTTGTAATTCCATCAAAAGAACGGCTATCCCGCGAGGTGGATGTGAATCGCTGCGGCTTCTGCAGACACTTGCAAGCTCCTGGTTGAAGACTGCTTTTCGAATCCTACCGAAGACAGGCCGCCGTTGTGGCCGTGCTGCCGGCGCGTGTTGTAAACATCTCGATGTAATTGAAGACGTCGGACGTGGCATCGTCCCGCGTGGCGTAGATTTTCCGCTTGATGCGTTCGCGATTGAGCAGCTGGAAAAGCTTTCGCCACCGCGTTGTCATGGCAGTTGCCGCGCCAACTCATGCTGCAAACCAGCCGATGCGCTCTCAGGAAATCCTGCCAGTCGTTTGACCAGTTAGCCAACCAGCTTGCGATCGGGGACTTCTATGGCGACGGACGCAAGGAGCTTGCCGTCGGCGCGTATCTTTACGATGAAGGCGCGGAGACGGACGCCGGCGCGGTGCAGGTGATCTATCAGTCCGAGCTTATCTTTGCGAATGGCTTTGAGTGATGAACGGTCCATTGCGGTTACGGCAACAAAAGGATCGGGCTGGTCGCGCGTGGCCCACGTCGCTCCCAATTTGCGTGGATGAAGACAAGCGTAGTGCGCTAGTCCAAAGGGGCCGTTCCATGATCCTTCCATTGCAACGCAATTCTGTCGCTCGCCAAGGGGCGCTACATCGCACTGACTGCGTGTACAGAGTGCCACGCACAGGACTTGCGCGGCTATCCCGGCGACACGCCGACACTCGCGATCGTTGCGGCCTATTCGCTGGATGATTTCACTCGGCTGATGCGCACGGGCACTGCGTTGGGAGGTCGCGAATTGAACGAAATGATGACCGGTGTCGCTCGTGGTCGAACTGCCTATCTCACCGATGAGGAGATCGCCGCCCTGCACGGGTACCTGCAAACGCTGGCTGGCGAGACCAGCGACGCAACGTCTCCTCTGACGGCGAATGTGGCCCAGCTTGACGCCGAGTTGCTTGAGTCCAATTGAATGCGCAGCAGCGACGGCGAGTTCCGCTGGAACCGGGTTCCCACGCCGCTGATGAAGGCGTTACGTCGGCGTCGACTGGTCTATTTTGACTACGAATGGCCCCTGGCGGCGTCGTACTCCGTGGACTCCTTGACTAGCGCCCACTCGGGCGGTGTCTTTGCCAGGAGTCTCTCCATGAAGAACCATCCTTGAACAGGTGAGGTCCCCGGGAACGTGAGCAACATGAAATCTGCTTGCGTACTCAATCAACCCGACGTTTGGAATCAGTCAAAGAATTCCCCCAACAGGATCATGTCATGAACCCTACCAATCATTCCGTTCAAACGGCTTGCAACCAGCTTTTCATCCTCGCCCTGCTGGTCGCAGCGTCCGCCGCACACGCCGCCGACGGCGATCTCGACCCGACGTTCGCCGGAAACGGCATCGCGTTCGCGGATTGGGCCTCACCGCTGCGCGTCGACGCGCCCGTACGCGTTGCGGTCGCGGCCGACGCCAACGTCTACGTCGGCGGCACGGTCATCCGCGGCGGCAGCAACCGGGATTTCGCGATTGCAAGGTTGCGCGCGGGTGGCACGTTCGATTCCGGATTCGGGTTCCAGGGTTTTCGCACCGTGGGTTTCGACCTGGTAGCCGATGGCGTCGACACATTGGATGGTGTCTACCCGCTCGCGGACGGCAAGCTCATGGTGCTGGGCCGGGCCGAGATTCCGGACGACATCGTGGCTCGCGCGCGACCGGCGATGGTGCGGCTCACGTCTGCAGGCAACGCCGACCTGGCATTCGGCGAGGAGGGCAAGCGTGTCTTCACGCAGTCGCCGTGGCCCAATGCTCTCCTCTACGTAGGCAACTCCACTCGGCAGGCGGACGGCAAGTTCCTGTTCGGCGGCTACTGCCTGAGTTGTCCCGATTCTTACCGCGCCGTCGTTCTTCGCGTCAGCGCGAACGGCGAACCGGATCCGACATTCGGCACGAACGGCTGGGCATCGGTCCCGGTGCAAGGGCAACCGCGCTTCAATGCGATCGCAACCGATCCCGAGGGACGCATCGTGCTGGCCGGGCATCGCGTCGGAATCACGCCGAACCTGCCGCTGCTGGTCCGCTTCACGCCATCGGGCCAAGCCGACGCGAGCTTCGGTGCCGGCACCGGCGAGGTCCAAGTCAATGCATTGCCGACGACCGCCCCGGCAGGCTGGGCCGCAAGCGCGCTCGCGATCGAACGCGACGGTTCGTTGCTGGTCGCGGTTCGTGAGATCACGCCGCCGGCGACCGCGAAAACCGGCATCATGCGCTTGGCCGAGGATGGCAGCTTCGATACCGGTTATGCGGGCACGGGCTTCCGCGATCTCACCCGCGAGGGCGGCAGCCGGATCAATGGCCTCGCGCTGCGCAGCGATCGCCGCCTCGTCGCGGTCGGCCAGATCGATCACACCGGCGGCGGGCTAGACGTCTATGTCGCGCGCCTGCTCGCGAACGGCAATCTCGACAACAGCTTCGACGGCAACGGCGTGCTGCGGATCGCGCTCGAGGCAGGCAACACGGACTCCGCGGTCGACGTGATCCTCGCCAGCGGCAGGCCGGTCATTGGCGCTTATGTCTATCGCGCGGGAAACGTCGATGGCGCGGTGCTGCGCCTGCAATCAGATCTGATCTTCGCCGATGGGATCGAGTAGGTACGCGAACGATGTTCGACCGAACCCCTCAGCCACGTCGACGAGCCGTTTGCGGCGAGGCCGGGGAAACCGCCATGGCCAGCAGCTCGATCTGCCGAGGGGCTGGAAGGTACGCGCCACTCCGTGCCGATGATTTTCAGTAGCAATGACACGCCCCGTAACGTTCAGAGGTGACCCCGTGAAAGCAATCGACCCTGCCTTGTTGCTTGTGTTGGCTCTTGGACCGCTGTCGGCCTGCGCGACGCCGGCTCTCCCCATCATCGATATGCACCTTCACGCGCGGCAGGCAGATTACATCGGCCCGAATCCGCCGCCCATGTGTGCTCCATTTTCCGTCATGCCGCGTTGGGATAATTCAGTGCCCATCGAAGAGGGGTTATCTTTCTCAAAAATGCCGCCGTGCGAGAAGCCAATCTTCGCCGCCACGAGCGACAAGCAGGTCATGGATGACACCATTGCCGTCATGGAGAGGCGCAACATTATCGGCATGGTCAGCGGTGAGCCGGAACTGATGAAGGTCTGGAAGGCGGCAGCACCCGGGCGGATCATGGTCGGACTGGATCTGCGCATAGGCTCCGACAAGTCGCAATCACACGTGGCGACGCGCACGCCGAAAGAAGTGCGCGCATTGCATGCCAAGGGTGCGTTCCAGGTACTTGGCGAAGTGATGGCCCAGTACGAAGGCATCCCGGCCGACGATCCGCGGCTGGAGCCCTATTGGGCACTGGCGGAGGAGCTCGACATTCCGGTCGGCATCCATCTTGGCGCCGGCGGTCCCGGCGATCCGTATTTCGGCAGTCCGGGCTATCGCGCCCGCAACAGCAGCGCCTTGCGTATGGAGGACGCGCTGGTGAAGCACCCCAAACTGCGTGTCTATCTGATGCATGCCGGCTATCCCTTGCTCGATGACTTGCGCGCATTGCTGTTTTCGCATCCGCAGGTCTACGTGGATATCTCGATGATCGTCTATGCCGAGCCCCGCGCGGCGTTCTATCGCTACCTGCAAGGTATCGTCGAAGCCGGCTACGGCGACCGGGTCATGTTCGGCTCCGACCAGATGATCTGGCCTGGCACCATCGAGCCGTCCATCCAGACCATCGAGGATGCACCCTTCCTGAGCGAATCACAGAAGCGCGACATTCTCTACAACAATGCCGCGAGATTCCTGCGATTGAGCGCTGCGGAGATCGCGAGGCACCATCAGCACGATTGAAAGAGCCCAAAGGTCTTTCGCCGGTAGGTCGAAGCCGCTCCTGTTGAAAGTTTGTGAGCACCTTCTCAGGCGCGGGTCGCTCCGGTGCGCGATACGCAGAATGATGCGTTTTCTGAACGACGGTCCCGCCTCACCAGGGATGCGGAAAAGGCGGTTCGCCAAGCCGTCGTTGCATTTCCGCAGCGCTCAGCCGTCAAATCCATTGGCAAAGATTGCATCCGGAATCGCGCCCGCTTCTACTGAGCCGACATCGCAAGCAACGCCGCCAGCGGGGCGCAGGTAGCGACGCTGGTCGAGCGGGTTGCCCACGCACCAGTTTGGCGTGGCTGTGTCGAGCAGGACGCTGCCGGCGGCAGGCAGGTAGGTATGGCTGAAACCGCCGTGGTCGCCGAGCGTACCCAAGCGTAGCTGCACGGCCGCGATGTTGAAGCGATTGTTGTTGATGCCGGGAAAGCCGCAGGTATCGCCGGTCGATTCCACGTTGCCAACGGCCTGGAACACAGCCGCGCCGGGACCGAATGCGCAGGTCCCATCGAGCAACGAGTTGAAGATGCGAACGTTCACGTTGCTCGCCGCGCCGACCACGCTCAGTACCGAACCACTCACACTGGCAGCCACGGTTGATGCGCGGCGCAGGGTGGCATGGAACAACCAGAACAGCGTCGGGGTCGTGTCGCTTACATCGACGCCGAGGGTGTTGCCACGGCCGCTGAGGCCGGTCTTGAAGGTGTTGTTGTCGAAGGTGACGTTGCTCATCACCACGTTCGCGCCGGCCTTGATCCGCACCACGGCACCTTCGCCGCTGCCGCCACGATTGCCGACGAACAGCGCCCGGTTGATTCGCCAGATGGTGCCGCTGCCGGCCTCGAGTACCGCCGGTTGCGTGCTGTGTGCGGCGTCGACGATGTTGTCGCGAAACTCGACATCATCAAGGTAAACGCGGCCACCGCGCATCGCCACCATCGGCCCGAAGTTGCCGACGAAGAGGGTCCGTTCAATGCGCACGTCGCCCGGTGTTGGCGAAGCGCCGGCCAAAATCAGCGCGTTACGTTGTCCGCTGATCGTGCTGTCGCTGATCGTCATCGCGGCATTGCTTGAAAAGTAGACTCCGAATACCTCGGCGGGCCCATTGACTGTGACGCGCGCCAAATTCAGGGTGATGTTCTCGCCCAGTGCGATGGCAGCACCCAGCGTGCTGGCATAGGCGGCGCACTGCGTCGTCGCGCTGCCGGTGCAACCGAACGCGCCGGCAAGCTGCGAATACTCAACGCGCAGTGACGTGGCGCCGGAGCTGGCATCGCCAACCACGCTGCCAAGAGGAACGTCGATGTCGCGCAGCAGGGCGTTGCCGCCACTGACGAGCACCGCTTCGTTCTGCGAGCTCAGGCGCAGGTT
>JBBSLA010000073.1:0-12980 GCA_038255665.1 Lysobacterales bacterium | reverse complement strand
GCCCGTTCCTGTCGGCAAGCGCTGGACGGACCAGCCGCTTGCGGGCCACGCGAGGGATCGCGTGGCTTCGGCTGCGGCACAGGATGTGCCTTCAGCCGAACCCGGCCAGTGCTTGCGCACCCGCACGGTTTCACCGTGCGGGCGACAGGCCATCGGGCCGCATCTTTGGGTTACTTTTCTCTGCGCGAGAAAAGTGACTCGCGCGCCGGCAGGCGCGAGAAACGCTTGACCAGTCTGGCGACAGCCGGCCATTCCGCACGCGGCGGGAGGCAGCCCAGCGAAGCGCTTGACCAGCTTGGGGTCAGCCGACGAGAGAGAATCGCGCCAGCCGAATCATGCGGTTGACCAGTCTGGCGATAGCCAAAAAAGAAGCGGCGGGCGGAAGCCCACCGAACCGATCAACCGTCAGTCGCCCAACGTCAATAGCGAAGCATTGCCGCCGGAGGCCGTGGTGTTGATGGTGACCGTACGTTCGGTCGCAAAACGCAAAAGGTAATGCGGGCCGCCGGCCTTGGGGCCGGTGCCGGACAGGTTCTCGCCACCAAATGGCTGCACGCCGACAACCGCGCCGATCTGGTTGCGGTTGACATAGCAATTGCCGACCTTGGCCCGCCGCACGATGTGCTCGACGGTGTCGTCGATGCGGCTGTGGATTCCCAGGGTGAGTCCGTAGCCAGTGTCGTTGATCGCATCGATCACCCTGTCCAGGTCTTCCGCGTTCCAGCGAAGCACGTGCAACACGGGGCCGAATACTTCGCGATGCAGGATGTCGAGCGAGGGAATTTCGTACGCACGCGGCGCGAAGAAAGTGCCTTCGGACGTGCTGTCATCGAGCTTGACGATGTTGATCAGCTTCGCTTCGCGATCCATCCGTTCGGCGTGCTCGACCAGCACTTCGCGTGACGGCTCGTCGATGACCGGACCGACATCCGTCGAGAGCAGGCCGGGGTCGCCGACCACCAGCTCGTCCATCGCGCCCGACAGCATCTCGCAGACCTTGTCGGCAATATCTTCCTGCACGTAGAGCACGCGCGCGGCCGAGCATCGCTGGCCGGCGGAATCGAACGAGGATGCGATCAGGTCCTTGACCAACTGCTCCGGCAGCGCGGACGAATCGGCGATCAATGCGTTCTGTCCACCGGTTTCCGCGATCAGCGTGGCAATCGAGGAATCGCGAGCCGCGAGCGTACGGTTGATCGTCCAAGCCGTTTCGGTGGAACCGGTGAAGCAAACGCCGGCGATTTCGGGCCGTGTCAGTAGCGTTTGGCCGAGCGTGGAACCCTTGCATGGCACGAACTGGAGAACGGCTTCGGGCACGCCGGCCTCGTGCAGCAGCTTTACCGCGGCGTGCCCGATCAGCGTGGTCTGGTCGGCCGGTTTGGCGATGACCGTATTTCCGGCAACCAGCGCCGCCGCGACCTGGCCCAGGAAAATCGCCAGCGGGAAGTTCCACGGGCTGATGCAGACGAACACACCACGACCGTGCAGGTACAGGTGATTTGTTTCGCCGGTCGGCCCGGCCAGGTTTTCCGGCTGGCCGAACAGCTTGCGCGCCATCGACGCGTAATAACGGCAGAAATCGACCGCCTCGCGCACTTCGGCAATCGCGGCAGGGATGGTCTTGCCCGCTTCGCGCACCGCCAAAGCGATGAACTGGGCATCACGCGCTTCAAGCAGGTCGGCGGCGTGTTCCAGCACCTTCGCTCGGCTGCTGGCGGGCAACGCGTCCCATGCCGGCTGTGCGGCGACGGCATTGGACAAGGCACGCTCGATCGTGGCCGCGTCGGCCGATTGCGAGGTGCCCAACACGCGCCGGCGATCGGACGGATCGGTCACGTCCTTGCTTGGTCCGGTTGGCTTGCCGCCAGGCAGTAATGGAGTCGAAGCCCACGGTCCGCGAATAGCATTGACGCTGTCGGCAAGTGCGCGCAGTTCGTTGTCGCTGGAAAGATTGACGCCCATGGAATTCTTCCGAAGTTCACCGTAAATGCCGACCGGCTGCGGGATGCGCGGGTGCGGCTTGGAATCGAAGTGGCGCACGACCTCGCAGGGGTCGGCCACCAGGTCGCGGATCGACACATCTTCATCGACGATGCGATTGACGAAACTGGTGTTGGCGCCATTCTCAAGCAGGCGCCGCACCAGGTACGGCAGCAGATCCTCGTGGCTGCCAACCGGCGCGTACACGCGGCACGGCACGTTGAGGTTTTTCGGCCCGATCACCTCGTTGTAGAGGTCCACGCCCATGCCGTGCAGACGCTGGTACTCGAATGGCCGACCATTGGCGAGATGCTGGATCGAGGCGATCGTATGCGCGTTGTGCGTTGCGAACTGTGGGTAAACCCAATCGGTGCCGGCATCGAACAACTGCCGCGCGCAGGCGAGATAGGAAACGTCGGTATTGGGCTTGCGCGTGAACACCGGATAGCCAGTGAGGCCAGCCTCCTGGGCGCGCTTGATTTCAGAATCCCAGTAGGCACCCTTGACCAGGCGAACGCACCAGCGACGATTGGCCCTGCGAGCCATGTCGGTCAACCAGTCGATCACGAACGGCGCGCGTTTCTGGTAGGTCTGCACCACGATGCCGAAGCCGTTCCAGCCTTCCAGCGACGGGTCGGCGAACACGGCACCGATCACGTCCAGTGACAATTCCAGGCGATCGGCTTCTTCGGCATCGATGGTCATGCCGATGCCATGGCGCATGGCGCACTGGGCGAGTTCGAGCAAGCGTGGCGTCAATTCGCGTTGCACGCGCTCGCGCTTGGCCACCTCGTAGCGCGGATGCAGGGCCGACAGCTTCACCGAAATCGATGGCGCATCGACCAGGCTGCGAAACGGCCCACGCCGGCCGATCGCGTCGATCGCGTTGAGATAGGACTGTTGATAGCGCTGCGCGTCGGCTTCGGTCAGCGCGGCTTCGCCGAGCATGTCGAACGAATAGCGGTAACTGCGATTTTCCTTGTTGACCGAGCGATCGAGCGCGGCGTCGATGGTGCGGCCCATCACGAACTGGTGCCCCATGATGCGCATGGCCTGGCGCACGGCGAGGCGGATGACCGGTTCGCCAGCGCGCCCCGCGAGGCGCTTCAGCGCACTGGAGAAATTGCCGCGAGTTTCCTCGCCCAGCGTCACCAGGCGACCGGTCAGCATCAGGCCCCAGGTGGATGCGTTGACGAACACCGATTCGCTTTCGCCCAGGTGCTTGCGCCAATTCGCCTCGCCCAGCTTGTCGCGAATCAGCTTGTCGGCGGTTTCAGAGTCGGGGATGCGCAGCAGCGCCTCGGCCACGCACATCAGCAACACGCCTTCCTCGCTGGACAGGTCGTATTCGCGCATGAACGACTCGACCGCCGATTGCTGGTCGGCCTTGGCGCGAACCCGTGCAACCAGCTCGCTGGCGCGTGCCAGCACCAGTTCGCGCTCGGCCGGCGGCAAGGTGGCCTGGCCCAACAGTTCGTTGACCGCTTCGGTTTCATCGCGGGCCCAGGCGCCGGTGATGCGCGAGCGAATCGGATCAATGGTGACGGGCAGTTCGGGCGAGAGAATCTCGGTCACAGGCGATCTCGAGCAGGGCGTCGATAAAGATCGCTAGTTTAGTCAGCCGGTCGCAACCTGTCTGCCCAACGGCCGGGTACGACAGGAAACGCCTCGGGTTGTGGCGATCTGACACAGCCGCAAATTGCCGCTGGAAAGCCCGCAGCCCCTGTCATGCCTTGCCCCTGTCTGCCGCGCTCAACTATCATCCGTGGGTTGCCAGTACCGGAATTCACGGTCATGTGCGACGCGCCCGAATGGCTGCGTCGCAATGCCAGCCACCGGTTTGATCGCCAAGTCGCCTCGACCCAGCCGGGATGTCCACCGGATTGTTCGACGCGACAAGGCCGGACCAAACCTTTGGATTCCTGTCGCTGGAGCGTTTCCGGTGTGGCGCTGCCGATGCAGTCGTCGCGCGTGATGGGTTTGCGAGTCGGGATGGTGGCGATGATGTCAGCTTGGTTTGGACGAATGGCCCGCGTCAGCGCGGCAGCGGTCGGCACGGCGTCGGCCCTGCTGGCCAGTACCTATGCATTGGCGACGCCGCATCGCTGGCAGCTCAACATGCCGGTCGGCGTCACCGAAACGTCGCGCGAAGTGCAGCAACTGCACATGATCACATTGTGGATCTGCGTGGTCATCGGCATCGTCGTGTTCGGGGCGATGTTCTATGCCATGTTCCGGTTCCGCAAATCCAAGGGTGCGGTGCCGGCCACGTGGAGCCACAGCACGCTGATGGAGGCGATCTGGACGGTGATCCCGATCCTGATCCTGATCGTCTGCGCATGGCCCGCCACCAAGGTGCTGGTGAAGATGGCCGATACCACCAACTCCGACATGGTCGTGCAGATCACCGGCTACCAGTGGAAATGGCGTTACGACTACAAGAGTTATTACGGCAAGGCGCACAACGTCGGCTTCGTGTCCAAGCTGGCCGAGTCGTCGAACGAAGTGCGCCAATTGCGCTCTGGCAAGGATCCGCACGGGCTGGAAGTCGACGGCGTTTCGACCTATCTGCTTGATGTAGACAATCCGCTCATTCTCCCCGCCGGCGTGAAAGTGCAATTCGTGATCACCGCCGACGACGTAATCCACGCTTGGTGGGTGCCTGACCTGGGTTGGAAGCAGGACGCCATCCCCGGCATGATCAACTCGACCTGGACCAAGATCGACGAACCCGGCACCTATCGCGGTCAGTGCGCGGAACTGTGCGGCAAGGACCACGGCTTCATGCCGATCGTGGTGAAGGTCGTGCCGAAGGCCGAATTCGAAAGCTGGCTGGACGAGCGCGAAGCCGCGCTGACACCGCCGCCTGCGCCAGCGCCCGAAGTTCCGGCTGAGCCGACCACACCCGATTCCGCGCCCGACGCGGCGCCGACCACGACTCCAGAAACGCCCGTCGCGCCTGTCGCGCAGGGCTGATCCAACGCATCAGCGAGAGACAAACCCATGGCATACGCAGCGACCCACGACGACGCCCACGGTCATGACGACCATGGCCACGCGCCGCAAACCTTTGTCCAGCGCTGGTTCTTCTCGACCAACCACAAGGACATTGGAACGCTCTACCTGATCTTCTCGCTGCTGATGTTCTTCATCGGCGGCTCGATGGCGATGATCATCCGCGCCGAGTTGTTCGAGCCGGGAATGCAGTTGGTGCAGCCGGACTTCTTCAACCAGATGACCACGGTGCACGCGCTGGTGATGATCTTCGGCGCGGTGATGCCGGCCTTCGTCGGCTTGGCCAACTGGATGATTCCGCTTCAGGTCGGTGCGCCCGACATGGCCCTGCCGCGCATGAACAACTGGTCGTTCTGGTTGCTGCCGGTCGCGTTCGCCTTGCTACTGTCGACGCTGTTCATGCCGGGCGGTGGTCCGCAGGGCGGCTGGACGCTGTATCCGCCGCTGTCGTTGCAGGGCGGCAACTCGGTCGCGTTCGCGATCTTCGCGATCCACGTCGCCGGTATCAGCTCGATCATGGGCGCGATCAACATCATCGCGACCGTGCTCAACATGCGTGCGCCGGGCATGGATTTGCTCAAGATGCCGATCTTCGTCTGGAGCTGGCTGATCACGGCGTTCCTGCTGATCGCGGTGATGCCGGTGTTGGCTGGCGCAGTCACCATGCTGCTGACCGACAAGTATTTCGGCACCAGTTTCTTCAACGCTGCCGGTGGTGGCGACCCGGTGATGTACCAGCACATCTTCTGGTTCTTCGGCCATCCCGAGGTCTACATCATGATCCTGCCGGCGTTCGGTATTGTCAGCGAGATCATCCCGACCTTCGCGCGCAAGCCGCTGTTCGGTTACCAGGCGATGGTCTACGCCGTCGCCTCGATCGCGTTCCTGTCATTCATCGTCTGGGCGCACCACATGTTCACTGTCGGCATGCCGCTCGGTGGCGAACTATTCTTCATGTACGCGACGATGCTGATCGCGATCCCGACCGGGGTGAAGGTCTTCAACTGGGTGACCACGATGTGGGAAGGCTCGATGACGTTCGAGACGCCGATGTTGTTCGCGGTCGCCTTCGTCATCCTGTTCACCATCGGTGGTTTCTCCGGCCTGATGCTGGCCATCGTGCCGGCCGACTTTCAGTACCACGACACCTATTTCGTGGTCGCTCATTTCCACTACGTGCTGGTCACCGGCGCGATCTTCGCGATCATGGCGGCCACCTATTACTGGATCCCCAAGTGGACCGGCAAGATGTACTCCGAGCGCTGGGGCAAGATCCATTTCTGGATGAGCGTGGTCTCGGTCAACGTGTTGTTCTTCCCGCAGCACTTCCTTGGGCTAGCCGGTATGCCGCGCCGCATTCCCGACTACAACGTCGCCTTCGCCGATTTCAACATGATCAGCTCCATCGGCGGCTTCTGGTTTGGAGCCAGCCAGCTGCTGTTCCTCGGCGTCGTCGTGCATTGCGCATTCTTCTCCAAGGCACCTGCAACAGCCCGCGTCTGGGAAGGCGCCAAGGGGCTTGAATGGGAAGTGCCGTCGCCGGCGCCGCACCACACCTGGGAACTGCCGCCGGTGATCCGCCCGGGAATGCTTGCCCACGAAGACGTGTCGCACTGAGCCAGCACGCAGCCATCTCCGCAATGAGCTACCCCACGCCCAGCAATGATCCGGAAGTGATCGCACGCCAACGCAAGTCGGCGCGACGGCTCGCGCTGATCCTTGGCGGCGTCGCGTTGCTGATCTTCGTACTCGGATTCATTCGGGTGGCGCTGCGATGACGGCCAACAAGAACGAGAAATCCACGCGCAGCATCGTCAAGACGACGATGATCGTTTGCGGGTTCGCGTTCCTGTTCGGTTGGGGCATGATCCCGCTGTACCGGATCACGTGCGAGCACGTGCTCGGTATCAAGCTGTCCGAAGGCGGCGTCAGCGAGGCGACGGCGGCGAGTTTCGTCGAAGACCCCTCGCGCACCATCACCATCCAGTTCGTTGCCAACGTCAACAGCAAGTTGCCGTGGCAATTCGTGACCGAACAGCAAAGCATCCAGGTGCACCCGGGCAAGTTGACCGAGGTGTTCTTCAACGCACGCAACGATGCCGAAGTTGCGATCGTCGGCAATGCGGTGCCCAGCGTTGCGCCGAGCACCGCGTCGTTGTACTTCAACAAGACCGAATGCTTCTGCTTCACTGAACAGCTGTTGGCTCCGGGTGAATCGCGCCGCATGCCGGTACGCTTCGTCGTCGATCCGGCGTTGCCGGTCGATGTGACGCAACTGACGCTGTCCTATACCTTCTACGAAAACACCGCGGCGACCGAGCGCGTCGCGGACATCGGATCGCCGTTGCCCGTCGCGGGCTGACGGCACCAGGAAAAACAGGGGTCACACGACCATGGCACACGCAACACCCGGCGCCTATTACATTCCGTCTAGCAGCTACTGGCCGCTGGTCGGCTCGGTGGCGATGATATGCACCATGGTTGGCGCGGCCCACCTGGTTAATGAAAGCGGAGGGCTGCTTTCCAAGCCGCTGTTCTACCTCGGCATCGGCATTTTTGTCGTGATGCTGTTTGGCTGGTTCGGCGAAGTGATCCGCGAATCGATCGCCGGCCGCTACAACAACCAGGTCGATGTCTCATTCCGGATGGGAATGATGTGGTTCATCTTCTCGGAAGTGATGTTCTTCGCAGCGTTCTTCGGCGCGCTGTTTTATGCGCGCATGCTGTCGGTGCCGTGGGTTGGTGGCGAAGGCCACGGCGCGCTGACCAACCTCTACATCTGGAGCGGCTATACAGCGTCATGGCCGACCAATGGCCCTGCTGCGATCGGCGGCGCTTTCGAGACGATTCCGGCCTGGGGCCTGCCGCTGCTGAATACTTTGCTGTTGCTGAGTTCCGGCGTCACCATCACTTTCGCTCACCATGCGCTGCGCAGCGGCCATCGCAAAGCGTTGCTGGTGTGGCTGGGCGCGACGATTCTTCTTGGCGTAACCTTCCTGTACTACCAGGCACATGAGTACATTGAGGCCTACACCGAACTCAACCTGACCCTGAATAGCGGCGTCTACGGCTCCACGTTCTTCATGTTGACCGGCTTCCACGGCATGCACGTGTTGCTCGGCACCATCATGCTGATCGTGATGTGGTTCCGCTGCGCCAAGGGACATTTCACGCGCGACAATCACTTTGCGTTTGAGGCCGTTGCCTGGTACTGGCATTTCGTCGATGTGGTCTGGCTCGGCCTGTTCGTGTTCGTCTACGTGCTGTAGGCGTTCACAAGCTGCCGCGCAGCCACGAAAGCGGAGCTTCATGGCTCCGTTTTCGTGTTTTAGAGACTCGCGATCTCAGCCGAGATTGACGCCATGCGGCTGGATGATGCCGCTGAAGATGCCGATAATCAGCAGCGCGATCAGCAACACGGACAACCCGATGCGCCGGGTCAGCGCTTTCACCATGCGGTCGCTGCCGCCCTTGTCGGTGAACATGTAATACATGCCGGCGCCGAGGTTGTAGACGATGGCTATGAGGAAACCAACGATCAATATCTTGCTCAACATGGGTATCGGTTCCGGTCCGGGCAGCGCCTTGCGCACGCTGTCGATTATAGCGACGCGATGACCGCATACTGGCGTCGTCCCAGCTTGCTTGCGATGGCCCTGCTGATCGTCGGCGTTGTCGCGTTCGTGTTGCTTGGCTTCTGGCAACTACGCCGCGCCGACGAGAAACAACGGTTGTTCGACGCGTTCTCATTGGCCGAAAGCGCAACGCCAGTGACCCTCGCAGAAGCACGCCGTGACGAAACGCCACAACATTATCCGCGCGTTTCGATCACTGGCCGCTACGATGGTCGGCACGTTTACGTGCTCGACAACCAGACCCGTGAAGGTCGTGCCGGCGTGATCGTATGGATGCTGTTCCAGCCGGACGAAAGCGGACCGTCGCTTCTTGTTGATCGAGGGTTTCTGGTCCAGCAGGATCCGCGTAACAAGCCAGCCATTCCGGTGCTGGTCGACGAAGCGGCGACGCTGACTGGCCTCTACGCGCCGCCACCCGGGATTGGTTTTCGCCTTGGTGGTAATGCACTGCCGGGGCAGGCGACGTGGCCGAAGTCGACGATCCGGATTGATCGTGACGAAATCGCCAAGGATGCGGGGCGCACGCTCGACACCCGTGTGCTCCTTCTCGACGCCGATCCGGCCAGCGGCTTCGAGCGGCATTGGACGCCGGAGGTGATGGTGCCGGACAAACACCGCGCCTATGCGCTGCAATGGTTTTCGTTTGCCATTGCTGCCTTCGTCATCTTCGTCGTCGTGCATCGGCGACGTAAATCGCCAGACATCAACAAATGAATGATCCAAACACCGAAGCCCGTCGTCGCAGTCGCCGCCAGTTGATCCTGATCGCAGCGGTGTTCCTTGCCCCGTTGATGATCGCGGCCGGCGTTGGCCTGACCGGCTGGATGCCCGGCACGCGCGGCAATGGCGAACCGATAGAACCGCAACGCAGTTTCGTTGACGTGCCGCTGACGCTCGAAGACGGCAGCCGATACGACTGGCGCGATCCGGAAGAACCTCGCTTCACCCTGCTCGCCTTGCCCGGCGCGAGTTGCGCCGCGCGTTGCGAGGAGCAGCTCGCGATGATGCGCAACGCACGCATCACCATGAACCAGAACATGCAGCGCGTGCGCTTGATGTACTTGGGTGAGCGGACACCAGGCGCTGCGGCGCTGGCACCGGAATGGCAAGTCGCGCGCGACGACGGCAAGCAGCTATCCGAGTTTCGACCGACGGGTGCCGACAGCCTCGCGGCGATCCTGGTCCAGTCCAACGGCACCGCGCTCAGCCTGTATCGCGATGGCTTCAACCCGACCGGCCTGCGCAAGGACATGAAGAAGGTGGTCAAGTGACATCGGCGTCGCGAACATGGTTGTTGCGGCTGGCGGCATTCGCGACCGCGTTCACGTTCGTCGTGATCGTGTTCGGTGCGTTCGTGCGGCTCTCCAATGCGGGCCTGTCCTGCCCTGACTGGCCCACCTGCTACGGCAAGGCGAGCTGGCCCGGCCACGAGCAGGAGATCGCTAACGCCAACGCCGCGTTTCCCGAGCGCGCCTACGAAGGACACAAGGCCTGGCGCGAGCAGGGCCATCGCATGATCGCCGGCGCACTTGGCGTGCTGGTGCTCGTGATCGCGTTCATCGCCGTGTGGTCGCGGCCGCGATTGCGCTGGCTGATCGGCGCGTCGGCCGTTGCGGCGGCGATTGGTGTCGCCAGTTACATGAAACAGGCGTTTCTGGTGTCATCGATTCTTTCCGCGATCGCAATGGTCTTGCCTTTCATTGCAGCGGCGAAGCTGGACAAAGCTGGGGCGTGGCGCGTCGCGACGATCAGCCTCGCGGTCGTGATCTTCCAGGCCATGCTCGGCTTGTGGACGGTGACCTGGTTGTTGAAACCGATCGTTGTCATGGGTCACCTGCTCGGCGGACTGTTGTTGTTCTCATTGCTGGGCTACATCGCTTTCAGCCTCGCGTATGCGCAACGCACGCATGGGTTGCCTGCGCAAGCGCAGCGACTGAAGCCGATGCTGATCGCCGGCATCGTGCTGCTCGCCATCCAGATCGCTCTCGGTGGCTGGACGAGCGCGAATTACGCAGCGCTCGCCTGTGGCATGGACTTTCCGCGTTGCCTGGGTCAGTGGTGGCCACAAACCGATTTCGGTGAAGCCTTCGTGCTTTGGCGCGGCATTGGCGTCAACTACGAGGGCGGTATCCTCGATGGTGCGGCACGAAGTGCGATCCAGATGAGCCATCGCATCGGCGCCTTGATTGTGTTGCTGCATGTCGGCGCGCTGGCCGTGCTGGCGTGGCGTCGCGGACTGCCGCTTTTTGGCATCGTTATCGGCGCACTGCTGATCGTGCAGATCGTACTGGGCATCAGCAACGTCGTGCTTGGTTTGCCGTTGGCCGTAGCGACGGCCCACACCGCCGTCGCCGCGCTGTTGCTGTTGAGTTTGATCGGCCTGCTCGCGCGCCTGCAGGCTACGCCGAGTGCCCCGATGTCTGATACTGGCGTCGTACGTCCCGCGCTATCGACCTGACCATGCCGAGCATCGTTCGCGAATATCTGGAGCTGACCAAGCCACGTGTCGTCGCGCTGATTGTGTTCACCGCGATCATCGGCATGTTCCTCGCCGTGCCCGGTTGGCCGCCGCTGGTTCCTGCGGTGGTCGGCTTTATCGGCATCTGGCTGGCGGCGGCATCGGCGGCGGCGATCAATCATCTGATCGACCAGCGCATCGATCGCGTGATGGCGCGCACGTCGCATCGGCCGTTGGTAACCGGCGCTCTGAAACCTTGGCAAGTACTGGTGTTCGCGATCATGCTCGGCGCGCTGTCTATGCTGCTGCTGTTTGTCTTTGTCAACGCGCTGACTGCCTGGCTGACGTTCGCATCGCTGATTGGCTACGCCGTGGTCTACACCGCGTTCCTGAAGCGCGCCACGCCGCAGAACATCGTCATCGGCGGCGCTGCGGGCGCGGCGCCTCCTGTACTCGGCTGGGCAGCAATCACCGGTGAAGTTCATCCCTACGCGCTGTTGCTGTTCCTGATTATCTTCATCTGGACGCCGCCGCATTTCTGGGCGTTGGCCATCTTCCGGCGCGACGACTACTCACGCGCGCAAGTGCCAATGCTGCCGGTCACCCACGGCGTGGTCTACACGCGCTGGCACGTTCTGGCCTACACGATCCTGTTGTTCATCGTGACGCTGTTGCCTTACCTGACCGGCATGAGTGGCCTGTTCTATCTCGGCGGCGCGGTGGTGCTTGGTGGCGGTTTTCTCTGGTACGCGATCCGCCTGCTCAACCCACCCGACGAAATTTTTCCGATGAAGGTGTTCAACTACTCCATCATCTATCTGATGGCGCTGTTCGCCTTCCTGCTGGTCGATCACTACGTCCGCCCGATGCCCCCACTCGATGGTGGTTTCACCTTGCAGAAAGTGGGCTGACGAAAACGTCAACGCTTCTTTTTGCATTGATATTGTAAATACGCAAGTGCAGGATCGCCGGCACGGATGAGTGACACTATCGACGTCGTCATTCCCGCGTCGGTGCACTCCTTTCGGGAGTGGTTGCAAGGACTCGCTCAGGCGACCAGGAACAGTTCTTTGTCATTCCTGCGTTCGCAGGAATGACGAGGTTCTTGGGTTTGGGCTCATCGGGGATTGGAGCAGCCAGGTCGCAAACTTCCGTTGACGAGAATCTCCATGCTCAATAAACCTTCAAAACGCGCTTGAGGGCAGATCGCGAAACCACCAGCATCACCCTGCGCATTCCAGTGGACGTGGTCGACAGCCTGAAGGCGATTGCGCCGCACAAGGGTCATGCCGGTTACCAAACTTTGCTCCAGGCCTACATCAGCGAAAGCTTGCGTCGGGATGAGGCAATGTTCGCCAATGATGGTGTGGAAAAGCTGGCGCGAGCCTTGAAGAGGCGTGGCGTTTCCGCCGAGGTGCTCGACGCCGCGCTGCGTGAGCTGACGGCGTGAAAGCACCACACCGATCGATCGACACATCGTCGTCGAAGTGCCGGGCACCACTGCTATAGTTCGCCGCTCGTTCCCCGGGGTCCACCATGAAGATTGCCGTTTTCCTCGCGACGTTGTTCGCGCTGAGTTCGTTCGCGCCGAATGCTGCCGCGACCGGCCCGGTACCGAGTCATGGAACGCCGTGCGTCAACAACGTCGCTGCGGGTTACCCGTGCAGCAACGTCGACTTCCTTGGCCAGCTGAGCAGAAGCCAGTTGGGCGCCACGGGGATAGTCAACGACAGTTGGGGTTGGACCGATCCGCTGACCGGCAAGGAGTACGCGCTGGTCGGCCTGAACAACGGCACCGCGTTCGTCGATATCAGCGGCACAACGCCGGTACGACTTGGCAATCTGCCGACGCATTCGGGCAACTCGACGTGGCGCGACATCAAGACGATGGG
>JBBSLA010000072.1:0-13344 GCA_038255665.1 Lysobacterales bacterium | reverse complement strand
GTCAAAGATCAGAACCTTCACCTGCAATACCCCGCAAAACCTCCGCAGAAGCACCGCCAGCCGCTAGAACCTTTCGTTCAAGCGAGCCGCGCATTCTACATCACATTGCACCTCCGTCAACACCTTTGAGGGATGTTTTTGCTCCAATTTTCCGCCCCCGACCCGATGGCCGGAGGTCGCGGCGCCAAGGACGTCAGACCACCGTCAGCAGCACCCGTGCGAAGTTACGCTTACCCACCTGCAACACGCCTTCAAACGCTGGCGCGAACATGCGCGACGCATCCTCGACAACGTCAGCATCAATGCGGACTGCGCGCTCCTTGAGCTTGCGATTGGCTTCGGAGTTGCTGCTGGCAAGGCCCGCCGCCACAAGCAAGGCCGGCAGTCGCAGACCTTCGCTGGGCACGACGATTTCGGTCAGAGGCAACAAGCTGGTATCGCCTTCACCACGAACGACGGCATGCCAGCCGGCGATTGCCAGTTCGGCAGCGGCGTCATCGTGGAAGCGCGCCGCCAATTCGCGGGCGAGCCGCAGCTTGGCATCGCGCGGATTCAACGCACCTGATTCGATGTCGGCTTTCATCGACGCAATGTCCGCCATGCTGGTATCAAAGCTGAGCAGCTCGAACCAGCGCCACATCAGCTCATCGCCGATCTTCATCGTCTTGGTGACGATGTCGATGGCTGGCTCGTTGATGCCCACATAGTTGCCCAGCGACTTGCCCATCTTGGCGACGCCGTCGGTGCCTTCGAGCAGGGGCACCGTGATGACGACTTGTGGCGGCTGGCCGTGCTGTTCCTGCAAGGCGCGGCCCATCAGTAGATTGAATTTCTGGTCGGTACCACCGAGCTCGACATCGGATTGCATCGCGACCGAGTCGTAACCCTGCACAAGCGGATACAGGAATTCGTGGATCGCGATCGGCTGCTGGCCGGCGTAGCGCTTGGCGAAGTCGTCGCGCTCCAGCATGCGTGCGACCGTATGCTGCGCGGCAAGCCGGATCATGTCCGCCGCACTCATGGCGCCAAACCATTCCGAGTTGAAGCGCACCGTGGTGCGTTCGCGGTCCAACACCTTGAAGACCTGGTCGGAATAGGTCTGCGCGTTGGCAAGAACATCCTCGCGGGTCAGCGGCTTGCGGGTGACATTCTTGCCGGTCGGGTCGCCGATCATCCCGGTGAAGTCACCTATAAGGAATGTGACCTCGTGGCCCAAGTCCTGGAACTGGCGCATCTTGTTGAGCAGCACGGTGTGGCCGATGTGGAGGTCGGGCGCAGTCGGATCGAAGCCGGCCTTGATCCGCAACGGTCGGCCCAGCTTCAGCCGGGCGACAAGGTCGTCGTGCTTGATTATTTCTTCGGCACCGCGACCAATCAGGTCGAGGGCGGATTGGATATCCGTCATGGCGGGGATAGGTTCTGGCTGGGAGATCGGCTGGGGGCGCAGCATATCGAAAAAGGCGATCTGCCGTTAACTATTCGTTAGCGAAGAATGTGTCGCAAGTCTTTGTCCCGATTGGGATTGACGCCGTTCGTACAGGCTGGTTATGGTACGTCGTCGCCCCCGGGGCAACGGCGTGGTTTGCAGGCGCAAAACGATCTCATCGTCAGCGCCGAATAGTCATGTGGACTCGGGTCGGACGCGCAAGCGTCACCGCCAGCAATTCCAACGGCCAGCCGGATGCCCATGAAGAAGATCGTCGCGCACCCTGTCATTCGAACCCATGGTCATTGGGTACTTGGCGGCATCGTCGCCGTCGCAACCCTTGCCGCCGGATTCATGGTGCCCAACTGGGCTAACGCGACTCGCCACGATCCGCAACCGCTGACCAAGCTCGAAATCGATCTACCGGAACTGGCGCCGCAACAAGCCGATCCGGCGATTGCTGCACTGGTTGCCGGCGTCGGCGACGACTGGCGCATCATTTCGGTGAGGCCAGGTCAGTCGCTTTCCGACGTGTTCCAGGAACAAGGCTTCGCGGCCAGCGACCTGCAACGTGCGCTGGACTCCCAGGACGATGCTTCGGCGCTGCGGCGCCTGCGCCCCGGCAATGAGTTCGCTTTCGACGTCGGCAGCGATGGCTCGCTACACGCGATGCGTTTTGATCGCGGCGATGCAGCGCGCGTCATCCTTCGTTTTGAGCACAGCGGCGTCCGCGAAGAAGTCGAGGACCGTGCCGTTGAGCGGCGCGTCCAGGTTGCCCACGGTGTGGTCAACCGCTCGCTGTTCGAGGCCGGTGACCAGGCCGGCATGACCGATGCGATGACCCTGAAACTCGCCAACGCGTTCGGCTATGACATCGACTTCGCCCAGGACCTGCGCCAGGGCGACAGCTTCAGCGCTATCTACGACACCGTCTATCGCGATGGCGAATTGCTGCGCAGCGGCGACATACTGGCTGCCACCTTCATCAACCAGGGCAAGCGCTACACCGCCGTTCGTTACACCAACATCGCCGGCGAAACGCTGTATTACACCGAAGACGGCCGCCCGCTGCGCAAGAGCTTCCTGCGCACGCCGGTCGAGTTCACCCGCATCTCGTCGGTATTCAGTTCGGGACGCATGCATCCGGTGCTGGGTCGCATGCGCGCCCATCGTGGCGTCGACTACGCGGCGCCGTCGGGCACGCCGATCCGCGCCGCAGGTGCCGGCAAGGTGGCGTTTCGCGGCAGCCAGAATGGTTACGGCAACGTCGTCATCATCCAGCACGAAGGCAAGTACACGACGCTGTACGGGCATATGTCGCGCTTCGCCAATGTCAAGGTGGGACAGCATGTGGCTCAAGGCCAGACGATCGGTTTTGTCGGCATGACCGGCCTCGCCACCGGCCCGCACCTGCACTACGAATTCCGCCTCGGTGGCGTGCATCGCGATCCGCTCAAGGTAACCCTGCCACCGCCGGAACCGTTGCCTGCGGGACAACTGGCGCAATTCCGCCAACTGACCTCGCCGATGCTGGCGAAGCTCAACTTCGTCGATGCCGCAAGACTGGCTTCAGCCGATACCAAACGCGGCGCCGCTCGCAGCCCGCGTGGCGGTTGAGCAGCGCTTCCTCGGCCTGATCTCCGGTACCAGCGCCGACGGCGTCGACGTTGCGCTGGTCGACTTCGATCCGCAACCGCGCATCGCCGCGGCAGCAACGTATCCCTATCCAGACTCCTTGCGTGACCGAATCCTCGGTCTCGCCCGCAACGCACCTAGCGTGCCGCTCGATGAACTGGGCACGCTCGATGTCGCCATTGCACGCCATTTCGCCGACAGCGCGAATGCACTGCTTGCCGACGCTGGTGTTGACGCCGCTTCGATAACGGCACTCGGGTCGCATGGCCAGACCGTTCGCCACAAACCGCTGGGCGAGTTTCCCTTCACGATTCAGCTCGGTGATCCGTCGGTCATCGCCGAATTGACCGGCATCATGACGATCGCTGATTTCCGTCGCGCCGATGTCGCTGCCGGTGGCCAGGGTGCACCGCTGGCACCGGCGTTTCACCGCGCCGCGCTGGTGCGAGGCAATCGACGCGCCTTGCTCAACCTGGGTGGCATCGCGAACGTCACCGTGTTCAATGACGAAGGCGGCGTGCTCGGCTTCGATACCGGTCCGGCCAATTGCCTGATGGATGCATGGGCGGTACGCCATACCGGTCAGCCGCGGGATGAGGGCGGAGCGTGGGCGATAACCGGCACTGTTCATTCCGGCTTGCTGTCGCGCTTGCTGGACGATGCCTACTTCGAATCACCCGCGCCAAAAAGCACCGGACGCGAGCAGTTCAATCTCGATTGGCTGGAGCCGCGCCTCATCGATGGCGTCAGCGCCGTCGATGTGCAGGCGACCTTGCTGGCGCTGAGCGTGCAGACGATTGCCAACGCGATTCGCGACAACGGACCGTCCGTGGACGAAGTGCTCGGCTGCGGTGGTGGCGTCCACAACACCGCGTTGATGACGGCACTGGCCGATGCGATGGCACCGATCAAGGTTGGCAGCACTGCCGACATCGGCATCGATCCGGACTTCGTCGAAGCGGCGACGTTCGCGTGGCTTGCGCGCGAGCGTCTGCACGGGCGTCCGGGCAACCTGCCCAGCGTTACCGGTGCGCGCGGGCCGCGCTTGCTCGGCGCTATTTTCGCCGCGCCACTGGCGTCGTAGAAAATCACAGCCGCAACGCAGCTCCGCCATGTTTGCGGCGCGCTGATCGCATAGCATTGCCGCCCATGATCGAATCCTCCGAAGCGCCGCGCGGTCCGCTGTGCGTCTCACGCGAACACGCCGTGTTCGAGCAGGGTGACCATAGCGACTTGCTGGCCCCAGCCGGGGGCCGTGGCGATCCGCTCCAGCAGCACCGGGGCGATGCCGAGCAGTACGGTCTGGGTC
Organism: Lysobacterales bacterium; assembly: GCA_038255665.1. Lineage (GTDB taxonomy): Bacteria > Pseudomonadota > Gammaproteobacteria > Xanthomonadales > Rhodanobacteraceae > Dokdonella. The sequence goes on along the minus strand of JBBSLA010000072.1, from coordinate 8,974 downwards.
ATGTCCAGCGATTCCACGGTCAGCGGGGAGGCGCGGCACTGGCCAAGGTGGAGGGCGCCACGATCGGCTTGCGCACCGCCAGCAGCAGGCATAGCGCAAGTGCCGGGATGCCGATCACCGCGGTGCCCACGAAGAACAGCGAATAGGCCTCGAGCAGGCTGCGGCCCAATTCGAGCTGCTCGACGGCCACCCCCGAAAAGCCCTTCAGCGCCTTGCCCAGCAGCGCGTAGAACGAGCTCAACAGCGCGTACTGGGTGGCGGTGTAGCCGATGCTGGTGAGACTGGACATGTAGGCGACCAGCGCGGTGCCGGCGAAGCCGGTGCTGAAGTTGTCGATCACCATTGCGGTGGTGAACACCCCGGTGTCGGCGCCATGCAGGGCGAGGTAGGCGAACGCGAGGTTGGAGCCGGGGCCGAGGATCGCGCCGGCCAGCAGCGTGGCGACGAAGCCGAATCGCAGCGCGAACAGGCCCGCGACGGCGATGCCGGTGATCGAGGCGATCAGCCCGAACGAGCCGCGCACCGCGCCGACGGTTTCCTTGTCAATGCCCAGGTCGGCGTAGAACGGGTTTGCCATCGGCCCCATAACGAAGTCGGGTAGCCGGTACAGGCTGATCATCGCCAGCATCAGCAGCGCCCAGCTGCCGTGCTGCTTGAAGAACGCGATGAACGGACCGGCAATCGCGTCGTACAGCCCCTGCGCCGTCCGCATTGATCCGTGCGCGGTGGCCACGCGCAGCGCGGCGGCGGGTTCGCGCGCCAGCCCGGTCGCGACCAGTCCGACCACCATCACCAGCGCCATCATCTGGTACGACACCGACCAGCCGACGTACGCGGCGAGGATCAGGATCAGCGCGTCGGTGACCAGCAGCGCGCCGCGGTAGCCGAGCTGGTAACCCGCGCTGAGCACCGCCAGCTCCTCGCCGCTGTCGGCGCTTTCGATCCGCCAAGCGTCGATGACGATGTCCTGGGTCGCCGACGCGAACGCCGCGACGAGCGCCAGCACCGCGAACGCGACCAGCCCGCCCTCGGGCTTGAGGATGGCCATGGCGAACAGTGCCGCGATCACCGTGATCTGGGCCAGCGCCATCCAGCCACGGCGGCGGCCCAGCCAGCGGCCGAGGATCGGCGCGTCGACCTTGTCGATCACCGGCGCCCACAGGAACTTCAGCGAATAGGCCAGCCCCACCCACGACAGGAACCCGATCGCCGACAGCTCGACGCCGCCCTCGCGCAACCAGAACCCCATGGTGTTGCCGACCAGCATGAACGGCAGGCCGGACGCGAATCCCAGCAGCACCATAATCGCGACCTTGGGCTGGCCAAGGCGGCGCAGGACGTCGCGCCAGCCGGGACGGGCGGGCTTGGCGGGGGCGGAGTTCAGGTCAGAGCGCATAGTCGACCGCAAACGGCGCGTGGTCGGAAAACCGTGGACTGGCGGTGATCTCGCAGGCACGCAACTTGTCGCGCAGCGACGGCGTCACGATCTGGTAGTCAATGCGCCATCCAACATTGTTGGCGCGCGCCTGGCCGCGATTGGACCACCAGCTGTATTCGACCGCCTCGGGCTTGATCGCACGGAAGCTGTCGACCCAGCCGCGCTTGAGCAACAGGTCGTCGAGCCAGGCGCGCTCATCGGGCAGGCAACCGGAGTTTTTCTGGTTCGACGCCCAGTTCTTGATGTCGTTCTTCGTATGCACGATGTTCCAGTCGCCACAGAGCACGTAGTCGCGACCGCTTTTGCGCCACTTGTCGAAGATAGGCATCAGCTTGGCCATCGCATCGAACTTGAACTGCTGGCGCAGATCGCCCGATGACCCGGACGGAATGTAGAACGACACCACGCTGAGATTGCCGAAACGCGCCTCGATGTAACGGCCTTCGTCATCGAACGGCTTCCAGCCAATTTTGGTTTTCACTTCATCCGGTGCAATCCGCGAATAGATCGCGACGCCGCTGTAACCCTTCTTCGTACTCGCATCCTTGAACCAGCGCTGATAGCCGGCGGGGTGGAACACGTCGGCGCCGAGCTGGTCTTCCTGCGCCTTGGTTTCTTGCACGCACAGCACATCCGCATCCTGCATCGCGAACCACTCGAAGAAGCCCTTGTTGGCGGCCGAGCGGATGCCATTGGCGTTGAAGCTGATGATGCGCATGCAGGTTTCCCATCGGACAGATTTCAGGCTTGATGATACCGAGTGTCGTTTCAGCAGCCAGCCCGCAAGGGAAGAGGAAGGCACCATTCCGCTAAGCTGATCATCAGTCTTCAAGGAGTGTCGCCGTGTCGCTTTACCCCTTGCCACCCGCTGACCTGTTGTCGATCCGCAACGCCGATGTCCATGCGCCGCAGGCGCTCGGCATTCGTCATCTGCTGATCGGCGGCGGAAAAATTCTTGCGCTGAGCGAATCGAAGATCGATCTGCCCTCAACATTGGATATCGTCGACATAGACCTCGAAGGGCGTCGCCTGATCCCGGGCCTGATCGATGGCCATGTCCACGTCACCGGCGGTGGTGGCGAAGCCGGATTCGCAACGCGAGTCCCATCGTTGCCGCTGTCGGCCTACACGCGCACCGGCGTCACCAGCGTGATCGGCTTGCTTGGCACCGACGACGTGGCACGCGGCACGCGCGACCTGGTCGCCACAGTGAATGGTCTACGCGAACAAGGCTTGTCGGCGTGGGCGCACAGCGGCGGCTATCACCTGCCACCAACCACACTGACCGGCAGCGTGCGCAGCGATATCGTTTTCATCGATTGCCTGATCGGCGCTGGCGAAGTGGCGATCAGCGATCACCGCTCCAGCCAGCCGACACTGGACGAATTGTTGCGCCTCACATCGGAAGTCCATGTCGCCGGCTTGATGACCGGCAAGGCCGGCATCCTGCACTTGCACCTCGGCGACGGCGAGCGCGGTCTCGACCTGATCCGCCGCGCACTGGACGGTAGCGAGCTACCGCCACGCGTTTTCCAGCCAACCCACGTCAATCGGCGCAAGGCGTTGTTCGAAGAAGCACTCGATCTCGCCAAGCGCGGCTGTACCGTCGACCTCACCGCGTTTCCGGTCGAAGACGGCGAAGACGCCTGGAGCGCCGCGCAAGGTTTTATCCGCTATCTCGACAGCGGTGCGCCAGCCGATCGCGTCACCGTCAGTTCCGACGCCGGCGGTTGCCTGCCCTGCTTCGATTCCCACGGCCACATCTGCAGCATGGACGTCGGCAGTTCCGGCGCAATGCTGGCGACCTTGAACGAACTGGTCGCTGGCGGCATGCCACTGGAAACCGCGCTTCCACCGTTCACCGGCAACGTTGCGGACCTGTTGCGGTTAAACGGAAAAGGCCATATCGCCGTGCATGCCGATGCCGATCTGGTCGCACTCGACGAAGCCGGCAACGCCAACCTCGTCGTCGCACGCGGACGCATCCATGTCCGCGATGGCGAGCAGGTATTGCGCGGGATGTTTGAGTAGCCCGTTCGATCAATCGAGTCGCCCGATAGATTCCAGCAGGCGCCGACCGTGGATTACCGCCAGCACATCAATGCGCCCATCGCCGACTTCGTAGATCAACCGATAGCTGTAGAGGAATCGCTCGCGAACGCGCTCGTTCTCCAGCTCTGGCACGCGACGACCCGCCATCGGGTGCTCACCAATCATTTCGCCCAGTTCAAGCAAGCTCTCTAGTACGCGCTGCGCATGAACCGGCGAGTCACGGCCGATGTACTCGGCAATCGCATCGAGATCGTCGAGCGATGCGTACGACCAGGCTACGGTTGCGCCCATCGGCTCACGCGCTGACGAACTTCCTCCGTCGTATAGAGGCGACCCGCCGTGATGTCGGCACGGCCCTGCTGGATTTTTTCGAGTACGTACACGTGGTACTGGATGTCTTCCAGCGTCGTATCGTCGGACAACTGCTTCAGCAGATGCTCGACGTCCTGTTTGGCATTGGCCGTCGCGGTCATGTGAGGATCCTCGAAATCGTAGCGCTCGATTCTACACTCGCCCTACACATCAGCAGTTGATACACGCCGTGGCACAACTCTTGCCGCACGCACCGCCAGACGCAGTGGTAGTAACCAAGGCCAACGATATCGCCGAGCGGGCTGCGAGAAGCACGCGCTTCAATGCTAGATCTGACCCCAACCGCAATTCAAACGATCGTAAGTGAACCAGACCCCGTTCTTCATGCCAACCTCGTCATCGCCCGCGGACGCATCCATGTTCGCGATGGTCAACAGGTGTTGCGCGGGATGTTTGAGGAACCAGTCGACTCAGCGAATTGCAACACGGCCGCGCCCGAGCGATGCCGTGCGCCGTCTCGGCTTGAACGACTGGCCGGGCATCCGCTACCATGTGTATGGAATCGGAGGAAGCTACACATGCGTACAAACATTGTGATAGATGACAATCTCATGCGCGACACGTTGCGTGTGACTGGGCTCAAGACCAAACGTGAAGCCGTAGAACTGGCCTTGAAGACGTTGGTAAAACTCAAAAATCAGCAGAAGATCACGAAGTTGCGAGGCCGTATGGTTTGGGAGGGTGATCTTGAAACGATGAGGACCGATTAGTGATCATGGTCGACTCCAGCGTTTGGATCGACTACTTCCGTGGTGCCGATACCATCCAGGCGGAGCGGTTGCATGCACTACTTGGCGTGGAGCCTGTTTGCATCGGCGATCTGATCATGACCGAGGTATTGCAGGGTATGACCAGCGATCGCGATTTCCGCGAAGCCCGAAAATTACTGTCGGCGTTGGATGTGGTTACGCTCGGTGGTCAGAAGGTTGCGATCGAGGCGGCACAAAACGTTCGCAGGTTGCGGGACAAGGCTGTCACTGTTCGCAAGACAATCGACTGCGTCATTGCAACGCGATGCATTGTTGATGGAATTATCTTGCTACACAGCGACCGAGACTTCGAGCCGTTCGTTGAGCACTTGGGGTTGCGCTCAGTCTTCTAGCGAACCCAAACCAATTCCCGGACGATGCTGACAGTGTGTCACTCACGCAGCTTCGAGTGTGCTTCGAGCTGCATGCTCAAGGACCGCGCGTGCCTGATCTGCGTCGACGCCGGGAAACCACTCGATGAAGTCGTGCAGCGATGCGTCGTCTTCAAGGTTCTCGAACAGCGCAGAAATGGGCTCGCGCGTGCCGCGGAACACCCAAGCGCCACTCACTCGTTCGGGGTCTCGCTCTACAGCTGGGCAGGAGGACCATTCGATCATGCCGGGATGGCAGCACTGGCGCGATTTGCGCTGCCCGACGTTCGAGCTCACACGCTGACGAGTTTCCTCCGTCGAGTAGACGCGACCTGCCGCGATGTCTGCACGACCCTGCTGGTTTTTTCCAACACGAACACGTGGTACTGGATGTCCTCCAGCGTCGCATCGTCGGACAACTGCTTCAGCAGGTGCTCGACATCCTGTTTGGCATTGGCGGTCGCGGTCATCGGAAGGCCCTCGAAATCATGCCCGATTCAACACTCGCCCTGAACAACAGCGATTGGTCCATGCCGCACGACAACTCTCACTCCATCCGCCGCGAGCCGCAGTGGTAGCAGCCGAGACACTTAATAGAGGCGAGAGGGCTTCAAGCGGTTGTCACGGCGACAGCAGAGAGCATGCCTGCGTTGCGCAGCGAACGCGGTACGAAATAGGCGCGCCGATGCGTAGGAGCGAGACGGAATTATGGTTGTCCCGATTGTTGGTTGTCCCGATTGTTGGTTGTCCCGATTGTTGAGCCGCATCCGACCTATCTGGCCCTGGATCCCGATCCGGTCAGGCGCGCTCTCGCCTATCAGGCGTGGCTGCAGGCAGCGGTGAGTTCCGATGAACTGAAAGACATCCGGGAACACCTTCGACAGGAACGCGCCCTAGGCGATACCGAGTTCCAGGCCATGGTCGAGAAAGCATTCGGCCACCACGCCAGCGTGCGATCACCCGGCCGGCCGAAGCGCGTCATGGAGGACTGCTGATGGATTTAATTACCTCCGTCCCCTTTTGCGCTCCCGTTTAGTTGGCCCGCGCCATGTCGGGAGTCTGCGAGGCGGCCACCACCACCGGAAGGACGCGCTTGAGAATGTCGGTAAGGGTGACGATCCCGCGCACCCCGTCCTCATCCGTCACGACGGCAAGCTGCACACTCGACCCGCGCATGAGCGAGAGTGCCTCGTAGACTGGCGTTTGCGCGGAAAGCATGAAGGCTGGCCGGGCGCTTTCGGACGCGAGCCGGTCATCCGGCAGCAAAAGTGTGTCGCGCACATGCACCACTAAGGGCGGCACGCCGTCTGAACTCAGAATCAAGATGCGCATGTGCCCTGACTGCAGCGCAGCCAGGCGAACATCGGCGACCGTCGCCTTCGGTGTCAGATGCGTCGGCGTCACGTCTGGCGCCACGAGCACATCGACCCGCAGGGTTCCGAGGTCGATCAGTCCCGACAGCTGCTGCTGCATTTCCACCTCGAGCGTACCGACCTTTCCGGAATGCTCCACGAGCTGCCTTATGGTGGCGATGTCCCGGCCACCGACGGCAGCGCTCTCGACCGGCTCGACGCCGCTGGCCCGCACAAGACGGTTCGCCAGGCTGTTCACCCACCTCAGCAGCGGGCGGAGCGGCCAGACATAGGCGCGCGATATCAGGCCGATGGCGAGGGCAGACCGTTCGGGATGCGCGATGGCCCAGGACTTGGGAGCCATCTCGCCGACGACAAGATGCAGGAATGTGACCACGAACAGCGATAAGACGAAGGCGGTCCCGCCGGCGGCCCAGACGGGCAGGCCCCACGTGACGAACACCGGGCCGAGCCAGGCATCCACGGCCGGCTTCGTCACCGCACCCAGGATGAAGGTGCAGGCGGTGATGCCCAGTTGTGCGCCCGCAAGCATCAGCGTCAGGTCGTTCATGCCGCGCAGCGCGGCGCGCGCAGAGGGGCTGTTGACGGCAAGTTCTTCGAGACGGTGGCGACGCGCGCCGAGCAATGCGAACTCGACGATGACGAAAACGGCGCTGATGGCGATCAGAGTAACGGTGGCCAGGGTGATGATCAGCGGGTTGCTCATCCGTCGTCTTCCCCAGTCATTGCCACCTTGACCAGCCGAACGCGCAGCTTGGTCGGCACGTGGCGTTCCACTTGCAGTACATCGACCTCGAGCCGGTGGCGGACCGGATCGTCGGCTACAAGTTCGGCCGGATCGATGGGCAGATCCACCGTCACCGTGTCGCCTTCGACTGGCAGGGCACCAAGCTCGGCGATGAGCATGCCCGCCACGGTTTCGACATAGCCGCGTGGCAGGTCGTGACCGATGGCCCGCTCGACCTCGTCCAGATGCACGTCACCATCCATGATCCAGATACCGTCGCCGTCAATGACCACAGTGGCGCCGGCCTCGAGATCATGCTCATCGGTGATCTCGCCCACGATCTCCATGGCGAGATCCTCAAGCGTGAGCACGCCGGCAAAGCCGCCATATTCGTCGATCACGCAGGCGAGCTGGTTGTTGGATGTGACCAACTTTACAAGGGCGTCTGGCAGCGGCATTAGCGTGGGCATCACCGGGGCAGGACGCATCACCGCACTTACTCGATCTTCAGCGCCGCCCGCGGCGAGGCGCGCAAGCACGTCCGCCAAGTGAACGACACCTACGGGGGCGTCATCCTCGTCGATCACCGGGTAGCGCGTGTGGGCGCGCGCCATGAGACCGCGCAATTCGTCGAGCGTCGTGTCCGGGCTCACCCAATCGACCTGCGAACGCGGGATCATTGCGTGCTCGACGTCTTGCTGCGGAAAGTCGAGGATGCGGTCCAACATGAGCGAAAGCTCGAGCGGCAGATCGCCACTGTCGCGCGAGTCGGCGATGATTCGTGGCAGATCCTGGGCCGAGGCGCTCACGTCCAAGTCGTGAACAGGCTCGATACGCAACGCCCGCAGCACCAAGTTGGCCGACTTGTCGAAGAAGCCGATGAGCCAGCCAAAGACGGTGAGGTAGATGAGCGTCGAACGCGCAAGACTGCGCGACAGCGGCATGGGGTTCGCAATCGCGAGATTCTTGGGATAAAGCTCACCAAATATCATCTGGATGATCGTCGCCCCCACCAGGGCCAGCACCGTACCGACGGCGATACCCACTTCGGACGGAACGCCCGCCCCTCCAAGGAGAACGCCGAGCGATTGTCCGACGAGCGGTTCGGCCACATAGCCGACAAGCAAGCCGGTGACTGTGATGCCCAGTTGCGCGCCCGACAGCATGAAGCTGGTGCGCCGCGTTACGGCCAGCGCGCTTTGCGCGGATTTGTCGCCTTCAGCCGCTTGCACGGCAAGGCGCGTGCGGTCGACCGCCATGTAGGCAAACTCTTGCGCGACGAAATAGCCGTTCGCGGCGATGATCGCGAGAATAACGAGGATGCCCAGCAGCAGAACGAGGATCGCTTCGATCACGGTGCCACCGCCAGGGAAGTGGTCAACCAGTGAGATGTTTGTCTTGCCTTGCGATCCAACTTTCGCATCCCTCGGTTTATTTGGCGGACCCATTTGCAGCCCGGGTCAGGGTATCCCACCGAAAGGACCGAAAGGGGACGGCGGTAGTTAGCCAGCCAATCTCCTACACCCGCCGGCGCTTCCGACCTGCAGAGTCCCTGCGATTGTCGCGCAACGCTTCATGCGCGCCCCGCCAAGCGACGAATCGAACTGCCCGGCGTTCCCCTACAGCGAATTCGCCCCCGGTCCGCGATGCCATGGTCGAACGGACCGGGCGAGGGATGCTCTGATCAACTCCACGCAGGCGGCATGATGTCAGGAAGGTTCGCAGATTGGTGTGCGTGGCGCAGTGCAGGCTGGCCGCCTGGTCAAGTCGCGTGCGCCGAGCTGAGGACCTTCCTGACATCACCCCCTCATTTGAATTCAATAGGTTGGGGCCAAACTGTCTTCGCGCAGGTCCGCGTTGCGGCCGCCTCGACAGACGGCCAGTCTGTCTTC
>JBBSLA010000071.1:0-13448 GCA_038255665.1 Lysobacterales bacterium | reverse complement strand
CCCATTGAGAAACCAAGTAGATGCACGTGGTGTTCGCCGAGCGAATCGAGCAAGTCCCAGACATCGCTGGCAAAGCGATCGATGCGATACGGTCCAGCGGGTGCGTCGCTGAGACCCGAACCGCGCAGGTCCGGCGCAATCAAGCGGAAGTGCGGAGAAAGGGCTTCGACCTGGAAAGCCCAATCAGCACCACTGGAACCCAGCCCATGCAGTAACACCACCGTTTCGCCCCGCCCGGCGACGCGATAGTGCTGGCGAATCTGATCGGACTGAAAATACGGCATCGCAGCACGCTAGCACGCATGGCGCCGCGTACCAACACCTGGCTGCGTCAAACCGGCATGATGCGCCTGCGCGAGGTCGGCTAGAATGCGCGCCCCGTAGCCGTTCCCTGCCGTGTCCCTTGATTGCATTTAGAAACTTCGCCCTGCGGCGAGGCACCCAACTGCTGCTGTCCGATGTCGACCTGGCCATCCATGCCGGTTCGCGGGTGGGCGTGATTGGTCGCAATGGCTGCGGAAAGTCGAGCCTTTTTGCTGCGGTGCAAGGCGAGATCGAGGCGGACCGCGGTGATGTCGACGTCTCGCCGAAAATTCGTATCGCGAGTGTCGACCAGCAGACACCGCCGTTGCGCGATCCGGCCATCGAGTTCGTGCTGGCCGGCGATGTCGAGGTATTCGAGATTTTGCGTGGCGAAGCCGAAGCCACCGAGAACGAGGACTGGGACGCGGTCGCCGCCGCTCATCAGAAGCTCGCCGAGATCAATGGCTACGATGCAACGGCGCGTGCAGGCCGCCTGTTGCACGGCCTCGGATTCACGCCCGAGATGCACGACCTGCCGGTTTCGGATTTTTCCGGTGGCTGGCGCGCTCGATTGAATCTGGCGCAAGCCTTGATGATGCCGAGCGACTTGCTGCTGCTCGACGAGCCAACCAACCATCTCGACCTCGATGCGGTGCTGTGGCTGGAGCAATGGCTGCTGAAATATCCCGGCATGCTGATGATGATCTCGCATGATCGCGAGTTCCTCGACGGCGTCAGCACGCACACGCTGCACCTGCATGAGAATCGCGCCAAGCTCTACATCGGCGACTACACAAGCTTCGAGCGGCAGCGCTCGGAGCAACTCAAACAGCAGCAGATTGCTTTCGAGAAGGAACAGACCGAACGCGCCCACCTGCAAGCCTTCATCGATCGCTTCAAGGCTTCGGCCGCGAAAGCCAGGCAGGCGCAATCACGCGTCAAGCGACTGGCGAAACTTTCTGGCACGGAAGCGGTGCGCGCAGAGCGGCAGATCCACATCAACTTCCTCGAACCCGTCAAGCTGCCGAACTCGCTGATCCGGCTCAACGACGTTGATGCGGGTTACGGCACAACGAAGATTCTCTCCAAGGTCGGGTTTGGCCTTGAAGCCGGTGACCGCATCGGCCTGCTCGGGCCGAATGGCGCCGGCAAATCGACGCTGGTGCGGACGCTGGTCGGCGAATTACCGCTGCTATCTGGCGAGCGAACAGTCCACCCCGACATGGAACTGGGCTACTTCGCCCAGCACACGGTCGAGTCGCTCCACGAAGGGCAATCGCCGATCGACCATCTGCGCAATATCGCGCCGAATGGATCACTGCAGGATTTCCGAGACTATCTCGGCCGCTGGAACTTTCCCGGCAATCGCGCCTTTGAAGTGATCGATGGTTTCTCCGGCGGGGAGCGTGCTCGGCTTGCGTTGGCGTTGATCGCCTGGCGCAAGCCGAACGTGTTATTGCTCGATGAGCCGACCAATCACCTTGATCTTGAAATGCGCGAAGCCCTGGCTGAAGCGCTCAGCGATTTCGGTGGCGCGATCGTGCTCGTATCCCATGACCGGCATCTCACAGGCCTGGTGTGCGAGACCTTCTGGCGTGTTGCCGATGGCGTGGTCGAAGAATTCGATGGCGATCTCGACGAGTACGCAACGTGGCTGCGTTCACGCGCGTCCAAAGCCGGCACCAGCAGCGCCTCGCACGGCAGCAAGACGCACTGAGGCGAGAAAAACCCGAACACTTCGTCATTCCTGCGGAGGCAGAGGCGCTCTTCAACAGCCGTACGCTGGTCAATCCATTTTGATCTTCGCCAAGTTACCAAAGGGCAGCAGAATCAAAAATGGGTCCCCGCTTTCGCGGGGATGACGAACGATTTACCTATCTCAGCGGCGCTGCCTCGCGCTGGGCAACAACTTCCTTGATGAACTTGACGCTGTCTTCCAGCGCGCTGGCCTTGCCGCGGAATGTTGGCGATACCGACAGCAGGATGCCTGCGTGGGTGACGTCAGGATAGATTTTCACCTCGGCTCGCCCGCCTTTCGCGTTCACCGCTTGCGCCAGCGTGGTCGAGTTCATCGGCCATACGGTCTTATCGGCAGAACCATGCAACAAGAGCATCGTTGGTTCGTCGCCATCGACGAAGTTGATTGGTTGCGAACGTGCTTGCTCGTCGGGTGTGCTGCCAAACATACCGATCATGTCGTCGGCGGTGAGTGGCAGGAAGTTGTACGTGCCAGCCAAGCCGACAGCACCGGCAAGCTGGGTCGGCTTGATCCGGTGCGGCGCCATCCACTGCGCATTGGTCGCCAGCATGAGGGCAAGGTGCGCACCTGCGGAGTGGCCCATGACGAACACGTCATTCGGATCGCCGCCGTACTCCGAAGCGTGTTCGAACGACCATGCCAATGCATTCGCGGCATCAGTCATGAAACCGTCGAGCTTTACCTGCGGGTACTTGCGGTAGTCCGGCAGGATGGCGACGAACCCATTTCTTGCCAGCGCTTCACCGAACCAACGGTAATCCTGGCGCTTTCCGAATTCCCAGCGGCCGCCGTAGTAGAAGACGACGACCGGCGCATTGCTCGCGTTCTTCGGTCGATAGATATCGAGCTTCAGGTCGAGCTCGCGATCAAACGTAATGCCGCGTGCTTCCGTAAGCTCATCATCGGGCGACAGCGCGTTCAGACCTGAAAACAGCACTGACGAGCAACCGGCGACGGCGGCGACCGACGCCAGCAAAGCGAGTCGCGCATAGCTACGGGTAAGCATCTTGAAAAAAAAGTTCATCAATAGACAACCAAGTCGAAGGGGCACGCAAGCGTAAGCGCGCTCCAATTTACGATGACTGATCGCCGTTCGGATGCAGCCGAATCAAAAAGCGCGAATCGATTGGCGCGCTTCAGTAGGCACCCATGAAGTCACGCTTGCCAACGGCAATGCCGTTGTGGCGCAGCAGCGCATAGGCGGTGGTGACGTGGAAGAAGAACTGCGGCAAGCCGTAGTGCACCAGGTAGGCGTCGCCCTTGAAGCTGCGTTCCTTCGGTGTTCCTGGGCGCAGCACGATGTCGCGATTGGCGGCATCGTCGAACTTGCCCGCGTCCAACGAGCCGATGAAGGCCTGGCTGGCGGCGATCAACTCGCGCAATTCCGCAAAGCTCGTTTGGCTATCCGGATGGCTCGGCACATCAACTCCGGCCAATCGTGCGCTGACACCGCGCGCGAAGTCACAGGCGATCTGGACCTGCCGGACCAGAGGAAACATGTCCGGAAACAGCCGCGCCTGCAGGTAGGCATCCGCGTCCACCTTCGCGCTCTCGGCATGCTCGCCGGCCTTGGCAAGCATCGCGTCGAGACTACCAAGCATCTGGGAAAATACGGGAACGCTGGCGGCGTGCAGGGAAAGGCTCATGACAGATGGATTCCCGGTCGGTATGTGGAGGGCGTTCGCGCCTGCACGATCAAGTCGACTGACCCATCAGGCAGGCAGATCGGAATTTATGCGGTCAGCGCTTCGCAGCAACTGCTTTCGGAACGGCTTTCTGGTCAGCTTTCGGATTCACTTTCGGATCCGCTTTCGGCTTCGCCTTGCTGTGCGAGCCACGCCCCTTCGTTGCCGGTGCGGGCGCCGGGTTGGGATCGAGATCTTTCAACAACCGCTGCAGGTTGACCGCGATCATCACACCATTGCCAGCGAGATCCAGTGACGCCTTGCTGTCCTTCGCCAGCGCAGCACGATCAAGATACACCTCGGCACCAACCTCGGGCGGGCGCTTGGAACTGCACACCTTTGGGCTGATCTGCAACAAGCTGGTGCCGGACTTGCGCCACGGCTGGTCTGGCAGCAAGCGGGACACCATGACGCTGTCCAAGTGCACGCCGACGCTGGTGGCGTCGATGGCAGCGCAGCGGCCGATGCCGATGTCGTAACTCATTCTGATCTCCTTGGCACCGTCGTTGGACGGGTGCGACAACAGTTGTTTACCGCGCCCGAAACGCATCGAGTGCAGCGTGGTGCAGTGAGCGTTTTGGATGCGTTGCCGGACCAATCGACGAAAGGCGACATTCGATAGATCGGCCATCCAGACACTGCGGCGTCATCCGCAAGAGACCCGAAGACTCAGGAATTTGCCGACTCCGCAGCACTGGCAGCCGGTTATTATGCCGGAATTCGGGCGTCCCTGCCCGAATTCTGCCGATAACGCAAATTACTGCTTGTCGGCGCCGGCGAATTTCGCACGGTCAGCATCACGCACGGCCCGGAATTCGGAGTCCTTCGACCAGTTCGGCCATGTATCGGAATTGGCCAGGTCGTCGCCCAGCTTGTAGAGCAATTGCAAGTCATGGGCCATGCCGGCGAAGGTCCAGCTTGCCTCCCAGTGATCGGCCGGCTGGTGATAGCGCTCAGTCACATACGCCTTGCCGGCGGCCTCGCCAGCGGCGGTCCCGCCATCAACGAAGTCCCTACCCGATCCGAACGACAGTGCCGGCACGCCACGCTTGGCGAACGAAAAATGATCGGAGCGGAAGAAGCTTCCTGCTTCCGGACGCGGATCGGTGACGTACTTCATGCCCGCTTCCTCTCCATCCGCCACAAGGCGGTCTAGCAGATCAGACTTGGCGCTGCCAGACGTGGTGAAGTTCTTCGCGCGACCACCGGGGTTGAGCGCATCCATGTTGATCACGGCCACGGTCTGGCCGGTCGGATACAGTGGCTTGGCCGCGTAGTACTCGGAACCGAGCAGGCCTTTCTCTTCCGCCGTGACGTTGAGGAAGACCACCGAGCGTTCCGGCTTGGGCTGGCTGGCGAACGCGCGGCCGATCTCGATCAGCGCCGCCGTGCCGGTGGCGTTGTCCACTGCGCCGTTGTAGATGGTGTCGCCCTTCGCATCCGGCTTGCCGATGCCCAGGTGATCCCAGTGCGCGCTGTAAATGATCGTCTCATCCGGGCGCTTACTACCGTCGATGCGACCGACGATGTTCTGCGACGTGATCACCTTGCTGTCGACATCGTACTTCGCCGCCATGGTGATGCCCTTCAGCTCGACCGGCTTGAAGTCGCGCGTCTGCGCAAACTTTTTCTGCGCATCAAAATCCAGGCCTGCTTTCTTGAACAACTCGACAGCGAGGTCGCGCTGGATCCACCCTTCCATGGTGGGATGAACGGCCTTGGGATTGTCGCGGACCACGTCAAACATGGTGTTGGTGTTGGAGTTCGTGACCGTGGCCCAGCCATACGAAGCTGGTGCGGTTTCATGCACGATCAGGATGCCGAGCGCGCCGAGCCGGGCGGCTTCCTCGTACTTGTAGGTCCAGCGACCGTAATAGGTCATCGCCTTGCCACCGAAATCGCCCTCGCCGGTCTCGAAGTCCGGATCGTTGATCAGGACAACGATGATCTTGCCCTTCACGTCCATGCCCTTGAAATCGTCCCAGTTTCGCTCTGGCGCAGTGATGCCGTAGCCAGTGAATACCAACGGCACCGCGCTGACATCGACTGACTTCGAACCATCCGTTGCCGCGCGAACGGCGATTTCATTACCTTGCGTCAGCGTCTGCTTTTTGCCGTTGATATCCAGGCTCAGCGCTGGCTCGCCATTGATTTCCGCGCGCAACAGCGGAACAGCCTGGGTCCATGCGCGTTTGCCGTCGGCCAGGTCGCCTCCCGGCTGCAGGCCGGCTTTCTTCATCTGTTCGATGACATAGGCAACGGTCTTTGTCTCACCTTCGGTCGCGGGGCCGCGACCTTCGAATGCGTCCGAGGACAGTGTCTTGACCTGTTCCGAGAGTCGCTGCGGATCGAACTTCGGCATATCGTGCGCGCCAGCTGCCACGCTTGCCGAGAGGATGATCAGTGACAAGGGAATGCGTTTCATGGGCTATCTTCCTTTGTGGGTAACAGGATGATGTTACGGCGACGATACGGAACCTGCGCCTGACGAAAGTCCCGGTTGTTCAGGATGCTTGCAGACCCGATTGACGCTCACGCCACGCGGCCAGCGCTGATTCGTAGCGGTCCAGCGCTTCCGCGTAGACATCGTTGACGCAACGCGCACAGCCGTCGCCACAGCAATCGCCGGATTCGGGTGGTGTTGGCGCGGTCGGTTCTGGATCGTCTCGTTGGTCGCTCATTGCCGTCAATCCGGCATCAACTGCATCCGCGCCCACTGGACGATCTGGTCCGCGCCCATCGCACCGGACTGGCGTGCGAGTTCCTTGCCAGACTGGATCAGCAGCAAGGTTGGAATGCTGCGTATGCCGAATCGAGCACCGAGCGCCGGTTCTGCTTCGGTGTCGACTTTTGCAAGGCGCAGGTCGGGTTCCAATTGATTCGCAGCGGCCGCGAACTGCGGAGCCATCGACTGGCAGGGTCCACACCACGGTGCCCAGAAATCGACCAGCAATGGCAAGTTGCTGCGAACGGCGTGGTTGTCGAACGTGGCGGCAGTCAGCGCAACCGGTACCGCCGCAAAAAGTGCTTTTTTGCAGCGGCCGCAGCTTGGTGACTCCGCGATTCGTTGCCGTGCGACACGATTGATGGCCGCGCAATGCGGGCAGGCAAGTTGAATGGGGTCGTCGGACATGGCTGGGTCACTTATGCACGTGGACGGATATCAGTGTGGCTTGACCGCGAAACAATCAAGATCGTTGGCGAACCGGACTTCACCGTCCCAGGATTTCGCGATCGCCGTTCGCGTCGATTCTTCCTGACCCAGGCTGCGCGTCATTCGATGCGAGAGAACCAGTGCATGCACCTTGGCAGCCGCCGCGATCTTGCCAATTTGCGACGGTGGCATGTGCAGGTCGAGGATGGAACCTGTTGCGGACTGCGGGATCGCATTGTGTGCGACCAACAGGTCTGCGCGTGTTGCGAGTTCTTCCAGGTTCTTGCCATCCGTATCGCCACTGAACACGATAGACGCGCCACCGGTTTCCACGCGCCAGGCCAGCGCCGGCACGTTGCCGTGATGCTGGTTCAGCGCAGAAACCCTCAGCCCTTGCTTTTCGAAAACGACTTTCGGCAATGCTTCGTCGGTTTCGATGTCACTCGGCGTCAAGGCGTACGCGCCCGAACTCGCCTTGCGGTCGGCCGGCAGGTAGTCGGATAAATAGCCATAGCTGCCACCCGGTTGCGCGAACAGCGATTGCAGGAACTGTGTAGTCGACGGGAAGGTCGCGCTGCCACTCGGCCCAAGCACCGGCAGTGGACGCGCTCGATCCTGGAAATACGACGACTTCACCAGCGCCGCAAAGTCCGCACTGTGATCGATGTGGAAGTGGCTGAACAGCACCACATCGAGATCGGAAACCTTGGCTCCCGATTCGGCAAAACGCAGCGCGCTGCCGCCGCCGCTGTCAATCAGCACGCTCGGCCTGCCATCACGGCGAATCAGATAGCTGGTCGATGCACGAGCAGCGACCAGTTCCGGTCCTCCCGATCCCAGCACCTGAAGCTCGATGCCTTTACCGGTGCACGATCCCGCCATAGCTGGCGCGGCGGCCATCAATGCGACGGATGCCACGGATGCTGCAATGGCACCACGAAGTAAGCGATCTGTCTGCGCAACAGGCGACATGGTGAGCTCCCGATCTGCCGCCCAGGTGCGACTGTACCAATCGATACGCGACCACGACCCAATCCATCGTGAAGCGCCGGAATCGACCGACCTCGTCAACTGGCTCCGACCAGGAACACCGGCAGCGCCGCAAGCCCAAGCATCAACGCAATGCAGATCAGCGCAACGAGGAATTTCTTCGGATCCTTGCGGGCAACCGCGAAGATCGAAGGTCTTGTTCGACCTTGACGCGCATTCTCGTACTCGGCGCGCGCCTCGCGTTGCCGTCTGGCCTGGAATTCGTCGAGTAGCGCCTTCGCGGCGTCGTAGTCTTCGTTTTCGCTGATCCAGATCGCACCCGGCGAAATGCCCCAACGATTGGGTGCGATCTCGTACCAGTCGAATCTGGCTTCGTCGAGTAGCTCGCGCACGGCCACCGCCTCGTCATCGGGCACGTGGTGCAGGTTCATCAGCAATCGGGACATGAGGTGAGCTTACCCGCTTAACGCAACTGGCTGTCCTTGCTGCCACGCCGATTGACGCCGCCGGCAGCGCGAACTTCTTCGTCGCGATTGGCTTGGCAGGAGACGCACAGGCGCACGCCCGGCACGGCATCTCTGCGCGCTTTCGGAATTTCAGCATCACACTCTTCGCAGTGGCTCAGCCCAGGGCCATGCTTGAGTTGTGCCCGCGCACGCTTGATCGCATCGGCGACCGTTGCATCGATCTGGTCCTGCACGGCGCCATCGCCTGCCCAACCGGTAGCCATCTACATCACCTGCTCGAATCGGGTACTTGCCCCGCACTATGGGGTCCACTCCGTGGCGTCGCAAGCGGTCGATGATCATTCCTGCTGGCACTGCGCTCAGCTTCACCTGCCTACACTCGTCGGCCCGCGACGCCCTCGCGTCGTTTGAACGGAGATTGCAATGCACAAGATTCCCAATGACGCCCTGATCGTGGTTGCCGACGGCAATGGCGCGCGACTGTTCCGCAACGTCGGTGAGAACATCGCCATCAAGTTAAAGCAAGACAAGGTGATCGAGCCGATCGAAATGAATGGTCCATCAGGCTCCGCCCCCAAAGAAATGAGCATCCAGCAAATGGACGAAGCGACATTCGCCAAGCAACTTGCCAACTGGTTGAACGACAAGGCGCTGAAGAATGCCTACTCGCACCTGGTCCTGATTGCCGATCCATCCACTCTCGGACACGTACGCCCCCAGTTGCACAAGGAGACCGAGCAGCGGCTGGTCGCCGAGATTGGCAAGACGTTCACCAACGCGCCGATCGAGGACATCGAACGAGCGCTGAAGCACGACTGACGTTCCTGCGCACGAAATCAAGCGTTGCACAACCGGTCCAAGTCAGGCCGCACCGGAACCGCCCTGGTCGATAGACAAACGGCGCCGGCCTGCGACGTATATCGATGGCTCTCCCAGTGACTTACAACTGCGACGTGATTGGATACAACGCGCCTTCGGCAAGCCGTCTGTACCAAGGTCGGTCGTTCCACATGTCGAGGGTGTACGGCTTGGATTTTCTCAGATCCGTTTCAAACACTTCTGTCATCTGACGCGCGAAATTCTCGTCAAAAACGTTCAAGCTGGCTTCGTCGTTGAGCTGGAACGAGCGGATGTCGAAATTGGTCGAGCCGACCGACACCATCAAGCCGTCGATGATGAGCATCTTCGTGTGCATCATCGTCGGCGTGAATTGCTGGATGCTCACGCCTGCCGCCAGAAGATCACCCCACAGCGCGGTCGAGCGCAGCCGCACGGCCTCAGAATCGATGTGCTCGCCCGGCACCATGATGCGAATGCGAACGCCACGCCGGCGCGCGTCGAGCAAGGCATCCAGCGCCAGCTCATCGGGTACGAAATACGACGCGGCAAGATCGATTGTTTTTACCGATGCGGCAATCGCCATCAGGTACATCAGGTGCATGCTTTCACTGCCGCCTGCGGGTGAGGCCAGGAACATCTGTCCGCGCGCGCCGGCCGGTATCGGCGAGATTTCCGGAAAATAGGCAGCACCGTTCAGCACATCGCCGGTCTGCTTGATCCAGTTGTCGTTGAAGGTCGCTTGAATCTGCGCCACCACGGGTCCCTCGACGCGGAAATGCGTGTCGCGCCAATGCTCTGGATCCTTCGCATCACCCATCCACTGGTCCGCAATGCCGACGCCGCCGGTAAATCCGACCTTTCCATCGACGACCAGCAGCTTGCGATGGGTGCGATTGTTCATGCGATTGAAGTTGTACCAGCGCAATGGGCGATAACGGTGCAGGTTGACGCCCGCGTTTTCCATTTCGTCCAGCTGTTTCGCCTCCATCTTGACGCTGCCCAGCCAGTCGATGGTGACGTTGACCGGCACGCCGGCCTGCGCACGTTCGGCCAGTGCATCGGAAAATTCCTGGCCGATCGACCCCGACCAGTAGATGTAGGTTTCGAATGTGATCGACACCTTCGCACCACGGATCGCTTCGAGCATCGCGGGGAAGATCTCGCTGCCGTTTTGAAACGCATCGACCTTGTTGCCATCGACGATTGCTGGCCCAAGCAGTACCGACATCTCGCGCTGGAATTGCTCGTCCAGGACACCGTAGCGATGCTCGACCTTGCGTTCGATCTTCTTGTCAGGCCGCACGAAGTTCATCGCAAGCAGGACCAATAGCAAGGTCGCGAAAACACTGATCAGAATGACCCATTTCATTGTGTGCATTTCCCCGGAAGCGTCGCGCAGTCTAGTGCATGAGGCCTGTCCCGTACCTTTACCGTCAAGCAGTCCACGTCCCGTTCACGCGGCTTCGGCTAGAAAACAAGACGTGACCATACGCGTCGCAATCCCATTCCCAACTGCGAGCAAGCAATGAGCAACCCACAGGAACTCGAAGAGAAATTCTGGAAGGCGCTGGAGTCGGACCGAACGGTGATGCTCGGTCTTGACGGCGTCGAGGATGGTCACTCACGTCCGATGACGGCGCAGGCCGAAAACCAGCAGAGTCCGATCTGGTTCTTCACCTCGAACGACAACGGGCTCGTCAAGCACCTCGACCAAGGCCGCCGCGCGATCGCATCGTTCGCGTCGAAGGACCACGACCTGTTCGCCAGCATCAATGGCAGTCTGCACGTGGACAGCGATCGCGAGGTGATCGACCGCCTCTGGAATCCGTTCGTCGCCGCCTGGTACACCGGCAAGGATGACCCCAAGCTAAGGTTGTTGCGCCTGGACGCAGAGCACGCCGAGGTGTGGCTGAACGAGTCCAGCCTGCTCGCCGGCGTGAAGATGGCCTTGGGCATCGACCCGAAGAAGGACTACAAGGACAAGGTGGCCGACGTCGATTTGCGTTGAGTAGCCGCTATCAACCCCGGGTTGGACAGGCGCCGCCCAGCGGTGGCATCGTTGGGCGGTGAGTGATCCAGACAAGCAAGCGCAATCATCAGATTACGGTGCACCGGCCGGTGGCTACGCGCCGACGCTGGTCGACCCCGCCGAAGTCCTCGGTAGCGTCCACACCACCGGGCTTCCCGAATTGCTTCGAAAACTTGGCAGTTGCCTTGTCGTCAGTACCTATCAAGCCGGCAAGCTGGTCATCCTGCGTCCCGATGGCGCGACCATCAACACCCATTACCGCGCTTTCGAGCGGCCCATGGGCATGGCAGCGGATCGCGAACGACTGGCGTTGGGTACGCGCGCCGAAATCGTCGAGTTTCGCAACATGCCCGCGCTCGCTGCTCGACTGAGCGATCCGCCTCGACACGATGCCGTGTTCCTCGCCCGACGCGCCCATGTAACCGGTGCCATCGACATCCACGAAATGGCGTGGGACAAGGAAGGCGAGCTGTGGTTCGTCAACACGCTGTTCTCGTGTCTTTGCACGCTTGACGACCGATCAAGCTTCGTGCCGCGCTGGCGTCCTTCTTTCATCAGCGGCTACGCGGATGAGGATCGCTGCCACTTGAACGGCCTCGCCATGCGCGACGGAGCAGCGCGCTACGTGACCGCCCTGGGCGAAACCAACACGCGACAAGGTTGGCGCGACAACAAGCGCGATGGCGGTCTGCTTATCGACTGCTCCAACCACCGCGTCGTTGCACGTAGCCTGTCGATGCCGCATTCCCCGCGCTGGCATGACGGCAAGCTTTGGGTGCTTGAATCGGGACGTGGCGCGCTGGTCACCATCGATCCCGACAGCGGCGAAAAAGTGGACGTCGCCCGCCTGCCCGGCTTCGTGCGTGGACTGGACTTCATCGGCCCGGTCGCCTTCATTGGCCTGTCGCAATTGCGCGAAACCAACGCCTTCACTGAAATCGAAATCACCGATGACAACAGCGAACGCCAGAGCGGCGTCTGGGCGGTGCACATCGGTACCGGCAACACCATTGGTTTCCTGAAATTCACCGGTGGCGTACAGGAAATTTTCGCCGTGCAAGCGCTTGCCGGCACGCTGTTTCCGGAGATCATCCACGAGGGCGAGTACCTGACGACTTCGTATGCATTGCCCGACTACGCGATGTGCGAGGTGGAGCACCCAAATCTGCCGGCGATGATGTAATCAAACCTCTACAAACTCTGTGCTAAAATCGCGAGGGTCTAATCATGGGGATTGGCATGAACGACCGTTGGTTTCCGCGTATTTTCGTTTCTTCACTCGCTGTGATGTGCGCGCCTTGCGCGTTGGCAGCCATATTGGTTATCCCTGGAACGAATACGGGGGCCATCCCAGACAACGACCCTGGTGGTCGAACTGTCTCGTTCGCCGTCACCAGCACGCAGCGAGTTTCACGCGTTGCAGTCACCTTGAATATAACCCATAGCTGGGTCGGTGACCTCAACGCCACCCTACGTTCACCAAGTGGCGAAGCGCAGTTGGTCCTGTTCTCGCGAGTCGGTGCCGGTAGGTCATCATCGGACGGTGACGCCTCGAACCTTGACGGCAATTACTCGTTCGTCGATCCCGCCCCTGGCACATCCGTAACTGCTGACCTCTGGGCTGTCGCGGCGTCGTTGC
This sequence comes from Lysobacterales bacterium, assembly GCA_038255665.1. Taxonomy (GTDB): domain Bacteria; phylum Pseudomonadota; class Gammaproteobacteria; order Xanthomonadales; family Rhodanobacteraceae; genus Dokdonella. Next base: position 582 of record JBBSLA010000071.1, on the reverse strand, counting down.
CTGGCACTTCAATCATTCCTCCTGGCAACTACCGAACCAGCACGGCGGGTATGCCGAGCCTGTCCGACCATGGCGGTTGCTCGACTCGAATCGACGCGGCTTTCGGTGACGCCATTCCAACGTCACAGGGCATCAACGCGAGTGGGACTTGGACACTGACAATCTCGGACCTCGTTGCAGGCGACACCGGCTCATTGGCCACTGCCACGTTGTTCATCATCGAAGCTGAAAACATCTTCAAGAATGGATTCGACTCGCCGGTCGCGCCTCAGGTGTTCTCCAATTGCATCAAGACCACCCATGACCTCACCGGCAATGGCCTGGCCGATTACACAACCCTCGCCGACAATGGCGGCAATATCGAGTGGAGCGTTCTCGAGAACGCCGGGGGTGGAGCCACGGGTTCGACCAATACGTTCACGTTCGGTAGCGCAACAAATGACCTTTATAACTCCGCAGATATCGACGGCGACGGCATCGATGATCCGGTCGTCTTCACGCCCACGACCGGAGTGTTCCAAATCCGCCGCAGTAGTAGGCCGGGCGCACCGCCATTGCAGGCAAGTTTCGGACCACCTTTGG
>JBBSLA010000070.1:0-13861 GCA_038255665.1 Lysobacterales bacterium | reverse complement strand
GACCTGCACCAGCCGCGATACGCCGGGCTCGCGCATGGTAACGCCGCAGAGTTGGCTGGCGGCTTCCATGGTCGCCTTGTTGTGGCTGACGAAAACGAACTGCACGCGATCGCTCATCTCGGTGACCAGGCTGGTGAAGCGCCCGACGTTGGCCTCGTCCAGCGGCGCATCGACTTCGTCGAGCAAACAGAACGGCGCCGGGTTGAGGCGGAAGATGGCGAATACCAAGGCCACTGCTGTGAGCGCTTTTTCGCCACCGGACAGCAACGTGATCGAACTGACTCGCTTGCCGGGCGGACGCGCCATGATCGTGACGCCCGTGGACAGCAGGTCGTCGCCGGTCAATTCCAGATAGGCATGACCGCCGCCAAACAGGCGCGGGAACAGTTCCTGCACGCCGGCGTTGACCTGGTCGTAGGTTTCACGGAAACGCTGGCGCGTTTCCTTGTCGATCTTGCGGATAACCGCCTCCAGCGTTTCCAGCGCGGTGGTCAGGTCGGTCAATTGCGCGTCGAGGTACTGCTTGCGCTGCGATTGTTCTTCGTGCTCGGCAATCGCGGCGAGGTTGACCGGTTCCAGTCGCTCGATGCGTCGTTGCAGATCTTGCAGCGCGGTGTTCCATTGTTCGGCGTCGGCATCTTCGGGCAGCGCATCCAGCACGCCCTGCAGATCAAACCCGGCTTCGGTGATCGCGTGGATCAGCGAGTCGGCGCGAATGCGGTTCTCCTGCTCGGCCATGCGCAGTTCGACCAGCCGTTCGCGGCGTTCGCCCAGGCCAATTTCGAAACGCTGGCGATCCTGCTCCAGCTTGCGTAGTTCTGCATCGCAATCTTCCAAGGCCTTGCGCGCCTCGACCAGCTGCCTGTCGACCAGCAGACGCTGGTTGAGGCAGGTCTGGCGTTCCTGCTCCAGGCCAGCAAGCGGATCGTTGGATGTCGTCAGCTGCGCAGTCACCTCATCGCGACGCGCAGCGAGTTGCGCCATTTGCGAACCCATACGCAACACGGCTTGTTCCAGTGACGCCAGCGATGAGCGCTTGGCTTCAATCGACAGGGCCAGCTGGTGCGCCTGGTCCCGACTTTCGCGCGCCGTCATGCGCGCTTCCTCGCGTGCTTCCAGCAACTGGCGGCGATTGCCCTCCAACGCATGGCGACGCTGCTCCAGATCGCCCATGTTGAGCACGACGGTATCCAGCCGTGACCGCGCCTCGCGAGCGCTCGTGCGATCGACGTCGAGTTTTTCGGTGAGTTCCGCCAGTTCCTGATCGACACGCAGCAAGCGTTCGCGACTGCCTTCCAGTCGACCACGTTGGCTTTGCAGTTGGCCGGCCAACTCGGCGGCGCGGCGGTGGACCATGTACAGATCGCGTTGTGCTTCGTCGCGCAGGCGTTCGGCTTCGATGCGCTGTTGTTTGCCGGTTTCCAGCGCCGACGCCAGCGCTTCAATCTCGCTTTCCAGTTCTGCGACGCGCTTGCGGGCCGCAAGAATCTCGCGCTCACGGGCGATCACGCCAGCCTGCGTGCCCTTGCCACGCACAACGCGCGCGTAGCCTGCCGACAGCCAGACTCCATCGCGGGTGATCAGCGATTCGTCGACCGCCAGCCGGCCAATACGGGCGTTCGCGGCGTCGACATCGTCGGCAACGAACACTTTCGCGAGTAGCTGACGTACCGCATGCGGACCGCGCACGTGCGCAGCCAGGCTGTCGTCGGAGAAACCCGCATCGCCCTCGTCGGCTCGGACAAGGCTGAGGTTTGCATCGGCAAGTGCGGCAATGTCACTGCCATGCGCTTGCGGCGCATCAACGATGACCGCTTCCAGCCAGCCATCCAGCACGGTTTCGACGGCGGTTTCCCAACCGGCATCCACCTGCAACGCTTCGCCGAGCCGTGGCGCGCGGTCCAGGCCATGTTGGCGCAGCCAGTCCATGCCGGCGCTGCCCTGCCCGCCCAATGCATCCAGTTGCAAGGCTTCCAGCGACGACAATCGGCCGCGCTGTTGTTCCAGTTCGCTGCGGCGCTGGCTGAGCTGCGTTTGCGATTCCTTTTCGCGCTCGATCAGTTGCTCGAAACCGGCGCGACGTTGATCCAGATCGGCGCCACCCTTTTCGACCTGATCTTTCAGCGCGGTCTGCTCGCCTTCCATCCGCTCCAGCGCGGCGGCCAGTTCGTCGAGATTGGCTTCGGCTTTTTCCTTCGCCAACAGCTCGCGTCGGCGGTCGCCTTCGAGCGACTGCTTGTCGAGATAGTCGAGCCGGGTGCGTTCAACATCGGCGGCGCGACCGGCATCGGAACTGGTTTGCGTATGGGTTTCCCATTCGGCCTGCCAGTCGGCCAGGTTGGTCTCGGCGACACGCAAGGCTTCGGCGTGCGTTTCGTCGTTGCCCTGCAAGGCCTGCAATCGCGGCAGCACTTCGTCGAGGCTTACGCGCAGGCGTTCGACCTGCTCATTGTCGGCGGCCAGGTGCTCGGCAATCTCGCAATGGGCACGCTCGGTTTCGACGCGCGCCCTCTCAAGTTGTTCGGCCAGTTGCCGGTTGTGCTGGATCTGCTGTTCGACCCGCGAGATGTCGGCACCGACGCGATATACCTCGCCCTGCACCGCGTTCAAATGCTCCGCTGCCGCCGCGTGACGGGTGCGGCTGGTTTCGATCTGCGATTCTTTCTCGCGCTGTCCGGCCAGGCTTTCCTCGATCGCGGTTTCGGCCTTCTTACGGTCGGCTGATCGGCCCTCCAGTTCGGCCTGCGCCTCGCGCAAGGTCATCGCCTTGAGCTCGGCTTCCTTCTGGCGCTGGTCGGCCTTGAAGCCTTTCCAGCGTTCAGCGGCGCGGGCCTGGCGGTTCAAATGTTCGAGCTGCTTTTCGACTTCGTCGCGCACGTCGCGAACGCGATCGAGGTTCTCGCGCGTCGCCTTGATCCGGCTTTCGGTTTCCTTGCGGCGTTCCTTGTACTTGGAGATGCCGGCGGCTTCTTCCAGGTGCGAACGCAACTGTTCCGGATCGGCATCGATGATCTGGCTGATCATGCCCTGCTCGATGATCGAGTAGCTGCGCGGCCCCAGGCCGGTGCCGAGAAACACATCCGCAATGTCGCGACGGCGGCAGCGCGTGCCATTCAAGAAATACAGCGACTGGCCATCGCGCGAGACCAGCCGCTTGATCGAGATTTCGCCGAAGCCGGCGTATTCGCCGAGAAGGCTGCCGTCGGAGTTGTCGAAGATCAATTCGACCGTGGCGGTACCGACCGGCTTGCGCGAGCTGGACCCCGAGAAGATCACGTCGGTCAGCGAATCTCCGCGCAGGCGACTCGCCGCGCTTTCACCAAGCACCCAGCGAATCGCGTCGATGATGTTGGACTTGCCACACCCGTTTGGACCGACGATCGCGGTCATGTTGCTCGGCAGTTGCAGCACGGTCGGGTCGACGAACGACTTGAATCCCGACAGCTTGATCGTGGAAAGACGCATGCGTGGTCGCTCAGCCCTGCTTCGGTTCGGCAGCGGCAGGCGCGGGCGTTGGCTCAGTCGGTTCGGCAGGTGTTGGAGCGACGTTTGCTGGCGTGGTCGCAGCCGGTGCAGGCGTCAACAGTTCGATCTTGGCCTCGTCGCGCAACTTCTGCAGACGATCGGTCGCCAGTTGGCCGGCCAGGGTCAGCCGGATGCCTTCCTTCAAGTCCTCGAACGAGCCGGGACTGAACGGCGTGGCAAGGTCGACATGGATCAGGTGCCAGCCGTATTGGGTCTGCACCGGCACCTTCATCGACTCGCCCGGCGGCGTCTCGGCGACGGCCGCGGCCAACTGCGGGGGCAACTGCGCCAGCTTGACGCCCGAAAACGACTTCGCCTGTTCGGCGGTCTTGCCCATGCCGCCGAACACCATCGCCCAGCTCTTGCCCGCAGCGAGTTCACCTGCCGCCTGCAAGGCTTCCGATTCAGTCTTGAAGATCAACTGGCTGATGTCGTATTCGTACTTGCCCAGTTTCGCGATCTGCTGGTCGTATTCGGCCTTGAGCAGACTGTCGTCGATCGGCGTCTTGCTGCGCATCAACAAGACGGTTCGGTTGGCGACCGCCTGCATCCGTGCAATCTCGACGTCGGCAGCGAAATCGATGTCCTGCCAGTAGCCGGCACGCTCGGCTTCCTGGCCAAGCAACACGTAGTCGTTCAGTTCCTTCAGCGCGGCTGCGTAGTCTTCGGCCTTGGTCAAATCAAGGCTTCGCGCCAGTGCCAGCTTGGTCAGCAGGATCGTCGGCACCTTGCTGCCATTGACGGTTTCCAGCGTCGGCTGTTCGCCGGGCAGTGCCGACGCGTGATCGGTGGACGATCCCTTCGACCCGCAACCAGCGAGGAAGGCAATCGCAATCGCGATGGGAAGGACGAGTGTGCGGCTGGTCATCATGGCTGGGTTTCCTGCGGTGCGCGGGCGTCGATTGCCAATGCGTGGATGTCGGTCGTCATCATGTGGCCAAGCGCAGCGTAAACGGCGCGGTGGCGGGCCAGCGGCGCGAGGCCGTCGAATGCGGAGCTGACGATATGCACGTGGAAGTGGCCGCGACCATCGCGAGCGCCGGCATGACCAACGTGCTTGTGGCTGTCGTCGCGAACCTCAAGCACGGTCGGTGCCAGCGTGGCGTCGAGAGACCTGCGGATGCGCTCGATCCGATCGTTCATGGCAGCGCCTTGCGGAACGGCCGCACGCGCACGTTTGCGTAGACGCCAGCGGCGACAAACGGATCGCTGTCAGCAAACGCCTGCGCCGCTTCAAGGTCGTCGAATTCGGCAACGATCAGGCTGCCGCTGAATCCGGCCGGGCCGGGATCGGGCGAGTCGATGGCCGGAAAGGGACCAGCCAGCAAGAGGCGGCCGGCGTCGTGCAAGGCCTGCAAGCGCTCAAGGTGTGCGGGACGCGCCGCTTGCCGCGCAGCCAGTGAGTTCTCGACATCGTCAGCGACGATTGCGTACCACATACCCATCAGTGCGGCGCCATCAGTGCTGGTGACCTTGCGGGCCGTGCACGTGGCCGTGGGAAATTTCTTCGGGAGCGGCGTCGCGCACGTCAGTGATTTCGATATCGAAATCCAGCGTCTGCCCGGCCAGCGGATGGTTCAAATCGACATCGACGACACTGGACCCGACCTTGATGACGCTGACCTGTCGCTGCCGGCCGCCCTGCTCGGTCAGCACGGTCACGCCACCGACTCGCAGGCGCGCAGCATCGGGGAAATATTTTTTTGCCACGCGCTGGGTGCGGCCTTCCTCGCGCTCGCCATAAGCTTCGGCTGGCGGAATGCTGACCGTGAAGCGGTCGCCGCTGTCATGGCCGACCAAGGCATTTTCCAAGCCTTCGATGACGCCGCCGTTGCCAACCAGGACGGTCATCGGCTCGCCGCGCTCACGCGAGCTGTCGACGGCGTCGCCATTGACGGTCAACGCGTAATGAAACGACACCACCTTGTTCTTTTCAATCTGCATGCGGCTTTCTGGCTCCGGCAAAGCGCGCCAGTATACGGACCGACCCGGCTGGCTGACAGCCGTGGCGAGTCGAGATGTGCGCGAAATCAGGTCGAATACGGGCGCGGATCCGACCGTCCGGACCATATCCGCGACCACAGTCCGCGCAGCCGTCCGGATGATTGCCACGGCCAATCCAGCGATCGTGGTGAAATCGCGGTCCACTGACCGGATGCACCGCGGCGGGCCACGACAAAGCGATAGGCGTAGTCCGGCTCGGAACCCATGCGCAGGTCGCTCAGCAGCAGATCGCCGTCGATTTCCTCGGCTTTCATGAAGCCGTGATTGAACCAGGCAAATCGTTGCACTGCCGCAAACGAGGCAACTGCGCGCATGGCTTGCTGGTCGCTTGGCCGCACGGTAAAACGCATCAGTCCGCTATCGGCAATCAGCGAGCGCTCGCCTTCGAGATAGCCGGTGGGAGTCATCACCACGACACGCCACAGCAAGGTGTTGAACGGCGTGGGAACCGAGAACCGTGGCGCATCATCCAGGCCGGCGTCACGCAACGCCAGTTCGGAAGCTTGCTCAATCATCGACTTGGCGAGCAACGACCAACCGCTATATGCAACACATAAACCCAACCCGACCAACAATGCGAGCTGCCCCGCTCGCCGCGAGCCATAGCGCCAGGCAGCGATGCAAGCGGCGATCAAGGGCAAGGAAAATAGCGGGTCGATGATGAAAAGGCTGGAGATCATCACCGGCGGCATCGGCACCGGCCAGAACAACTGGGTGCCGTACGTGGTCAAGGCGTCCGCCAATGGATGAGTGAGCAACGTGGCCATGATCATCCAGAACCAGCGCACTGGCGCTTCCTGCCACAGCGGCCACCAGCGACGACATGCGCTGGCGATGAGCAGTCCAACCACGATCAGAACGAGCACCGAATGCGACGGGCCGCGATGCCACGTCATGTCGTCGATCGGGTTCAGCCCCAGCAGGTTCTGTATCGGCACGTCGATATCCGGAACGCTCTGCAACGCTGCGCCGACCAACATCGCCAGGCGTCGTCGATTGGCGGGCGCGATGGCGGCACCAACAGCGCCACCGAGGAACAGGTGGGTCAGAGAATCCACGTCGAGTGTTTTCTGGAATCGCCGATCAGGAGCTGCATGACAACATCGAGCAGCCGGCCTTGTGGCGTGCCCAGTCGGGTCGCTTCGCCGCGAATGACTCGCGGCCGGGCTGGTCGTCGTACGGGTGGCGCATCACATCAAGGAGTTCGGCGATGCCTGATTCATCGCCCTGCTGAGCGCGCTCGATGGCTTGCTGGGCAAGGTAGTTACGCAGCACGTAACGCGGATTGGCGGCGCGCATGACGGCGCGGCGATCTTCTGTAGACAGGCCATCGGCGTTGACGCGTGCCGCGTAGTCGTCGAGCCAGGCCTGAAGCGCTTCGTCGTATTCGCGGCGCAACGCGTTGCTGTAGAACGCGTCATCGAAATGCGCGATCTGTGGCGCGGAAACATCCATGTCGATGAGACTGCGGAACCAGATGGTCATGTCCACTTCGGCCTGTTGCATCAATTCCTGCAAGCGTGTCATCAACTGCAGATCGTCATCGTTGCATTCGGACAGACCCAACTTCGCCGCCGTGTTCGCACGCTCGGCCTCGTTATAGGTGGTAACGAAGCGTTGCAGGCCGGCATGCAGCGGCGCGGGGTCGGCAAACAGCGACGACAGGGCTTGCGCGAGACGACCGAGGTTCCAGTAGACGATCGCCGGCTGCTGGCCGAATCGGTAGCGACGCCCTTCTGCATCGGTGGTGTTCGGCGTCCAGCCGGGATCGAAGTTGTCGATCCAGCCGTACGGGCCGTAGTCGATGGTGAGGCCGAGGATCGACAGATTGTCCGTATTGAGCACGCCATGCACGAAACCAACGCGCATCCAACCGGCGACCATGCGCGCGCTGCGCTCGCAGACTTGCGCGAACCATTCCGCGTAGAGGTTTTCGCTTTCGCCACCGAGTTCAGGAAAATCGCGCCCTATCGTGAAGTCCGCCAGTTGGCGAACCCGATCGGTCTCGCCGCGCGACGCCGGCAGCTCGAAATTGCCGAAGCGAATAAACGATGGCGCGACCCGACAGACGATTGCACCCGGTTCTGCGCGCGCGTTGCCATCGTAGAACATGTCGCGGACGACGGATTCACCGGTACCGACGAGGCTCAACGCACGCGTGGTCGGGATGCCAAGGTGATGCATGGCCTCGCTGCACAGGAATTCGCGTATCGACGAACGCAAAACGGCACGGCCATCGGCTCCGCGCGAGTACGGCGTTGGCCCAGCACCCTTGAGTTGCAACTCCCAGCGCCGGCCGTCGCGAACCACTTCACCCAGTGAAATTGCGCGGCCATCGCCCAGTTGTCCGGCCCAGTGGCCAAACTGGTGACCGCCGTAATTAGCCGCCCACGGCTGCATGCCGTCGATCAGTTCGTTGCCACCAAACACCCTCGCAAATGCATCGCTGGCGATATCGGTATCGCTGATGCCGAGCAACGCCGCTACTTCGGCGGCGTGCGCGATCAGGCGCGGTTGATCGACCGGAGTCGGCAACACATCCGACCAGAACGCCCCGCGCACTTCGCGACGGCGCGTTCCGGATTCGGGATCGCCCGGCAGCTCGCGCCGGAACGCGTTGTCGAAGTTGAACTGGATCAATCGGGAGCTCGGTCGGACCTGTGGTCGGTCAATGGAAAAGACCGATCAGCACCATCACCAGTCCGATCAACGAGACTGCCCAGACAAGGGTGCGCAGGAACGGCACGGCGATGGCATACGCAGGGATGTAGGCGACCCTTGCCCAGAAATAGATCTGCGCGCCGAGCACGGTCGTTTCGCTCGACTTGCCGGCCACCATCACGGCCAGCACGGCTGCCGCGAAGAACGCGAAGGTTTCGATGAAATTCGCCGATGCCCGGCTCATGCGCGCCGCAAGCGGCCCGACCGGTGGTGGCGTGCCGTCACGTGGGCCAGCAGCCCAACCCACTCCACGGCCGGCGACCGAAAGCACGGCGGCGATGGAGATGTGGACAAGGCCCAATACGATGGCCCAGGCAAGCATGGTCAATTCGGTACTCATGATGGTTCCCCTGGTTTGGTCAACACGAAAGGTGTCGGCGCGATCACCGGCGGATGCCGGAGCCGCAGTGTACGGCGCGACCATCAACACCGCCTGATCGGCGCGGTCTGATCGACGCTTGCGCGCGGTTAAACTGCCCTCCCCTTCATCGCGGATTCGACTTGGTGCCACCCGTTTCCTTCACCCACGACGGCGTTCGCGCCGACGATGCCGCGCTCGATGCGTTGTTCAGCGCGTTCGACGTTGGCGAGGTTTCGTTGCCGTCCAATGGCGACGTGCTGTTCCTGCGCGCCAGGCCCGGACCCTGGATGCATCGCGACGGCGTGGGTGAATGGACTTGCGTACAGAGCTTCAAGCCACATGCCGATGGTCTGCTGCGACACGCTGGAACCGTCGAACAGGAGGTTCCTGAAGAGCGTCGTTTCGCCATGGTTCTGGTGTTGCCGCCCCGCCAGCGTGACGAGGCGCGTGCGCTGCTTTCGAAGGCGCTGGACTGTGCGCGCGAGGGCGGCACGGTGGTCGTCAGCATGGCCAACAACGAAGGCGCGCGATCCGGACAGGACGATTTGGAGCGCTTGGCGGGTTCAGTGCAAGTGATGTCCAAACACAAAAGCCGGGTGTTCTGGACCACGCCGGATTCGCAGATTGATCGCGAGCTGCAAACCCGATGGAAGGCGCTCGACGTGGTCCAGCCGAACGACGAGGGCTGGTTGTCCCGGCCCGGCTTGTTTGCGTGGAACCGTGTTGACCCGGCATCTGCCCTGCTCGCATCGAATCTGCCGGAGACTTTGCACGGGAAGGTGGCCGATCTCGGCGCTGGATTTGGTTACCTGTCAGCTCAAGCACTGCAACGCAATGCCGCGATCACCCACCTCGACCTTTACGAGGCCGAAGCGCGAGCGCTTGAACCTGCGCGCAGAAACCTTCGAGCAATCGCCGATACGCACGATCGGCGCAATCTGGTTGTCGATGTGATCTGGCACGACGTCAGCCAGGGATTGCCAAATCGGTACAACGCCGTCATCAGCAATCCACCATTCCACCAGGGCCGCGCCGACTTGCCAGGCCTGGGCCAACGCTTTATCGCAGTCGCCGCCGACGCGCTTGAGAACGACGGCGAACTCTGGCTGGTCGCGAACCGTCACCTACCCTACGAAGCAACCTTGAACGATCGTTTTGCCCGCGTCGAAAGCATCGCGCAGGAAAGCGGGTTCAAGGTTTTTCACGCCAAGGAGCCACGCCGATGAAATTGGTCAAAACGATTGCCAATCGCGGCTACGGCAGCCGCCGTGAGGTCGCGTTGATGTTCCGCGAAGGCCGCGTCACCGATGCCGATGGAGAAGTGCTGTATGCCGACGACCAGGTCGAGGCCGATGTCGTACGCGTCGATGGGGAACCGCTGGATCCGCCTGCCGGCATTGTGATCCTGCTCAACAAGCCGCTCGGCTACATTTGTTCCAACAAGGACGTGGGCCGCGTGGTTTTCGATTTGTTGCCGCTGCGCTATCGGTCGCGTAATCCGTTGCTATCAAGTGTTGGTCGACTGGATCGCGATACTTCAGGCCTGCTGTTGTTCACCGACGACGGCGGCTTGCTGCATCGGATCATTTCGCCGAAGTCGCAGGTGACCAAGAGCTACGAAGCTGAACTTGCCGACGACTTGCGCGGCGATGAAGGGGCAACGTTCGCGAGTGGTGATCTGCTACTGGAATCGGAGGACTCACCACTGGCGCCAGCGTTCCTCGACGCGCTTTCTTCGCGTCGTGCCCGACTGACCGTCACTGAGGGCCGTTACCACCAGGTTCGGCGCATGTTCGCGGCGGTCGGCAACCATGTCGAAACCCTCACCCGCGTGGCGATTGGTGAACTCGAAGCAGGTGATTTACCGGTCGGCGAATGGCGACAGTTGCTGCCGGAAGATATCGAGCGGATTTTTGCGACGCCTGCTGATCTGGAAGCATGATCGATCGCAAAGGCAACAACGATGTGAACGATGCTGAGGCCATCGCGGCAACGCGTGAGTGGATCGAGCGTGCCGTGATTGGCCTGAATCTGTGTCCATTCGCGAAGTTGCCATTCACTCGCGGCGCGATTCGCTATGCCGTCAGCGCCGCCCGCTGCATCGAGCAGCTTGCCCGGGACCTTCGCAGCGAGTTGTCGGCCTTGGCCGCCGCCGATCCGCTCGAATGCGAGACCAGTCTGTTGATCCATCCCCATGTGCTTGAAGACTTCCTCGACTACAACGACTTCCTAGGCGAAGCGGAAGCCGTGTTGGTCGATCTGGAGCTTGACGGAGTCATCCAGATTGCCAGCTTTCATCCGCATTACCGGTTCGCCGGTACGCCGGACGATGCGGCTGAGAACAACAGCAATCGCTCGCCCTTCCCCACCCTGCATCTGCTTCGCGAAGCCAGCATTGAACGCGCGATCGACAGCGGCATTGATGTCGCAGCAATACCAGTCGACAATATTCAGCGCTTGCGACAGCTCGGAAATGATGGCTGGCGCCGTCTTTGCGAGGATCAATCACCGGTGTGAACGACAGCCATGCAGGGTCGTCGCGCTTCTGTCATAACTCGCGCACTGTCCCGCAAAATGGCCGCCTGCCGCCCAGTGAGACCATGCAATGATTCCGACGCCACCCGATTTGCCCGAAGAAGACGCGACGGATGATGCCGCGATAACGGGTGACGCGAAGCAGGAAATGCCTTCGACAGCTCCAGTTTCGGAAACGGCTCCGCTGGAAACAGTTTCACCCGATGACTCAGCCCTGTCGGAAGTAACACCGATACCAGCGCCGCGTAGCGAGCGCGAAGATCAAGTGGTGATGATGGCCAGCATGCATCGACTGCTGGCGATCTTCGTGTTCGGTGCCGTCATCTACACGGCATTTTTCGTCCGTGAATTGCTGTTGCCGATCCTGTTGGCGGCATTCTTCGCTGTGCTGCTGAGTCCGCTGATGAAGCGCCTCACCAAACGCTGGATTCCGCGCTGGATCGGTGCGTTGCTGTTGGTGAGCCTGCTGATCGGGCTCGTAGTCGGTGCCGGCAACGCTCTTTACGCGCCGGCGGCGGAGTGGGCCGGACGTGCGCCCAAGATCATGCGCGACTTGAAGCCGAAGCTGGAGGCGTTGACGCGACCCCTGATTCAGGCCAGCGAGATGGGTGACTCTCTTGACGATCTCACCGACAACGGCAAGAAGGCCAAGCCATCAGTGGTCGTGCAGGCAACGCCGAACGCGAGTCTTCTGTCGACCACGCCAAAGTTGGTCGCCAGCCTGCTCGCCGTTATCCTGCTCACCTATTTTTTCCTGGTCTACGGCGACACCTTGCTGCGCAAGGCCTTGCAACTGAGTCCGACCTGGTCGAAGAAGCGTTTGACCGTGGATATCGTGCGTTCCATCCAGAGCGACGTAAGCCGTTACGTAATGACGGTCTGCGCCACCAGCATCGTGCTCGGCATCGCAACGACTGCGTATTTGTGGATGCTCGGGGTGGAGTCCCCCTTGCTCTGGGGCGTGGTCGCAGCTTTGCTCAACCTGGCGCCTTACGTCGGACCGCTACTGACGGCCGGCCTGCTCTGCATGGTTGGCCTTTCGCAATTTCCAAGCCTTGGCGAGGCAGTGTTGCCGGCGGCGGGCTACCTGCTCCTGCACCTGATGGAAGGCCAGGTGCTGACGCCGCTGACACTCGGCAAGACCATCAATCTCAACCCGCTCGCGATCATCCTCTGGCTGATGATCTGGGGTTGGTTGTGGGGAATCGTCGGCCTGCTGATCGCAGTACCGATGCTGGTGACGTTCAAGATCTTCTGCAGCCGCATCGAAGGCATGGAGAGCTGGGCGATCATGCTCGAGAAATAACCGGATCAAGCATTAGCCAGCGGCAGCAATGATCGTGTGGATACAAAGCGGCGTAGTTCGCCGCTGACCGGATCGTCGAACTCCAGCAACTGCGCCAGTAACTGCAAGGGCCGAGTGTGGTCACCCAGTTCGCGCCGATCAACGTCTGGATAGATATCGTCATTGCGCAACGGCGCGCCCAGTGCCGCCATCTGCACGCGTAGTTGATGTTGGCGGCCAGTCACCGGCATCAACCGATAGCGCCACCAATGCTCACCGCGTTCGATCACACCAATGCTGGTTTCCGCGTTCGCTTCGCCGTCGGTTTCGTGCATTCGATAGAACGGCTCGCCGCGAACGATGCGGCTGAGTCGGACCAGCGGAAACGACTGCTCCGGCAGCGGGCCGGCGACGGCCTGGTAAACCTTGACGATGCGATGCTCGCGAAACAGCGCCTGGTACGACGAACGCGTCGCCGGGTTTCGGGAAAACATCACCAATCCCGCCGTCGCGGCATCGATACGATGCATGGGTACCAGGTTCGGTTCGTCGTAGCGTCGGATCAATCTCGCCAGCAGTGTTTCCTCGACGTGGCGCCCCGCCGGCGTAACCGGCAGGAAGTGCGGCTTGTCTGCGATGACGATTTCGGAGTCGGCATGGACGATGGATTCCTCGAACGGGATCGCCGCTTCGCCTGACACCTCACGGTAGTAGTGAATGGTCGTTTCGCCGACGTGCGGCGCGTCGGGGGCAAGTACGTTGCCTGCCGTGTCGAGCACGCGCCCTCGTGCTAACCGGCTCGCCCAGCGTTCGCGCGAGAGGTAGGGGAAACGCGCGCACAGGGCGTCCAGCAACGTCGGCCACGGCCCGGCCAGCAACAGCACGGTGCTGGCGTTGACGCCATTGATGGCGGGGGGACGGGTTGGTGGAGTCGGCATGGAAAGTATGATCTCGGGAATGCCGCCCAGTGTGCCGACAACCCTTCACTTCGTCATTCCTGCGAAGGCAGGAATCCAGTCTGATTTTGCTGTTCTTTTAGCGACGTGACATAGATCAAAATGGATTCCTGCCTTCGCAGGAATGACGAGGTAAAAAGGCTACGCGCATCCCCCAACCACTACAATGCCAACCCGCTTCACCCACGAGCCACCCATGGCGCCCAATGCGACCATCCATAAAGTCGAGCTGCAGATCAGCGACATGGATCGCAACTACTACGCGACCCACGTGCTCACCCTTGCCAAGCATCCGTCGGAAACCGAGGAGCGGTTGATGGTGCGGCTGCTGACGTTCGCGCTGTTCGCCGACGACTACCTCGAATTCGGCAAGGGCCTGTCCAGCGACAGCGAGCCCGACCTGTGGCGCAAGGAGTTCACTGGCGTGATCGCGCTGTGGGTCGAGTTGGGCCAGCCCGACGAATCGCAGATCCG
>JBBSLA010000069.1:0-13865 GCA_038255665.1 Lysobacterales bacterium | reverse complement strand
TGACCTGTCTCCCGATTCGGGGAGGCGAGATGGCGGAGGAAAGTCCGAAGGATGGCCCGATGAATCGGGCCAGTTCGCTGCAGGCGCAGGGATGCGCCTTCAGCGAACCCCGTAGCCAGCTTGCGCAGTCGTGCGGCTTCTCCGCGCGACCGACCCGCCACGGGCGCATCTTTGGGCCATGTTTCTGTGCGAGCAGAAAGGTGGCTCGGCGGGCGGCAGCCCGGCGAAACGCTTTACACATCTGGCGTCAGCCAACAACAAAGTGCACCGCGGCAGGCGCGAGAAACGCTTGACCAGTCTGGCGGCAGCCGAAAAGAGCGAAGCGGAAATTGGCAGCCCGGCGAATCGCCCGGCCAGCTTGGCCACAACAAGAAAAACAAGCGCCCAACAAGGGCGCAACAGGACTGCTGCGGTAGCATGGAGTCATGACCAAGACCGCACACCCCCTGCTCCAAGAAGCGTTGCAAACGTTTGGCGACTTGCTCGATGAGGCGAAAGCGTCCATCGATCCCGAGCCGACCTCGATGACGCTTGCGACCGCCGACGGACAAGGTCGGGTTTCGGCGCGCGTGGTGTTGTTGAAAGGCCATGGCGAAGACGGATTTCGTTTCTTCACCAATCGCACCAGCGCCAAGGGCCGGCAACTGGATGCCCATCACCAGGCAGCGCTGTGCTTTCACTGGAAGCATCTGCGTGATGGCGTGCAGGTACGCATCGAGGGGACGGTTGAAGAATCGCCGGATGCCGATTCGGACGCCTATTTCGCAACGCGTCCGCGTGGCAGCCAGCTCGGCGCTTGGGCTTCGCTGCAATCGCAGCCGCTGCAGGATCGCGAAACGTTCGAGCAACGTGTCGCTGAATTCGAAGCGAAGTTTGATGGCATAGAAGTGCCACGACCACCGCATTGGGGCGGTTACCGGCTGACGCCCGACCGCATCGAAATCTGGTATGGCGCGCGCTACCGGCTGCATGAGCGCTGGCAGTACACACGCGATGGCGGCGCATGGTCGAAACAGATGCTGTACCCGTGAGCACGCTCGAACACGATCACTACCCGCGCCGCATCGTCTGCCTGACCGAAGAGCCGACCGAAGTGTTGTACGCACTCGGCGAACAGGATCGCATCGTCGGTATTTCAGGCTTCACGGTGCGACCGCGTGAAGCCCGACGCGACAAGCCGAAAGTGTCGGCCTTCATCAGCGCGAAGATCGATCGCATCCTTGTGCTGGAACCTGATCTCGCAATTGGTTTCTCCGACATCCAGGCCGACATCGCGCAGGCGTTGATCAAAGCCGGTGTCGAGGTCTGGATTGCCAACCATCGCAGCGTCGATGGCATCCTCGGCTACATCCGCAGGCTCGGCGGCATGGTCGGCGCTGCGGATCGCGCCGACTGTTACGCGCGCGACGCGGAAGCACACATCGCGAAGATCCGGGATGCCGCCGCGAAACTGCCGTTTCGACCCAAGGTCTATTTCGAGGAATGGGACGAGCCGCCGATCAGCGCAATCCAGTGGGTCGCCGAACTGATCCGCATCGCCGGCGGCGACGACATCTTTCCGGAACTCGCCGCCGAGTCGCTGGGCAAGGCGCGCATCCTGACCGATCCCGATGAGGTAATCCGGCGTGCACCCGACCTGATCATCGGTTCGTGGTGCGGCAAGAAATTCCGGCCCGATCACGTTGCAGCACGTCCAGGTTGGGACGCGATCCCGGCGCTGCGAAACGGCCAAGTGCACGAAATCAAGTCGCCAATCATCCTGCAGCCCGGGCCTGCTGCCTTGTTCGACGGTCTGGGTGAATTGCATCGCCTGATCGCAGCGACCACAAGGGATATGACACGGCGTGACTGACGCGAATACTTCCGCCAGCGATGGCAGCGGCACGCTGCTGATCCGCGTGCCCATCGCGCTGCGCTGGCGTGATCTCGACGCTTACAACCATGTCAACAACGCAAGCTTCCTCACCTATCTCGAAGAAGCGCGTTTGCGCTGGTTGGAAGCCGAGTGCGACGACTGGCACAGCGACTCGGCGGCGCCGGTGCTGGCATCAGTGACGGCCAACTACCGACGCCAGTTGGGCTGGCCAACCGACATCGCCGTCGAACTTTATTGCCAGCGACTCGGTAATTCGTCGCTGACGATTGCGCATCGCATCGTCGATGCCAACGATGCCGATGCGTTGTATTGCGATGGCAGCGTGGTGATCGTCTGGATAAACCCGCAGGTTGGCAAATCCGTCGCCCTTCCGGCATCGGTGCGCGCCGGTTGCATGCCCGCGTAGATGCCTATCCGCGTGCGTCGAGCGCAACCACGGCAGGCAGGTCCTTGCCTTCGAGGAATTCCAGGAACGCGCCGCCGCCGGTCGAGATGTAGCTGATCTGCTTGGCGATGCCGTACTTGTCGACGGCCGCCAGAGTGTCGCCGCCACCGGCAATCGAGAACGCGGGCGAGTCGGCAATCGCGCGTGCCAGCGTTTCAGTTCCGTGACCGAACGAGTCGAACTCGAAGACGCCGACTGGTCCGTTCCAGACCACGGTTCCCGCTTTCGCGATCAGCTCGGCATAGCGGCTCGCCGTGTCGGGACCGATGTCGAGGATCATGTCGTCGTCGCCAACATCACCGACCGCTTTCACGGTCGCTTTCGCGTCGGCCTTGAACTCGTTAGCGACAACGACATCGGAAGGAATCGGCACATCGGCGTCGCGTGCCTGCGCCGCCGCGATGATGCGATTCGCGGTCGGGATGAGATCGTTCTCGTACAGCGACTTGCCAACGCCGTGGCCGGTCGCGGCGATAAAAGTGTTCGCGATGCCGCCACCGATGATCAACTGATCGACCTTGCCGATCAGGCTTTCCAGTAGCGCAAGCTTCGTCGACACCTTGGAGCCGGCGACAATCGCCAGCAACGGGCGCGCCGGCTTGTCGAGCGCCTTGGCCAAGGCATCCAGTTCCGCCATCAGCAAGGGTCCGCCAGCGGCGATGGGCGCAAACCGGATCACCCCATGTGTGGACGCTTGCGCGCGATGCGCGGTGCCGAAGGCGTCCATCACGAATATGTCGCAAAGGGCGGCGTATTTCTCCGCCAACTTGTCGAGATCGGCGGCCTCGCCTTCGTTCATCCGGCAGTTTTCGAGCAGCACGATCTGGCCGGGCGCAATGTCGACGCCATCGACCCAGCCGGGGACCAGCGGGACGTCGCGACCAAGCAGTTCAGAGAGGCGCTTTGCCACCGGCGCCAACGAATTTTCTTCCGACCACTCGCCTTCCTTCGGGCGACCCAGGTGCGACATGACCATGACTGCCGCGTTCTTCTCCAGCGCCATCCGCAAGGTGGGCAGCGACGCTTGGATGCGCAGGTCAGACGTGATCTCGCCGTCGTCGATCGGCACGTTCAGATCCTGCCGGATCAGCACGCGTTTGCCTGAAAGGTCCAGGTCGGTCATGCGGACGATGGTCATCGCTTAATCCTTGAAGTAGTCGTCGCACATTACAGCCGTGCGGCGGATTCGTTGCAAATGTCACCGCAGGCGTGACTCGGTGTTTGCCCGACGCGACCGCTTGCGGCAAGCTAGCACGCTGTTTCTGCTTGGCCGACTCATTTGACGATCCACGCCGCCGTGCCTTGCCCCATCCTTCGCCTTTCGAAGCTGGTGTTTCTGGTGGCATTTGCCCTGCCATTCAGCGCGCTGGCCGACGATGCCGTGCTCGCCACTGCAGGCACCCAACCGCTCTGCCCGGTCGGCATCCTGCAATGCACCGGCACCACGCCGATGTGGTCGTTGTGCAAGCGCAATGCGCTGATGGATTTCTACGACCCTACTTTGCCGACGACGGGCGTCCGCAACGAGGCACCGATGGATGTCGAGGGCGAGCTCGCCGAATCGGGCGACGGCAACCATTACCTGCTGCAAGGTGGCGCCCGCATCCAGCAGCTCGACCAGGTGATCCGGGCCGACCGTTTCGACTATATGCGCGATTCGACGAAGTGGATCGCCACAGGCAACATCCGGTATCAGGATCGCAGCATGCTGCTGTCGGCCGACCACGGCGAAGGCACCACCACGCCCAGCGTCAGCGCACTCGATGGAGTGCGCTATCAATTGCTCGATTCGCGCGGCAATGGCGTTGCAACGCGCGCGGTGCTGCCCGATGCGGACCATGCCGAGCTGACCGGTGCCAGCTTCACCACCTGCGATATCGGCGATCCGCAGTGGGAATTCCGCGCGCGTGAAATGCACCTGGACCAAACAACGGGCATTGGCCGCGCCAGGGACGTCACCTTCCGATTCGGCGACGTGCCGATCCTTTGGGTGCCGTACGCGCGTTTCCCGCTCGACGACCGCCGCGTGTCGGGTTTCCTCTATCCCGAGGCCGGCTACTCCGAGCGACGCGGCTTCGATCTCGCGCTGCCGTACTACCTCAACCTCGCCCCAAACTACGACGCCACGCTGATCCCACGCCTGCTCACCGAGCGCGGCCTGATGCTGGGCGGTGAATTCCGTTACCTGACCAACAGCAGCGTCGGCAAACTCAATTTCACCTACCTTCCCAGCGACGACAAGACCGGTCGTGACCGCGGCCTGTTCCACCTCGACAACCGCACCACCTTGAGCCAGAACTGGGGCCTGGTCGCCGATCTCAACAACGTTTCCGACAACTTCTATTTCGAGGATTTTGGGCGTGGCCTGAACCAGTCGGCGATCAGCCTGCTTGGTTCGCGCGTGTACCTGGAAGGTCGTGGTCGTTGGTGGAACGCCAGTGTCGGCGGCGACAGGTACCAGATCACCGACCCGAATATTCCCGATTCGGGCGAGCCGTATCGCCGGCTGCCGCGAGCGACATTCGAAGGCGAGCACCCGCTGTTTGCCGGGTTGACGGGCGGTATCAAATCCGAGTTCGTTGCGTTCTCCAAAACCGACGCAGTCGAAGCCACCCGCGGTGACTTCTATCCGTATCTGGCGCTGCCACTGCAGGCAGCCGGCTGGTTCCTGCGCCCGGAATTGGGTTATCGCTACACCAGTTACGAGATTGATCGCGACAACAATTCGTCGCCCACTCGCGGTACACCGATCGCCAGTGTCGATGCTGGCCTGATCTTCGAGCGCGACGCGTCGATCTTCGGCAACGACTTCATCCAGACCTTCGAGCCACGCGCCTACTACCTGCGCGTTCCGTATCGCAACCAAGACGACCTGCCGCTGTTTGACACGTATTCGGTGCCAATCAGTTACGGCCAGCTATTCCGCCCGAACCAGTTCGTCGGGGCTGATCGGCAATCGGATGCCAACAACCTGACCCTGGCGCTCACCACTCGCCTGATCGAGGACAGCAGTGGCGAGGATCGACTGTCGGCGACGCTCGGCCAAATCCGTTATTTCGACGGGCAACGTGTGCAGCTACCAGGCGTTTCTCCAACCGACTTCGACGGCTCGGCCTACGTCGGATCGCTCGACGTGCGCTTGGGCCAGCGCTGGCGACTGCGGCTGGACCAGCAATACAGCCCGAACAGCGAGCAGACCGATCTGTCTGCGGTGAGCCTGCAGAATCGCTTCGGCCTTGACGGCGCCGTCAACCTGTCCTACCGGTTCCGCCGCAATTACCTGGAGCAGGCCGACGTTTCGGCGCTGATCCCGATCAACCGCGAGTGGCGACTGGTTGCACGCCATACCTATTCGCTGTTCGACAACAAGGCACTTGAAACCTTCGCCGGCGTCGAACGCGACAGTTGCTGCACAGCCTGGCGGGTACTGGCGCGGCGCTGGATCCAAAACACTTTGACTAACCAGAACGAGGTCGACAAGGCGCTCTATTTCGAGATCGAATTCAAGGGCGTCGGCTCGTTCGGCCAGAAAACGGATGATTTCCTGCGCCGTGCTATTCTTGGCTATCGTCAATGAAACCGGGCTCCAGCGAGCGCTTGCAACTTTTTCCCGCGCCCGCTGCCCAAGACGCATCGTCGCGCTCGCGATCGGTGTACCAACGGAAATGCATTCCATGATCAAGCCAATCTTCGCCGTTTGCGTCGCCCTGTGCGGCGCGATCACCAGCCTGCAAGCGCAGTCCGTGACGACAGAGTCGATCGACGGCATCGCCGCCGTCGTCAACGAGGACATTGTCCTCAAGAGCGAACTGGATGCCGCCGTCGAGGCCATTCTTGTCCAGTACCGCGACAACCCCCAGCAGTTGCCGGCGCGCGACGTGATCGAAAAACAGGTGCTGGAGCGCCTGATCATGACCAAGCTGCAGGTTGCCCGCGCCGACAGTTCGGGTGTGAAGGTGTCCGACGCCGAGGTGGACCAGACCGTTGCCCAGATCGCCGCACAGAACAAGATGGATGTCGCCGGCCTGCGCGCCGCCGTGGAGCGCCAAGGCCAGACCTTCGAGCAGTTCCGCCGCAATGTCCACGACGAAGTGGTGGTGCAACGTTTGCAACAGGGCGTGATCCAGAATCGCGCCCAGGTCAGCGATGCCGAGATCGACAGTTTCCTGAAGAACGACAAGCGTGTGCTGGGCGAGCTCGAAATCCAGCACATCCTGATCGCGCTGCCTGACGGCGCGAGCGCCGAGCTGATCGAGGCAGCTCGCAGCAAGTCGGAAGACGTCAAGCAACAGATCGACCAGGGTCTGGATTTTTCGGCCGCCGCCATTCGTTACTCCGATGCGCAGAACGCGCTGGACGGCGGCAAGCTGGGCTGGCGCAGCGCCGACAACCTGCCGCAGGCATTCGCGGAACGCGCGGCGACCATGGAGAACGGTGATGTCTCGGTACCGATGCGCGGACCTGCCGGCTTCCACATCATCAAGCTGGTCGACCGTCGTGCCCTGGGCACAGAACTGGTCACCGAGTACCACGCCCGTCACATCCTGATCAAGCAGTCGGAACTGGTCAGTTCCGACCAGGCCAAGGCCAAGGTCGCCGCGCTGCGACAACGCGCTGTGGCCGGCGAAGACTTCGGCAAGCTGGCCAAGGAAAATTCGCAGGACGCGAGCACCGCGAACCTGTCCGGCGACATGGGTTGGTTCCAGAAGGAAGGTTACGGAACCCGGGTTGCGCAGGAAGTGGGCAACTTGGAAAACGACCAGCTGAGCGAGCCGTTCCAGACCGAACTGGGCTGGCACGTCTTGCAACTGCTAGGCGAGCGTCAGGCCGATCGATCGCAGGAAGTGCAACGCGCCCAGGCTCGCCAGGCGTTGATTTCGCGCAAGGCCGACGACGAGTACCAGTCGTACCTGCGCCAGATGCGGGCCGAGGCCTATGTCGAGGTCCGCCTGCCCGGTGGCGCAGCACCCTGATCGATTGCCAACGCTGGCGCTGACCGCCGGCGAACCAGCCGGCATCGGCAGCGAGCTGATTGCTCGTCTGGCGGCGACGTCGCTGGGCGCAAACCTGGTCGCCATCGGTGACCGAAGCCTGATCGAGGCCGGCGCGCATGCCGCCGGTGTCGACGTTTTGATCCGGGACCACGATCCATCCAAAGCGATTGCTGTCCGCCAACCCGGCCAACTGCAGGTCATCGCGATCCCGCTCGCCGCCAAGGTCATTTCCGGAGAGCTGGATCGTCGCAATGCCGAGCATGTGCTGGCGATGCTTGATCGCGCCGCGCGTGGCGCGGCCAGTGGCGAATTCGATGCCATCGTCACTGCACCCGTGCACAAGGGTGTCATCAATGATGCCGGCGTCGCGTTCACTGGCCACACGGAATTTTTTGCCGAGCGCGCCAGCTGCACGGTAGTGATGATGCTGGTCGCCGAGCGCCTGCGCGTCGCCCTGCTGACCACGCACCTGCCTTTGAGCGCGGTTCCGTCCGCGGTGTCGCAACCCGCACTGCTCGAAACCATCCGCATCCTTGATCGCGACCTGCGCCAGCGCTTCGGCATCGCTACACCCCGCATCGCCGTGCTGGGATTGAATCCGCACGCCGGCGAGAGCGGGCACATGGGCCGCGAGGAGATCGACACGATCATTCCCGCGCTGGAAACCTTGCGCAGCGAAGGCATCAACCTGATCGGCCCCCTGCCGGCCGACACTGCGTTCGTGCCGCGCCACTTGCAGCACTTTGACGCCGTGCTCGCGATGTATCACGACCAGGGTTTGCCGGTGCTCAAGCACGCCGGCTTCGGCCATGCGGTAAACGTCACCCTTGGGCTGCCGTGGATTCGCACGTCGGTCGATCACGGGACCGCGCTCGACCTTGCTGGCAAAGGTGTTGCCGACGCTGGCAGCTTGATTGCCGCAGCGAATCTCGCGCTCGAACTTGTTCGCGCGTCAGCGTCGCGCTGACGCGGCTTTTTATGTTGTCGGGCTGTCGCCCGCCATTTCTTTATTGTTCGCTGTCGCCAATCTGGTCAAGCGTTTCTCGCGCCTGCCTGCGCGCGAGCTACCTTTCTGCTCGCACAGAAACGTAGCCCAAAGATGCGACCCGATGGCCTGTCGCCCACGCGGCTGCGCCACGTGGGTACGCAAGCACTGGCCGGGTTCGGCTGAAGGCACATCCTGTGCCGCAGCCGAAGCCACGCGATCCATCGCGTGGCCCGCGATGCGGCTTTTCCGTCCAGCGCATGCCGACAGGAACGGGCGGGTGAATCAAAAGAAACAGCAACCGCCGCAGAACGGCGGCTTTACGCAGCGACGCTGCGTGACCTACCTCCCGTTTCGGGGAGGCGAGCTGGCGGAGGAAAGCCTGCAAGGTGGCCGAATGGATTCGGCCAGTTCGCTGCAGGTGCAGGGATGCGCCTTCAGCGAACCCCGTAGCCAGTTCGCGTAGTCGTGCGGCTTCTCCGCACGACCGACCCGCCACGGGCGCATCTTTGGGCCACGTTTCTGTGCGAGCAGAAAGGTGGCTCGGCGGGCGGCAGCCCGGCGAAACGCTTGACCAGCCTGGTGACAGCCAAACACCCCACTATCGGGCGTTACGAAGCGCCCATCTTCGCAGCGAGGTCGTGAAGCACCTGCTTCACGTTCTTCTCGGGATCGACATCGCGGTAGCGCTTGACCACCACGCCGTCAGGCGAAATCAGGAACGTCTCGCGACGGGCGTAGTCGCCGAAGCCTTCCTTGCTGGTCAGCACGCCGTAGTCGCGCGCGGTGTCGTGTTTTGCATCCGACAGCAGCGGGAATGGCACGTGGTACTTCTCGGCGAATTCGGTGTGCGACTTCACGTCGTCGAGGCTGACGCCAACCACTCTTGCACCCGCCTTCTTCAAGGCGGCGATGTCATCGCGAAATGCGCAGACCTGCTTGGTGCAGCCGCCAGTGAAATCCTTGGGATAGAAGTACAGCACGAGGTAGTCGTCCTTGAAATCGGACAGCTGGTGCCACTTCGAATTCTGGTCCTGCAAGCGGAATGCCGGCGCAGCGTCACCTGCTTCCGGGCCGGTCATTTCGGTTGCCGATAGTGGTGCGGTGAGTGGCAACAGGAGAGTCATCAGGAACAATGCAAGCGCTTTCATTTTGCTACTCCAAGGTGACGGGATGAGCACGCGCCTTTAACGCGCGGGTGCTTTTGACGGCGGCATCGCAAAAATCCGCTCCGCGCGCTGGAACAGTATCCATGAGGTGGCGATGTATTTGTCGCCGCCTTTGGGGCGGTTGCCGCGGTGGGTGTGGGTAAAGGCGGCGGGGGCGATCAGCATGGCGCCTGTTTGTGGAGCGATCTTGCGTTGCTGGTGCAGGAATTCGGTTTCGCCTTCGGCAAATCCGTCGTTGAGGTAGACCGACCAGAGCAGGGTGCGGTGCAGGGTTTCCGATTGCGGGTCGTTCGCTTTCGGGTACAGCTCGCAATGCCAGTACGGGTAGCCGCCCTGGTCGGCGATGTACTTCTGGATGTTGATGGTTCCCGGCCGGAACAGCTTCAGCGCCAGCGCCTGCAACAGGGAGTCGGGCATCGAGTGAATGTCGGTCGGGCCAAGCAGGTTCTGCTCGCCGGTAGCGGGATCGGGCATGCGCAGTGACATCGGCGCGATCGCGGTGTACGGGTGCTTGCGCAGGTAGGCCTTGAAGCAGGTCAGCATCGCGGTGTTAAGCAGGTTGGCCGCGTCCTGCCACTCCTCGTGGTCGTCGATGGTGATGTCCCAACTGTCCTTCAAGGCCAGGTCGATGCCGCCGCCGGTCGCGCCGCGCAGCTTGCGATTGCTGCGATTGAAGCGCTCGATCAGCGCCGCGCAGGCACCTGGATCGATCGCGTTGGGGTACAGCTCGATGAAGTCCTCGCTCATTCCGCGATACTAGCGACGAATATCCACGAAAAGAATCCACACCATGCGCCCCTATCGAATCCTGCTGTGGCTGCGCGACCGCCGCAACCTGGTCTGGACCACGCCCGCCGCGGCCAGCGTGATCGCCGTAGCAATGGCGTTCAGCGCCGCCGCCGGCAATGTCTGGCTGCCGCCGGAGTTGCTGCCGAACATCAAGGCCGAGACGCTGGAATCGCTGCTCGGCGTGCTCGCCACCAGCATGTTGAGCGTGACCACGTTCTCGCTGGCAGTCATGGTGTCGGCGTTCGCTGCGGCGGCGAGTGGCACCACGCCGCGTGCGCTGGAACTGGTGATGGGCGATGACAGCACGCGCCTTGCCATCGCCAGTTTCATCGCTGCGTTCATCTATTCGATCATCGCCAAGACAGCGCTGGGCCTCAGCTATTACGGGCAGAACGGCCGCTTCATCCTGTTCCTGAGCACGGTGCTGGTGCTGGCTTACCTGATCATCACCTTGATCCTGTGGGTGAAGACGCTGACCCGGCTGGGCCGGCTCGAAAACACGCTGGAAAAGATCGAGGACGCGACCCAGGTAGCGCTCGATGCCTTTCGCCATTCGCCGACGATGCGCGCGCACGCCAGTCCCGATCCATTGCCGCCCGGCAACGAGGTACGCGCCAGCGAAGTGGGCTACCTCACCCACATCGACATGGTCTCGCTGCAGGAACTCGCCGAGCATGCGGGAACGCATTTCCATGTGCGAGTGCGGCCGGGCAGCCTGATCAGCCCCGGCGCTTGCCTTGCGTCGTCCGAGTCGGCCGATCCGGAGTTGCTCGAGAAGATTGCCGAAGCGTTTCTGATCGGCGGCGAACGCAGCTACGACCAGGACCCGCGCTTTGGCCTGATCGTGCTGAGCGAAACCGCGCAGCGTGCGCTGTCGTCTGCGGTAAACGATCCCGGAACTGCGATCCAGGTGATGACGATCATGACCCGCCTGTTGATTGGTAAGCCGAAAAAGCCTGCAGACGAAAAGCCGCTGAAGTTCAATCGCATCAGCGTCATCGAACTCGATCAGGCTGCGCTCATCAGTGACGGCTTCGATCCGATCAGCCGCGATGGTGCAGGCATGCTGGAGGTGGGTGTGCGCATGCAGAAGCTGCTCGCGATCATCGCGAAGAACAGCAACCCGATCATCGCAAAAGCCGCAATCACGCAGGCCCATGTCGCCTTGCAACGGGCGACAAAACGATTCGAGATCGAAAGCGACATGCACATGCTCAGCGAAACGCATCGTGTCCTGTTCGGTGACGACGAGCGCGACGACGACATGGCCGCATCGCGCGACACGGGCTAATCAATCAGGCCAGTCATTCGCGTTCGGCTTTGCCTTCATCCGGTCGATCTCGGCCCAGCTCCCCTTCACGAGCCTGCGCCTTCCAGCGTGGCTCGGTCTGCTTTCCGTCACGCTTGGGCCAGCCTTCGCGCTGCACGCCGCGTGCACCATCGTCGGCTTCGCTCTGGTCGTGGAACAACTGCACCTGGGTGTCAAACGGCATGTCAATGCCGGCCTTGTCGAGTGCGAGCTTGGTCGCGAGGATCACCTGCGAATGCACTTTCACCACGTCTGCGCGTCGGCTGTCGGTCCACCAGCGCAGGCGGATCGTCACCCAGCTTGCGGCCAGGTCCCACGGTAGTGCTTCGGGCGCAGGTTCGGTCTCGACATCGGCGACCGAGTTGATCGCGGCGAGCATCACCTCGCAGGCGTTCTCGATACCATCGCCATAGCCAATGCCGACGTCGTACTGGCTACGCCGCTTTTCGTGCGCGGTCTTCACCACCACGCGTTGGTGTAGATATCGCTGTTCGGCAACACGACGCGCTGGCCGTCGTAGGTCCTGATGATCGTGGCCCGTGTCTCGATGCGCATGACTGTGCCTTCGAAGCCGTTCACTTCGATCTGGTCGTCGATATTGAACGGCTGTCGCAACAGGATCAGCAGGCCGGCCAGCCAGTTCTGCAAAATGTCCTTGAAGGCGAAACCGATCGCAACCGAACTGACGCCAAGCCCGGCGATCATGTCTCCCGGTTTCAACGACGGAATGACGATGGTCGCGGCCAGCAGGAATCCGAGCAGGATGATTACCCACTTGACGAAGCCGCCGAGAACGTCGCCAAGATTCTCGCGCTTGCGCTTGCGGGCGCGATTTTCGACCAGCAGTCGCACCGCGATCCCGATGCCGATCGAGATCGCAAGTATGAACAGCGCGACCGCAATGTTTGGCAAAAGCCGAATGGTGCCATCCACCCAGGAATCGACACGCTCGATTGCTACGCCCAAGTCGAAATCGACCTGTTGCGGCGCGTCCTTCGCTTGGGCCGCACTATTCGTGCCTTCCTGCATTGCCATGTGCCACCCCCTGTTCATCGGATTGCGCATACAGAAGGAGGTTGCGCTCATTCAACCCTACCGACGCCGCGCTGAACGAAATACGTTTTATGGGGGATGGCGACCATAGTGCGCTGTTGCCCGCGGCGGGACTTCGCCCCGCATGACTTTGCCGTCGAAAGATCCAAGGTCGCATCCGGGCGATGTTGGTCCCGGTTGATATGTTTGAAAATTGGCGCGTTATGCGCCAACGAAGGTTGGCGCATTTGCCGGTTCTCTCGTGACGTTGTCAGACCAGTGTCCAACGGCAGGCAAATGCGCGGCCAGGCATCGAAACTACAATCTTCCTGCAAAGTTGATCGGATCAGCAGAGCTACGTTGTTGCCCCAACCGGAGACCTGTGTATGCCAGTTCAATCTTCCCGGCATTGGGGAATTTCCTCCGGAGTGTTGCAGGTAAAAGTTGGGTTAGTATTGTGTGCATGACATGTGCTGAGACGCAGTTGTTCGAACTTGAGTTCGATATCGGCCACGCCCCCAGCGGAGGCCTCGAATTCGCATGAATGGTATCGCGCGCTATCGCCGCTGGTTGCTGGTGGTCGGAATCATCCTGCTGGTGCCGAGCTTGCTGTTGCTGTTCGGCGAGATGTCCGGAATGCTTACCAACGATTTGCTCCCGGACTTCCTCCAGTTCAGTCTGCGCAGTTTGGGCAGTTTCGCGGTCGCCGGATGTCTGCTGGCGGCTATCGGCTCGTTGGAGCCCTAATCCTGAGACGACGACGATGATCAAGCAATCCGATTTCTTCATTCTGCTGGCCGTGGCGATCTCGTTCCTGCTGTCGGCCTTCCTGTGGTTCAGCGGACAGCGCGAGGAGGGAGCGTTCACGGCGCTATGGGTGCCGTCGATCCTTTGCTTCGGCATCTACTTCAAGCTCATGTCCCTGATGGCTTCGAAGTCATGACGACCTCGATTATTGGCTACTTCGCCATCGCCGTGTTCGGGCTGATGATGATTGGAATTATCCTGACCGGAATCGAATACCGCCGGCTGAACAGGAACGACGACGCGAAGGCACGCGAGAAAAAGCGGAACCGCTGATCCAGCCTAGCGCACCAGCGCCTCCCAGCACCGCCTTGCCTGTCCGATGTAGCCGCGCGCCTCGACGTGGCCGCCGCATACGTCGGACTGTGCACGGTTCACGCCTATTTTCCATTTGTCCCTGTTTTACCATCCATCGGAGCTGAAAATGATGGTGGTATGGCACGCTTTGATTTTATTGGTGCC
>JBBSLA010000068.1:0-13910 GCA_038255665.1 Lysobacterales bacterium | reverse complement strand
GCGGTTGACGCTGGCGAGATGCACCGCACACGCTTGCGCCAGCGCAAGACCATCGTAAGTGCTGGTACCGCGGCCAACCTCGTCCATCAGCACCAAGCTTCGCGGGGTCGCGTTGTGCAGGATATTGGCCGTCTCGCTCATCTCGACCATGAAGGTCGATTGCCCGCGCGACAGATCATCGCCGGCACCGATCCGAGTGAAGATACGATCAATCGGGCCGATGCGCGCAGCGCTGGCCGGCACGAAACTGCCGATGTGCGCAAGCAGCACAATCAACGCGCTCTGGCGCATATAGGTCGACTTGCCGCCCATGTTCGGGCCGGTCACGATCAGCATGCGCCGGCTGTCCGACAGGTGCAGATCGTTCGGCTCGAACGGCTCGTCGCGAACTTGTTCGACCACCGGGTGGCGGCCGCGCTCGATCTCGATGCCAACGTCCTGGCTCAACTCTGGCCGACACCAGTCCAACGCCGATGCGCGATTAGCCAGCGCCGCCAGCACATCCAGTTCGGCGATTGCATTCGCGGCATCACGTAGCGGAATCAATTGCGCAGCGAGCGTTTCGAGTATTTCTTCGTAAAGTGCTTTCTCGCGCATCAACGAGCGTTCGCGCGCAGACAAAACCTTGTCCTCAAAGCCCTTGAGTTCCTCGGTGATGTAGCGCTCGGCACCCTTGATGGTCTGGCGCCGCGTGTAATGCGTCGGCGCCCTGTCGGACTGCGCCTTGCTGATCTCGATGTAGTAGCCGTGGACGCGGTTGTAGCCGACCTTGAGCGTCGCAATTCCCGTCGCCGCTTTTTCGCGATCTTCCAGATCAACAAGGTATTGGTCCGCGTTGGTCGACAATGCACGCAGCTCGTCCAGCTCGGCGTCGAAACCTTCGCGAATCACGTCTCCATCGCGAATCAGCATTGGCGGCTGATCGACCAGCGCGCTCGTCAGCCAGGTCGCCGTCTCGGCATGTTCGCCGACGCGTTCGACCAAACTCGAGAGCAAGCGGCTTTCCGATCCAGACAGGCAGGCACGCAGCTCCGGTGTCCGCGCCAATCCATCGCGTAACGTGGTCAAGTCACGTGGTCGCGCCGAGCGCAGGGCGACGCGACCGAGGATGCGTTCCAGATCACCGATGCCACGCAATGGATCGCGCAACGCGGTCTCGCGATCGGCTTCGATCAAGGCTTCGATCGCGTCGTGGCGACCGCGCAACACCGCTTGATCGCGGATCGGTCGATTCAACGAGCGCCGCAACGCGCGTGCGCCCATCGGCGTGGTGGTGACATCGAGCACGCCGAGCAAGGTTGCTTCGTGGCGACCGGATGGATGCGTGTCCAGTTCCAGGTTGCGCCGCGTCGCCGCGTCCAGCGCGACGGTGTCGCTCGCGCTTTCGCGACTCAATCCGGTCAAATGTGGCAACGCCGATTTCTGTGTTTCCTCGACGTAGCCAAGCAAACAACCAGCAGCACCAATCGCGAGCGTCAGCCCGTCGCATCCGAACCCGGAAAGATCGCGCACCTTGAAAAACCGGCACAACTCACGCTGACCTGTTGCCGCATCGAGGTGCCACGGCGCGCGCTTGCGAAGGCCATTCAGGCCACTGACGAAGTTAGGCCACGCGACATCTTCGGCGACCAAGGTCTCGACCGGTTGAAGGCGAGCTAGTTCTGCAGCCAGAGTTTCGGCATCCGCTACCTCAGTCAGTACAAACCGACCGGCAGAAAGATCGATCCAGGCTAGTCCGTAGCCGGCTTTCCCGGCAGCGATCGCCAACAGCAAGTTGTCGCGACGCTGTTCAAGCAGTGCTTCGTCAGTCACCGTGCCCGGCGTCACGACCCGCACCACGCGCCGTTCCACCAGCCCCTTCGATTGCGCCGGATCGCTCACCTGCTCGCAGATCGCAACCGACTCGCCCAACTTCACCAACTTCGCCAGATAGCCTTCAGCCGCGTGATGCGGGATTCCCGCCATCGGAATCGGCGCACCCGCCGACGCACCACGTTGGGTCAGGGTGATATCCAACAAGCGCGATGCCTTGCGCGCATCGTCGTAGAACATCTCGTAGAAGTCGCCCATCCGAAAGAACATCAACACATCCGGAAACTCCGCTTTGGCAGCGAAGAACTGGCGCATCAGGGGCGTGTGTTCCTGGGCGTCTTTGTTCGTCATGGTTAGTGGGCGGTCACGAAGGCAGGTTACTCAGATCAGCGCCATGAGGCGCGCGTCGCCGCCAAATGGCCAGCCTTGAATGGCCGGGGAACGGCTGGGAATGACAGAAGTAGGAGTTAGCATGGGACACGGCGCATCGCGTGTTCAAGCCCGGCACAGCTGCTGGCGCAGTCCCAAAGTCAATGATCGCCGATCTCGGGCGCCTTGCGCGGTTCAACCTTCGTCAGGCATTCTGTTTGGATGCTTCGCCAAATCCGCCACAGCCTGCTTGCTTTGATCCAGCGACCCGTCGGTCGCTTGGGCGGGTTGCTTATGGTTGCGGCACTGGTGTCGGCGGGCATCCCCAGCGGAGAGTTGCATGCGCATGCCGACGGCTCCGACGCCCATGAGCATGTAGTTGTCACGGCAACTGATAAATCGGGCGACGAGCACCGACATACAACGCCTGCGGAACCGGATGGCGTTGAGTTACTTCATTCCCATGATGCGTGCAATACGGTTTCAGCGTTGCCGCCCATTCCAGCGATATTTCACAACACGGGCGGTCTCGTTGCAGTCAGCGTCCCCATTCCCGTAGCCACCGCACCGCTTACACCGCTTATACCTCCGTACCGACCTCCGATCGTCTGACGCTTCGGCTGCCAACGGGCAGCTTGTTTCGCGTTGTTTGACGATCAATCGGAGGTTTTCCGTGAATTTGCATTGGCTCAGGTTCCTGGCGTTTGCCGTCGGGAGCTGCGGCGTTGTCCCATCCGGGCACGCCGCAGAAGCATTACGTCTGGAGGAGGCGGTTGCCCGCGCGCTGGCCTCCAATCCGTCGATGGCAGCAGAGGCGGCTGATCTGCGGGCAGCGCAGGCACTCGCAGATCGCGACGGGCTAGCCACGCCGTTTTCGGTAGGTGGCGAAGTCGAGAATTTCGCCGGCACCGGCGCACTCAGCGGCATCAAGTCGGTCGAGACGACGCTTCGTCTCGGCCGGGTGATTGAGCTGGGCGATAAGCGGGCAGCGCGTCAGGCGCTGGGCGCGGCGGAAGTCGCACGTCAGCGCAATGCATCCGACGCCGTTCTTCTGGAAATCAGCAGCCGCACAACCACGCGCTACATCGAGGTAGCCGCCGACCAACAACGGCTGGAGTTCGCGCGGGAACAGGTGGAGTTGTCCGAGCGAATGCGCCGCGAGGTTGCCAAGTGGGTCGCAGCGGCGCGCAATCCGGAGTCCGAACTTCGTGCCGCCGAGATCGCGGTGGCCGTCGCGGAACTGGACCGCGAACATGCCGAGCACGAACTGGCCAGTGCCAGAACGACGCTCGCTGCGAGTTGGGGCGCATTCGAGCCCGATTTCGAATCCGTCGTCGGTGATCTGCAAACGTTGCCACCCGTCGAACCGTTCGAAGTGTTGGCAGCGCGCCTTCCGCTGACGGCAACGCAGCGCAGCGCATTGCTTGAAGCTGGTGCCATCGAGGCTAGACGTCGTGTAGCGGTGTCCAGCGCCAGGCCGGACATCACCGCCAGTGTCGGGGTAAGGCGATTCGAGGCACTCGACGACCAGGCTTTGGTGATGTCGGTGTCGTTGCCACTAGGTTCAAGAACTCGCGCGGGATTTGCCATCGCCGAAGCCGACGCCCAGCTCGCTGCGGTCCAGGCGCGAAGCGAAGCGCAGCGTTTCGAAAGTCATCAGGCGCTGTTCGAGAAGTATCAGGAGCTCAAACACGCCGCCACGGAATACGAGGCACTGCAATCGAACATGCTCGACAAGGCCGAACAGGCGCTCGCATTTACTCGTCGAGGGTTCGAAGCAGGCCGCTTCTCGTTCGTCGCTCTATCGCAAGCCCAACGCACGCTCTTCGACCTTCGCAAGCGCAGTGTCGACGCCGCTGCCCGCTACCACACGCTACTGGTCGAGGTAGAACGCCTTTCCGCCGTCGCCACGGAGTTCACACCATGACTGCCCGCTTGTTTCTCGCTGTTCTTCTGGTTTTTCTGCTGTCCGCCTGCGGCGGCTCCGAACCTGCGCCGTCGGTTGAAGGACATGGCTCTCCGGCTGCCAGCGACTTTGAACGTGGTCCGCATCGCGGTCGAATGCTGCGCGATGGGAACTTCGCGCTGGAGGTCACCATTTTCGAGACGAATGTCCCACCGCAATATCGCCTCTACGTCTATCAGGACGACAAGCCTCTCAAGCCCGAAGAAGTGGAGGCCGTGGTTGAGCTTTTGCGTCTGGATGGCGAGGTCAATCGGTTTACCTTCAAGCCGGAAGGCGACTACCTCACCGGCAGCGGCACGGTAACGGAGCCTCACTCCTTTGACGTAACGGTCAATGCGACTCATGCAGGAACGCAACATAAGTGGGCCTTTGAGTCGCATGAGGGCCGTACCACGATTGCCGCTGCGGTCGCAGCCGATGCCGGCATCAAGATCGAAGTGGCCGGGCCGACGCTGATACGCGACACCGTTCGGTTGATGGGTACGATTGTGCTCGACGCCAACCGCCACGCGCAGATCAAGGCGCGTTTTCCCGGCATCGTGCGTGCTGTAAACGTGCAGCAAGGCCAGCGTGTTCGCCGTGGTCAGACGCTGGTCGTGGTCGAAGGCAACGAAAGCATGCGCAGTTATCCGGTCACCGCGCCGTTCGATGGCGTCGTGCTCGCGCGCAACACGAATGTTGGCGATGTCGCCGGCGATATCAGCCTGATCGAAATGGCTGACCTGTCGGACGTATGGGTCGAGCTGCATGCCATCGGTAAGGATGCTTCGCGCCTGGCCGCGGGCCAGCCGGTGCATGTCAATGCCGCAACCGGCGACGCCGAAGATGACACCGTCATCCAAACCCTGTTGCCGCTGGCCACGCGCGGCCAAAGCGTTGTTGCCCGCGCGAGTATCCCCAATCCCGATGGTCGCTGGCGTCCCGGGATGACGGTGTCTGCGACGGTCGCCGTCGCCGAGCGTGAGGTAGCACTGGCAGTGAAGGAATCCGGTCTGCAGCGGTTCCGAGACTTCACCGTCGTCTTCGCCCAGGTAGGCGAGACGTATGAGGTGCGAATGCTTGAACTGGGTGCTCGCGATGGCGAACACGCCGAAGTCCTTGGCGGGCTGAAGCCCGGGACGCGTTACGTCGCCGAGCAGAGCTTCCTGATCAAGGCCGACGTTGAAAAATCCGCAGCCAGCCACGACCACTGAGGACTTGCCATGCTTGAACGCACTATTCGCGCGGCAATCGCGCACCGCTGGCTGGTCCTGCTGCTCGTGCTGGGCTCTTCAGCACTAGGTATCTGGAACTACAGCCGGTTATCGATCGATGCCGTGCCGGACATCACCAACGTGCAGGTCCAGGTCAACACCGAAGCTGCAGGCTATTCGCCACTGGAATCCGAACAGCGCATCACGTTCCCGGTCGAGACTGCATTGGCGGGCTTGGCCAATCTTGAATACACCCGCTCGATCTCGCGCTACGGCCTGTCGCAAGTCACGGCGGTGTTCGAGGATGGCACCGACATCTATTTTGCCCGGCAACAGATCGCCGAGCGCTTGCAGCAGGCTGCGTCACAGTTGCCTGCCGGGATCGAGCCGAGCCTCGGTCCAGTGGCAACGGGCTTGGGCGAGATATTTATGTACACGGTCGAGGCCGAGCCCGGCGCGACCGATAGCGAAGGTCAGCCATGGACAGCGTCGGGGCTGCGCACCCTGCAGGACTGGGTGGTGCGGCCACAGTTGCGGCATATCGACGGCGTCACCGAAGTCAACACGATTGGCGGTCATGCACGCCAGTTCCACATCACCCCCGATCCCGCCAAGCTCGTCGCTTATGGCCTCGGCATGCGGGACTTGGTGGACGCTGTCGCGCGCAACAACGCCAACGTCGGTGCCGGCTATATCGAGCGTTCGGGCGAGCAATACCTGATCCGCGTACCGGGCCAAGTGGCGGATGCCAAAGAGATCGAGCAGATCGTGGTCGCGACGCGCGACGGGCTACCGCTGCGCGTGAGCGATGTCGCCGAAGTCGGCGAGGGCACGGAACTGCGCAGTGGCGCGGCGACCAAGGACGGCAAGGAAGTGGTGCTCGGCACCGTATTCATGCTGATCGGCGAGAACAGTGGCGCGGTCGCGCAACGGTCCGCCGACAAGCTGCTGGAAATCGACGCGTCACTGCCCGACGGCGTCAGCGCGACGGCGGTCTACGACCGCACCGAGCTGGTTGGCCGCGCCATCGCGACCGTACGCAAGAACCTGCTGGAAGGCGCCTTGCTGGTGATCGTGGTGTTGTTCGGGTTGCTCGGCAACCTGCGCGCGGCGCTGATTACCGCCGCCGTGATTCCGTTGACGATGCTGTTGACCATCACCGGCATGGTCGAAAATCGCGTCTCCGCCAACTTGATGAGTCTGGGCGCACTCGACTTCGGCCTGATCGTGGACGGCGCGGTGATCATTGTCGAAAACTGCCTGCGACGGTTTGGCGACGCGCAACATCAACTGGGGCGGCTGCTGACCCGCGAAGAGCGCTTCGAACTGGCTGCGACGGCAAGTGCGGAGGTGATCAAGCCCAGTCTGTTTGGCCTGTTCATCATCGCCGCGGTCTATCTGCCGATCTTCGCGCTGACGGGTGTTTCCGGAAAAATGTTCCACCCGATGGCGTTCACCGTCGTCATTGCCTTGACCGCTGCCATGGCGCTATCGCTCACTTTCGTGCCAGCTGCAGTGGCGCAATTCGTGACCGGCAAGGTGGCCGAAAAAGAGAACAAGGTGATGCGCAGCGTCAAGGGCGTTTACGCCACGCTGCTGCAACAGGCGCTGTCCTTCCGCGTCGTGGTAGTTGCCTTCGCAGCGGTACTCACGGTCGCCGCAGGACTTCTGGCAACGCGCTTGGGCACCGAGTTCATTCCGAACCTCGATGAAGGCGATATCGCGTTGCATGCATTGCGCATCCCGGGGACCAGCCTGACCCAGGCGATCCATATGCAGGAGCAACTCGAAGCACGCATCAAGCAGTTTCCTGAAGTGGAAATGGTCGTCGGCAAGATCGGTACTGCAGAGGTCGCCACTGACCCGATGCCGCCGTCAGTGGCCGACACCTTCATCATGCTCAAGGATCGTGCTGATTGGCCGAACCCGCGCAAGTCGAAGGCGGATTTCATCAGCGAGCTGGATGCCGCCGTCAACACCATTCCTGGCAACAAGTACGAGTT
Organism: Lysobacterales bacterium; assembly: GCA_038255665.1. GTDB lineage: Bacteria > Pseudomonadota > Gammaproteobacteria > Xanthomonadales > Rhodanobacteraceae > Dokdonella. The sequence goes on along the minus strand of JBBSLA010000068.1, from coordinate 6,567 downwards.
CACCCAGCCGGTGCAGATGCGCATGAATGAGCTCATCGCCGGCGTGCGTGCGGAGGTGGCGATCAAAGTCTACGGCGATGACCTCGACACCCTGGCCGCGTTGGGCGCACAGATCGAAACCGTCGCCAACGGCGTGGCTGGCGCGGCCGACGTGCAGTTGGAGCAAGTCACGGGCTTGCCGCTGATGACTGTCCAACCTGATCGGCCGGCTCTGGCTCGATATGGCTTGTCGGTCGCAGATGTGCAGGACGCAGTCGGAATCGCGATGGGCGGGGCGATTGCAGGGCAGGTATTTGAGGGCGATCGGCGTTTCGACATTGTCGTGCGCTTGCCCGAATCCATGCGGCAGGATTCACAGGCGCTCGCGTCCTTGCCGATTGCGCTGCCCGTTTCGGTAGACGATGTCCCACGGGAAGGTGCCTCCGCCATGGCCTCACCGACGCATGTGCCCCTGGGTGAAGTGGCGGCGATCAACGTGGCGCTTGGACCGAACCAGATCAGTCGCGAAAATGGCAAGCGGCGCGTGGTCGTGACCGCCAATGTGCGTGATCGCGACCTTGGATCGTTCGTCGAAGAACTGCGGGAACAGATCGCCAACGATGTTGAGCTACCGGCTGGCTACTGGGTCGATTATGGCGGCACGTTCGAACAGCTGATCTCGGCGAGCAACCGCCTGCTGGTGGTCGTCCCGGTGGTGCTGGTGATGATTTTCGGGCTGCTGTTCATGGCCTTCGGTTCGGGCCGAGATGCGGCCATCGTGTTCAGCGGCGTGCCGCTGGCATTGACCGGGGGCGTGCTGGCGTTGTGGTTGCGGGGCATTCCGTTCTCGATCTCGGCTGGCGTTGGATTCATCGCGCTCTCCGGTGTGGCGGTGCTCAACGGCTTGGTAATGATCAGCTTCATCCGCAAGTTGCGTGACGACGGTGATCCCTTGGACGAAGCGATCGTGAATGGTGCGCTGACCCGCCTTCGGCCGGTGTTGATGACCGCACTTGTCGCTAGCTTGGGCTTCGTGCCGATGGCCTTGAACATCGGTACAGGTGCGGAAGTTCAGCGGCCCCTGGCCACCGTCGTGATCGGCGGAATCATCTCGTCGACATTGCTGACCTTGCTGGTGCTGCCGGCGTTGTATCGCATGTTGCATCGCAGCGACGCGCGTGCACGTGGCCCCGACGATCCCCTGTTGAGTCATGCGGGGGCAAGCAAGTGATCGTATCGCGAAGGCTGGGCTTCACAATGCAATCGATGACTGGCTCGGAACTGCTACAGCGAATTGGCCTACGGCGAGTTGCGCAGGCAGCGCTTGCCTGCCTGATGTTGGTTATGTCCGGGGTCGCACTGGCGCACGGGGTAACCGGCAGCGATCAGCTGTTTCTGGAGCAGAACACCGGTCGACACCTGATGGCATTCGCCTATCTGGGCGCGAAGCACATGGTCACCGGCTATGACCATCTGCTGTTCCTGTTCGGCGTCGTGTTCTTCCTGTTTCGGATGCGCGACGTAGGCATCTACGTCTCGCTGTTCGCACTTGGACACAGCACAACCCTGCTGTTGGGCGTGCTGGGTGGCTTCCACGTCAACCCTTACCTTGTGGACGCGATCATCGGGTTTTCGGTTGTCTACAAGGCCCTGGACAACATGGATGCATTCAAACGATGGTTCGGCGTTCAACCCAGCACCAAGGCGGCCGTGCTGATCTTCGGCTTCGTCCACGGCTTTGGTTTGGCGACAAAATTGCAGGACTTCAAACTCTCGCCAGTCGGCTTGGTGCCGAACATGCTCGCCTTCAACGTCGGCGTTGAACTGGGTCAGTTGCTTGCCCTGAGCGCGATCCTGATCGTGATGGGTTTCTGGCGTCGAAGTGAAGCATTTGGACGCCAGGCTTTTGCGGCAAACACCGTGTTGATGACTGCCGGTTTCGTGCTGATCGGCTACCAGCTCACCGGCTATTTCGTTTCTTGATGGAGGCTGTCATGTCCACTATTTCCTTGCTGCATCTGCCGACCACGGGTCGGTTGCTTCGCGCTACTGCTCTTGCGTTTCTCGTGGCGGGTATCCTGCTGATCACCATCGTCTTGCCGGCTGAGTATGGGATCGATCCTACTGGCATCGGGCGGATGCTTGGCCTTGATGCGCTGTCGTCAACATCGGTCGATCCTGAGGCGAAACCAACCGATGCGTTCGTTCCCGAGACTAGTCAGGATCGTAACGCGGATGCGGTCAGCAATGCGGCTGCCGCGTTTGGCGCGTCCGAAAAGCAATCGTTCGCGACTGAGGCGACGTCTCCTGCGACGGGAGCGATTCGCCAGGATGCGATGACCGTCGAATTGCCTCCCGGAAAAGGTGTCGAAATAAAATCTGCGCTCAAGAAAGGTGAAGGTTTCACCTTTCACTGGACAGCAAGCGCCGACGTTGCCGTCGACATGCATGGCGAGCGCGAGGGCGTGAAGAACGCGTGGACCAGCTATGCGGTCGAGACAGCGCAGCGTGAGGCATCCGGCACTTTCATCGCGCCGTTCGATGGGACGCACGGCTGGTACTGGCTCAACCGAGGTGCGACGCCCGTCGTTGTGACCGTATCGGTTTCCGGCTTCCAGTCTTCGCTTTATCGCCCTTGAGCCGATTCGCGGATGCGCAAGTACTCACCCAGGCTGAGGCGGTCTGGAAGGCACGCATTCTGAGCACGAGCGATTCGCTGAAAATCGCTCAGGTGCAGGCCGAGAAATCCGAATTCTTGGCTTCACTTGCGCGGGCGGATCGGATTCCGGATCTAACCTTCGATAGCCATAGCGCTGGATGCGCAAGTGTTGGCCTTGCGTTCGTACTACACGCTGCTGGTCGATGCACATCTCGTCTGGGGGCTCGAGCACGAATGATGCGCATTCTTTCTGCCGTCCATCCGTCTCGTTACATATTGGAGATCAGCCTGTGACCACCCTCGTTGCAATCCCGGCACCCCGCACCAGCAGGTCCGCCCGTCTGCTCGCATTGATGACGCGCGAACGATGGATCGAGGTCGGCCGGATCGTCGTGACCGGGCTGATCGCACTCCTCTACTGGCGCCAGCTGGTACCGGTTCAACTTCTGTGGGTTGCCGTTGCCATCGGCCTGTATCCGCTGGTCAAGACTGGGCTGCTCGACTTGTTTCGCGAGCGCAAGATCGGCACGGAGATATTCGTCACCATCGCCACGCTGGTCGCCGTGCTCGGTGGCGAAACCGTCGCTGGCGCGGTGTTGATGGTCATCATCCTGTTTGCGGAGTTCATCGCCGGGTTGAACACTGACCGCGCCCGGGCGTCGATCAAGTCGCTGATCGGCTCCGTTCCTCAGGTGGCGTTGGTCCGTGCAAATGGCGCTGAGCGTTCAGTGCCCATCGCCGAGCTGCGTCTTGGTGACGTGGTGCTGGTGCGCGCGGGTGAGAAGATTCCGGTCGACGGTATCGTCGTGGGCGGTGCAGGATCCGTAAACGAGGCACCGATCACCGGCGAGAGCGTGCCGGTAGACAAGGACAAGGATGCCACCGTATTCGCCGGAACCGTGGTGGATTCGGGCGCGCTGGATATCCGCACCGAGAGGGTTGGTGGCGACACCACCTTTTCGCGAATCATCGCATTGGTCGAGACGGCTGAATCCGGACAGGCGCCAGTGCAGAAACTCGCGGACAAGGTCGCGGCGTGGCTGATTCCCATCGTTTTCGTGTTTCTGATCGCTGTGTATTGGTACACACGTGATATCCGCATGATCGTCACGCTGCTGATCTTCACTTCACCGGCAGAACTCGGTCTGGCGACCCCTCTTGTCATGATCGCCGCGATCGCTCGCGCGGCCCGTAGTGGCATTCTGATCAAGGGTGGCGTCTATCTGGAATCGTTGGCGAAGGTGGACGTGATGGTGTTCGACAAGACCGGCACTTTGACGGCGAACAAGCCTGAAGTAGTGCGAGTGGAGATTCGAGACTCGACGTTAACCGAGAACGAGCTAATGCGGTTGGCTGCGGCTGCGGATCGTCGCTCGGCGCATCCGCTAGCGAAGGCCGTGGTCGCGCATGCCGCACTCAGCAACATCGCCGTGCCGGAGCCCGACGCTTACGAACAGATCCAGGCCCGTGGCGTGAAAGCGTTGGTGGAAGGCCGCGCAGTGCTGGTCGGTAACCCGGCGCTGTTGAATGAGCAAGGCGTTGAGATCGCCTCGGCGGTGGAAGCCAGTGGGCAAACGCCGGTGCATGTCGCCGTCGACGGCCGCTTCGTGGCGGTGATCTATATCGCAGATTCATTGCGCCCCGGTGCGCGTGAAGCACTTGCAAAGCTAAAGTCTGGCGGCGTCAAACGGATCGTGATGCTGACCGGCGACAACAAAGCCACCGCAGAGGTCGTGGCCGAGGGTTTGGGCGTCGATGAGGTACGCGCCGATTTGATGCCCGAAGACAAGGTCAAGGCGATCGCCGAATTTCAGAAGCAGGGCTTTCGCGTGGCGATGATCGGCGATGGCGTGAACGACGCGCCGGCTCTTGCGCAGGCCGACGTGGGTATCGCGATGGGCGGCGGCGGCACGCAGGCAGCGCTTGAGGCCGCGGACATCGCATTAATGACGGACGACTTGGCCAAGATCGTCGGCGCTCGAGCAATCGCCCGCCGTGCCTACCGCACGATCCAGGAGAACCTGTTGGTCGGTGTCGGCGTCGTGCACGTGCTGGGGATTACCGCAGCGTTGCTGGGTTGGATCGGCCCTATCCAGGCCGCGTTCCTGCATTTGGGGCCGGATATTCTCGTATTCGTGAACTCGATCAAGTTGCTGCGGATAAAAATTGACGATCTCCCGGCTCCGGACGTCGCAACGTGAACGGTCGCGTTTGCAAATTTGGTTTTGAGACTTGTTCACGTGATTGAAGTCCTTGCCAATCGAACCTATCGGCACCTGTTCCTGGCGCAGATGGTGGCCCTTATCGGCACTGGTCTCGCCACGGTCGCGCTCGGTTTGCTCGCGTACGACTTGGCGGGCAAGAACGCTGGAGCGGTGCTGGGTACCGCACTTGCGATAAAGATGGTGGCCTATGTGCTGATCGCGCCATTGGCAGGCGCGTATGCCAATCACGTGCCTCGCCGCGCGTTGCTGGTGACGCTGGACGTCGCGCGGTTGGCGGTCGTGCTGCTACTGCCATGGGTCAACCAGATCTGGCAGATCTACGTGTTGATCTTCGTTCTGCAAAGTTGTTCGGCAGCATTTACGCCAACCTTCCAAGCCACGATCCCTGAGGTGTTGCCGGAGAGAAGGACTACACAAAGGCACTATCGCTGTCGCGGCTGGCGTATGACCTTGAGAATTTGCTCAGCCCTGCCTTGGCTGCCGCTTTGCTGGCGGTGATTACCTATCAGGGCCTGTTTTTCGGTACTGCCGCGGGGTTTCTGGGATCGGCATTGTTGGTCATCTCGGTGGTGCTGCCGTATGCGAAGGCCGACAAGCCAACCGTCAACATCCGCCGCAAGCTGACCAGTGGCCTACGCATCTATATCGCCACGCCACGCTTGCGTGGGCTTTTGGCGCTCACGTTGGCCGCTGCGGCGGGTAGTGCAATGGTGATCGTCAACACGGTGGTGATCGTGCGCGACGGACTTGCGCGCCCCAACAGCGCGGTTGCTATCGCGTTGGCTTGCTTTGGTGCTGGATCGATGCTGATGGCGTTCGCGCTGCCGCGATTGCTCAAGCGCTACTCCGACCGCAGCGTAATGCTGATCGCTGGCGCCGGGCTCGCAATGGCGTTAGCAGCGCTGGCCGTCTTCTGGCCAATGATGGCGGGCACCGCGCGTTGGTCAGCATTACTGGTGGACTGGTTTGTGCTGGGTGTCGCGTATTCCGCCTTGGTAACGCCGAGCGGACTGCTCTTGCGCCGTTCCTCCAGCGAGGCCGATCGACCGGCGCTGTTCGCCGCGCAGTTTTCACTGTCGCATGCATGCTGGTTGCTGGCGTATCCGATTGTTGGCTGGCTTGGCTTCAAATCCGGTATTCCCGCTGCGCTTTGGGCAATGGCAGTGCTGGCCGCAGCTGGTGTGGTGATGGCTTCGAAATTGTGGCCGCGGGTCGACACCGAACAAGTGCCGCATTCCCACGACGAATTGCCTGCGGACCACCCGCACTTGGCCGAACACCTCAATAACGGGCAGCACGCCCACGCCTTCGTTATCGATGACCTGCACGCCCGTTGGCCTGCGCGCTGACGGGTAGAACCCTTGGCCGCAGCCACAAAAAACCCCGCTTTTGGCGGGGTTCGTTGTTCTACAAATGGCGGAGCGGACGGGACTCGAACCCGCGACCTCCGGCGTGACAGGCCAGCATTCTAACCAACTGAACTACCGCTCCAATTTGTGCTCGCTGCTTCTACTTCTTGAAACTGGACCTAAGAACTCCATCAAGGCTGGACTCATGCCGATGTGCTGGCGTGTTCCGTGTCGCGCATCCCGTACGGGCTGGGTGACCCTCGTGGCGTCCCCAAGGGGATTCGAACCCCTGTCGCCGCCGTGAAAGGGCAGTGTCCTAGGCCTCTAGACGATGGGGACGCATAGAGAAACAGGT
>JBBSLA010000067.1:0-14116 GCA_038255665.1 Lysobacterales bacterium | reverse complement strand
CGCCCCAGGGGAACACTCACACCCTGAACCAGGAAGGCAAACTCGCCGCTTGGCAACGACCGTCCTCCGGTCAACGTCAGCGTAGAGAGTCCCGGTGTTGGATTAATCGGGTTGACGCTGAATGTTGGCGTCGTACCGACCGGAGCATTGCCGACTGACAATTTGACCGGGTTATTGAAACCGTTGTAGGTACCCGCCAGGATGCGCCACATCGGGTCAGGCCCTGGCGTCGCGCCGCACATTTCGACGCGGGTCGGCGTCTCGCTGGCGAGGTCGAAGCTGGGCATGCCGCATTCCGGGAACTTGAAGCTGCAAATGCGCGTGGACCAGCTACCGTTCGACGTCACCGCGTGGTACTCACTGGTGAACATGAAGGTGCACTCGTCGGTCGGGTCCACGCTCATCGTTGAGTAATCGCCCCAACGACTGCGGCCACCGAACAAGCCCGTCTGCGAACCGGTGGTCGCTGGCGTGCAATCCTGTTCGTCGCGCAACGTGCCGGCCGGGTCAGTCGGGATGCGTCCAGTAACGCGCAACTTCGGATTCAGGGTGCTGCTGGAAACGCTGTAGCCCACACCGATGTTGCCGCTGCTGTCGATATTGGCCGAACCCATCCAGCGCCAGTCGCTGGTTGGTGCGTAAACGCCTTCGTCGGAAATCGACTTGGCCAGCGAAACGGGCGCAAGCGGTGCATCGAAACCCGCGCCAAAGATGGTCGCAAACGAGTCGGTCGTCTTGCGCAGATCGAAGTTGACCCAGCGGATCGCGGCCTGCTCAACACTACCCTGCACCTCGTGGTTCAACACCATCGACATCGCATGCGGCGCACCCGGCGGGAAAGCGCGTGCCAATGCGCGGTACATCACGTTGCTGCCGAATGTATCGAGTCGAGTGGTCGTGCCAAGCTGCGGAACTGCATTGAAGTTCGGAATGAACGGCGTGTTGGCCGCGACGCGCTGCACGGGCGTGAAGACCGTGTTGGCGGGCGTTGTCCAGTCCAGGCAAATATCCCAGAACAGGTAGTCGCCAGCAGGTGCATCGAAATGCACGAATGCCGGGCAGGCACCGGCTGGTGCGTCGAACTGGCCTTCCATATGCAGCGGCAAGGCACCGTATGCATCCTGACCACCGAAGCGGACCGAGGCTGCCGGCTGGCCGGCCAGCATCTTTTCGCGATCAAAGGCGATGAAGGCTGCGCCAAGAAAAGTTTGCGGCGTGGAGATGGTGAAATCGTGGGTCACCAGGGTGTACGCATTCTGCTTTTTGGACGCGTCCGTCCAGACGCCGATGTGCGGGTAGTCGCCAAAAATGTTGTTTCCCCAGATGTACTCGTAACGGTAGTAGGTGCCGAGCGGATCCTCGGTGGTAGAGACGGCGATGCATTGGCTCGCGCCATTGCCGGTCGTGAATTGACTCATCACCCAACGGCGCGCCTTGTCGTCCCAGAGGGTGATCGGGTCGCCCGAGTTGGTCGTCGAGCACCTGCCCGGAAAGCCAGCAAAAAATGAGTTGCCTGGGGCCGACGCAGTGAGGCGTGCGCCGGTCACACGGTCAAAAATGGCCCAACGCGTGTTAAGCCACTGGATGTAGTGGAGCGGACTGACGTCGCCCTGGGTATCCGGCGGAATCGAGCCACCGGCACCATTGTCACCGCCGCCGTTGACCAGGCCGAGCACACTCAGCGTAGGGGTCGGTGCCGGAATGTTGATCGGCGCGTCCTGAATATCGCGTTGGGCCAGTTCACGAATGAATTCGCTCTGCCAGGCACCGCTTTGCTTCGGAAATATGTTGGGAACGACATAGAGTTCCGAACTGGAACCCTGGTCGGGAGTGGCGGGCAACTCGGCGAGGATGTCGCGCATCGGGCGCGATTCATCAAAGTGAGTGGGTTGGATAACTTCCATTGCGGCGGCTTTCGAGCTGCCGAAGCAGGCAACGACAAGCGCAGCCCCGAGTAGGGCAGCGCTGTAGCGGAACACAGACATAAGTGATTCCCCGGAAAGAGCCAGCCTGGACCATTCCAGCCGGCGGAGGCTGACTATCCTGTGCCTTTTCATCGAGACTTTCAAATGCGCCGCAGCAATCGTGGCAGTTGGTGCGGCACGCGAATGCCCGGGAAGCTCGCAGGCAAAGGTATTGAAAAGTTTCGACGCCGACGTCGGAACCGCGCCTGCCGTGACCCTCGACCTACGGGGTGCGCTTGGTCTGCTCCAGGCGCCGCTTGAACCCCTCGATCACCGATCGATTGTCATCCGCCAGGGCGTCTTCGGAAAGCGCAGTATCGAACGCGGTTCTTGCCACATCGACCGAAAGATCCTGCAGTGCCATTGCTGCCGTTTCGACCAAGGCGATTTCGTTACTGCGCAACCAGCGTGCCTGCAGCTTGCCGTCTGGGTGCTGCTCTCGAATCGATGGGTAGGTAAGGGCCGCCATGATCAATGCACTGCGCCGATCAATCCCAAGAGTGTCGACTGGAGTATTCGCAAGCAGGTCGACAGAAACCGCGTCCCAACCTTGCACGCCTCCCGATTTCGCCGGCATCGCGGCAGCGGCTTGCAGCACGCTCGCTCGGGCCCGATCCGGCCCAACGTCGCTGGCTACGAAACGCTGCAGTTCTTTTTGTTGCGAGCTGTCCAGGCTGGAGACCAACGACGGCCGCAAGGTGATCTCGGCTGCGGCAAACTCCCTGCGCTGGGCTTGGTCGGAACGCAACATCTTCAACAGTCGCGGCATCGCTCCCTGGGCAGCGTCGCCGTCCTGTTTCGATTCTTTCTTTCCTTCGTGTTCAGGCTCCCTGCCGTCGATCCGCCACATCACCAGTTCCCGCGCCTCGCGGCTGTCTTCCCAGAGGCCCGGCTCGATACCCGGCGATGAAAAAATGGTGGCACCGCGAGGGTTCATCACGATTTGCTCGAAACGATTCTCCGCGTACGGCGAATAGGCAAGAATGTAGCGCTCGCCCACGACCAGTGGTTTGCGCAAGTCGGGCTTGCCGACATCGATCAGTTCGGGGACCTCGGCGCGACTTTGGAGTACTTCAACCTTCGCGAACACAATGCGATTGGCCGGACCAGCTTCCTTGTAGTCGGCAACGACAATCGTCGTGGTCGGCTCGCCCAGCACGATCGTCGGTGGTTCGATCTTTGCAGCGACGGCGATGCCGCCAGCCAAGACAAAAACCGCAAGCGAGGCGCGCAAACTATTTGGTTTCAACATACAAACTCCGTCACGGTAAGACAGGCGGCGACCATAGGATCCGAGGCTGGATCGCCGAATTCGTTGGAGAGCGGGCTACGCGCCACCCAGCCGCTGCATGCGGTAGCTGCCGTCCAGCACGCGACCGCTCCATTGCTCGTTGGCGAGGTACCAGTCGATCGTGCGGGCCATGCCGGTCTCGAACGACTCGGTTTGCGACCAGCCCAGTTCGTTCTTCAACTTGTCGGCATCGATCGCGTAGCGGCGATCGTGGCCGGGGCGATCCTTCACGTAGGTCAGCAGGGATTCGCGCTTGCCGCCGTCAGCCAATGGCCGGCGTTCGTCGAGCAGGGCGCAGATCACCTTGACCACGTCGATGTTGCGGCGCTCGGCATCGCCACCGACGTTGTAGACCTCGCCGACGCGACCGCTATCGAGCACGGCACGGATCGCGCGGCAATGGTCGACCACGTACAGCCAGTCGCGTACGTTGAGCCCGTCGCCGTAAACCGGCAAAGGTTCACCAGCGAGCGCCTTCTGGATCATCAGCGGGATGAGTTTTTCCGGAAACTGGTACGGGCCGTAATTGTTCGAGCAATTGGTCGTCAGCGTCGGCATGCCGTAGGTGTGGTGGAAGGCGCGGACCAGATGGTCCGATGCGGCCTTCGACGCCGAATACGGTGAGTTTGGCTGATAGGGCGATTCCTCGGTGAAGCGGCCCTGCTCGCCGAGCGAGCCGTAGACCTCATCGGTCGATACGTGCAGGAATCGGAACGCATCACGCGCTGCTTCGTCGAGCGACTTCCAGTGCGCCAAGGTCGCTTCCAGCAAGGTCAGCGTGCCAACGACATTGGTGTGCACGAATGCGGCAGGACCGTCGATTGACCGATCGACATGCGATTCGGCCGCGAAATTGACGATGGCATCGGGTCGATGTTCGGCCAGCAGCGAATCGACCAGCGGGCGGTCGCCGATGTCGCCGTGGATGAACACGTGGCGCGGGTCGCCGTCGAGGCTGGACAGCGTGTCGCGATTGCCGGCGTAGGTCAACGCATCGAGATTGACGATCCGCCAAGCGGCGTCGTCAGCTAGCGTATCGAGAACGAAATTGCCGCCGATGAAACCGGCACCACCAGTGACCAAAAGGGTTTTCATGCAGGGATTCGGCTAGCGCCGGTCGGGCCGGCCTGAACCGGTAATGCTATCAGTCCGGCGCGTTGCCGCGCTCGCGTCAGCGCTGCGCGGAAGGGTCCTCCGAGGCATGTGCCGCCGTCGCCATGGCGCGATCGATCGCGTCGCGTAGCGACTCGGCACTCACCGGTTTGCGCAGGAATCCATCCATACCGGCCGCCAGTACCTGCTGCTCGTCCGCGCTGTAGCTGGCGGTTACGGCGATCAGTACGCGACGCGCATCCGCCGGTTCCTGCTGGCGCAGCAGACCAACCAATTGAAGTCCGGCAATGCCGGGAAGGTCAAGGTCAATCAGCGCCAGCGGAAACCTGTCGTCTGTCGCGGCCGCGAGCGCAGCCAGACCGTCCGCAGCATGGCTGCTTGCGTGGCCAAGGCTTTCGAGCAAGCCGGAAATCACCGCGGCAACGATCGGGTCGTCCTCGACAATCAGCACATGCAAGGCGCCCTGGCTTGGCGCCAGCGCAGGCGCTGGACTTGTCAGCGGCACCTGAGCGTCGGGCAACGGCAGTTCAACGGTGAATCGGCTGCCGACACCTGGCGTGCTGCTGACCTCGATGCTACCGCCCATCAATTCGACCAACTCGCGACTGATGGCCAGGCCAAGGCCACTGCCGCCCGGCCTGCCGGCGTGCGCGTCGGCTTGCTCGAAGCGTTTAAACAGCCGTGCGACGAGTTCCGGCTCCATGCCCGGCCCGCTGTCCTTGACGCTGAACAGCAACGCCCCTGCGTCCGTGCAGCGCAGGCCCACCCGAACCTCGCCATGTTCGGTGAATTTGAGCGCGTTGTTGATCAGGTTGAGCAACACCTGGCGTAATCGCATCGCATCGCCTAGTACCGCGGCTGGAACCGGCTCGGTGATTTCAAGCTGTAGCGCCAATCCACGCTGGTCCGCCAATGGCCGGGTGAGTTCGACGCATTCGTGCAAAACGGCGGCAGGATCGAACGGCTTGGGATCGAACGTGAAACGGCCGGCTTCGATCCGCGCCAGGTCGACAATGTCGTTGACCAGTCGCAGCAACAGGTCACCGGATTTCTGGATCGCTTGCACCTGGTCGCGCTGGGCCGGCGGCAATGGTGCATGGGTCAGCAATTCCGCCATGCCGAGAACGCCAGTGAGGGGCGTGCGAATTTCGTGGCTCATGGTGGCGAGGAAATTCGACTTCGCCAAGGCCACCTGTTCGGCTGATTGCTGGCGCTGCAAGGCCAGTTGCAACTCATGGCGGCGTCGCAGTCGGTTTCGCGAGAGGCGCAGTGCGCTGCCGAAGAACAACAGCGCGAGCAAACCATAGGCAATGTAGGCCCATGTGGAACGCCATGGCGCGCGCGCGACCTCGATCCTCACCGGCGCCGGCAGGCTCGACCACACGCCGCTGCCGTTATCCACGGCTGCCTGCAACGCATAGTCACCGGCCGCCAATCGCGTGACAATGCGTTCGCCACGCTCGCCGGTGGGGATCCAGTCGCTGTCGTATCCCTCCATCCGAAAACGGTAGCGATTACTTTCCGGTTTTGCGTACGACAGTGCGCGCACGTCCACCGTCAGCTCGCGATCGTTGTGCCGTAGTGCAATCGGCCGGGTTGCGTCGAGGAGTGTCGCCTTGCCATCGCGTCGGACGCTGGCGGAGATTACGCGCAAGGGTGATTCGGGCAGATCGGTGCGGATGGATTGCGGCTGGAATGTGACCACGCCGTCGCTGGTCGCGGCCCAGAAACGACCTGTATTGGCCTGAACCAGCGACACCGATATGAACTCGGCACTGGTCAGGCCGTCGCCTGCACCAAAGGCGGTCAGTTCACGTGACTCTGGCCGCAACCGCCACAGCCCACTCGCCGCAGTCAGCCAGAGTGCGCCATCGCCATCCATCGCCAATGCTGCTCCGGTCAACGAGGGCATCCCATCGCGCACGCCGAACGTCATCGTCGATTCCAAACCGGCTGCCGTCACCTCAAAGCGCTCAAGGCCGGCTTCGTGATGCAACCACAGCTTGCCTTCCGATGTGAACGCGATGCCGCCGATCACGCGACGCTCTGATCCCGTGACAGCGCTGAACCGGGTTTCACCCGGTCGCAATCGTTCGAGACCCTTCTCATTGCTGAGCCAGACGCTGCCATCGGCGCCGAAGGCGAGGTCGCGAATATCACTGCTTCCCAGCCGGCCATTGGCTACGTCAAAGCGCGTGACTAAATGTGTTGCAGGGTCGATATGCGCCACGCCACCACCGCGCGCCACAGCCCAGACGGAACCGTCTGCGGCTCGACGCAAGGGTTTGATGACTCCGTTGGGCACGGTTTGCGTGCCGTCATCACCGCCAGGCAGATCGATTGCAGCCACGTCCGACTTAAAAGGATCGATGATCTGGATGCCACGAAATCGTCCGACCCATATCTTGTCGCCAACCACCAGCACGGACATGATGCGACTGCCGGCTTTGGCCACTCTGTTACCGAACCGCGTTACCGCGCCGCTGAGTGCATCGATACGATCCAGTGCGTCGTCTCCGCTGACGGCCCATGCCGCGGCAGCGTCTATGTCCACGGCATTGATTCGACCATGACCAATGCTGTCGTCGTCGCCCGGAACGTGCCGAAGGATCGAAAAATTCTGCCAGTGCGGCAGCAGCCGGCCGACACCACCATCGTTTGTGGAAAACCACAGACCGCCCTCGCGATCCTGCAAGATATTGGTTACCCGCGCGCCCGGCAGAAACCCGGCCACGCCGTCGCGTGGCAGCGAACGAACGGAGCTGACCCCGTCTTGCAGCAATAATCCGCCGCGAGCAGCTATCCAGAGATTGTTGTCGCGATCACGAAAAACGGCTTTCGTGCTTTCGACCAAAAGTGGCGCGCCAGGCTCCAGATCGTGACTGACCCTGACCAGGCCGTGCCGTGTCCCGACAAGAACACTTCCGTCCGCCTCGGGGAAAAACGCGTAAACATGCAAAGGTCCGCCAACGGTGGTTGGCAGCTTCAAATCGACGTGATGAAGGTTTCCGTCAGCCTCTAACACGTCCAGCCCCTGGTCCGTCCCTATCCAGACTCGACCATCATCGGTCGTTCGCAACGCGACCACGATGTCCGAGCGCAGGCTGCGGGGATCCTTGTCGTCGTGGCGCCATGACTGGATCTGATCGTTTTCGCGAATGGCGCTCAAACCGCCGTCGTACTGCCCGACCCAAATCGTTCCGTCGGTACCCTCGGCCAAGGAAAAAATATCGTCCGAGCCCAGCGAGTCGGGGTCGGATTCGGAGTGTCGGTAATGAACGAAATCGTTGCTGCCGGGATCCAGCCGATTGACGCCGGATTTTTCTCCACCCGCCCAGATGCGTCCTCGCCGGTCGACCAGCAGGGCGGAAACGTCGTTGGCTGCTAGGGAGCCCGGCCGTTCGGAGTCGTGCCGGAATACCGTGGTTTCGACGCCGTCGAAGCGCGCCAGGCCGTCGACGGTGCCAAACCAGATGTAGCCATCGTGGTCCAGCGCCATCGCAACCACGTCGCTGGAGGGCAATCCCTCGGCGACACCAAAGTGACGGAATGGTAGCGGTACCGAACTCAGTTCAAGTGCGTGCCCGGCGTTCCCCAGCAGCAACGATGCGAACAGAAAAATCTTGCGCAACATGACAACCTCCCCAGGTTGTGGACGTGTTTCTTCGCCTGGCCGCGTCGCTACGCAACATGTCGACGCTTTCGGCATCAGCGATACTGGGCCGGTGTCGGGTTTGCGACATTCGTCCCAGTTGATCCAACTTTATATGCCCAAACCCCGCTTGCCGCTACGCCTGTTCCTGTTAATCGCGATCGCGATCGGCGCCGCGCTGCTGCTCGGCTTGCTCGTGAGTACGTTGAATGGCGCGCTGGAACTCTATGAGCGGCTCAACAACGCGCCGCTTTTGTTGCGCCTTCCGCTGATCGCACTGGCGGGATTGGTGTTGGCCGGATTGATCGTGCTGGGCTGGCGTTGGTGGGGTCCGCCGGCACGTCGTCGCGCCAAGGTAGCCGCACCGCCGCGTCGCGATGAAGTACAGGATCGGCTGGACGCGTTGCGCCAGCGTCGTGCCGATATCGCAGAACTCGACAACGAATTGGTCGAACTTGATCGCCGCCGTGGTGCGGGCGATTTGCACGTTGCAATGTTCGGAGAAATCAGCGCCGGCAAGTCGAGCCTGATCAAGGCACTGGCGCCGGATGCCGACCTGGCCATCGATGTGCGTGGCGGCACCACGCAGCGTGTCGCGCACTATCGTTGTGAACTGGATGACGGCATCGAGATGCTGTTGGCCGATGTTCCCGGCAGCCGCGAGGTCGATGGTACGCGGCATGAACGCATCGCTCGCGAGGAAGCGCTGCGTGCGCATGCAGTCGTGTATGTCGGCGCATCGGATTTCACCGCATCGCAGGATGCCGAATTGCGCTGGCTGGCCGGGTTCGGCAAGCCGCTGGTGATCGCGCTGACCAAGTCCGATCAGTACTCAGCCGACGAACTCGAACAGTTGCTCGCTCGCCTTCGTGTGCGCTACGCAGATATCGCCAGCGCCGTCGTGGCGACCAGCGCCGAGCGCAGCGTGTGCCAGCACGGCGAAGACGAATTGGGCAACGAGATCCGCATCAGCCGGGTGCGACCTGCACAGGTGGATGCGCTGCTCGATGCACTCTTGCGCGTCACGACTGCGGGCGCAGCAGCACTCGAGCCTGCACGCGAAGCCGCCGTGCTGAGTTCCATCGACCAGCGTGGTGCCGAGATTGCTCGCGCCACCGCAGCCATCGAGGCGCAGGCCTGCGTGACCCGCTACACGCGACGCGCCATCGTCGGCGCGATGGCGGCGGTTGCACCCGGCAGCGACATTCTGATCCAGGGCGCGCTCGGCACCGCGCTGGTTCGCGAACTGGCGCGCATCCACGAAGTGCCAGTGCGCGATATCGATGTGGATGCGCTGCTGCGCCGGCTCGGGCTTACCGTACGCAATACCACCGCGATCATCCTCGCGATTGCCGGCAATGCCCTAAAGGCATTTCCCGGACTGGGTACGCTCGGCGGTGGTGTGCTCCACGCAATAGCCTACGGACTGGTCTTCGACAGCGTTGGCAATGCGCTAGCGGCAAGCCTGGCCGAGCGCCAGCAGTTCGATGTGGCCGATGCCGAACAGCGCGTGCAGTCCCTGTTGCAGGCATCGGGTCGCGAGCGCATCGAACGTATTGCGCGCTTGACCCTGGATACGTTGCGCAATCCGAATCGCGCCGCCAACGAGGATTGATCGATGTTCGATAGCGTTGTCCCCACTCGACTCCAGCATGCATCGCTCTCGACGCTCGCAATCCTGCTGATTACCGGCTCCGCAGCGAGCCATGCCGACGAATTGCAGCGCTATCGATTCGATCCCATCCACAGCCAGATCGTCTTTTTCGTCGGTCATCTGGGTTTTTCACAAGCGATCGGTCGGCTGCGACTGGGGCCCGGCCATTTCAGCTTTGACGAAAGCGATTGGAGCCGCTCAACGGTCGATGCCGCCGTCAATCTCGACAGCCTGGACATGGGCGACGCCAAGTGGACCGATGCGGTGAAAGCGGGTCAACTTCTCGACGTGGCACGCTATCCACAGGCACGCTTTACGTCGCGCAACGTCGAGAAGGTCGATGCCAACAACGGTGTGATCCACGGCGAGCTCACGCTGCATGGCAAGACGGTTCCGCTCGATCTCGCAATCACTTTCAACAAGGCCGCGCGCGATCCGTACACGTTCAAGGACAAGATTGGTTTCAGTGCACGCGTCTGGCTGAATCGTGGTGACTTCGGCATCAAGCGCTACCAGGGCGTGGTTGGCGAAGAGGTGGAAGTGCGCATCGAAGTGGAAGGCATCCCCGACAACACGATTGGCGATCAGTAGGAAAGATATCGATGGCTACGAAAAGCAACGACCGGCAGTGGGGCAGCGTCGCGCGAACGTTTCATTGGCTGATGGCGCTGCTGATCATTGGCAACGGCGCGCTCGGTCTCTACATGCATGAACTCGAACCCAGCATGGACAAGATATCGATCTATGCCATCCACAAATCGATCGGCCTCACCGTGCTCGCGTTGTTCCTGTTGCGACTGAGTTGGCGCTGGTTCGACCCGCGTCCGCGCGACCTGCCGATGCCGCGCTGGCAGAAGCTTGCTGCACATGCGGCGCATGGCGCGCTATACCTGTTGATGCTGGCGATTCCGTTATCCGGCTGGCTGTTCAATTCCGCTCATGGCAATCCGCTGCAATGGTTCAAGTTGTTCAATCTGCCGGCGTTGGTCGAGAAGAACAAAGCGCTCGCCGATTTCTTCGGCGAGACACACGAAACGCTGGTCTGGATTCTCGTCGCCGTGCTCGTCGCGCATGTCGCTGGCGGCTTGATGCACCACTTCGTCAAGCGCGACAACACGCTGCGTCGTATGGTGCCATTCAGCCGTCGGCTTGGCGGCGACGTTCACCCTGAGAAGCCTTCCTCAACCAACCGGTCAACGCCATGAAGCAAATTCTTTGCAGCTTGTTGCTGCTAGCCACCATTCCGGTTTTGGCTGCCGACTACAGCGTGCAGCCGGGCAGTACGCTCGGCTTTTCGGGGATCTTCCAAGGTGCAACGTTTGAGGGCGAGTTCAAGCAATTCGATGCGATGATCGTCTACGACCCGGCCAACCTTGCCGCGTCGAAATTCGATGTCAGCGTCGATATCGGCAGTGTCGTGACCGGAGACAGCGACCGCGACAACGCGCTGCCCGGCGAGGAGTTTTTCGATACCGCGAAATTTCCGAATGCACACTTCGTCACCAGCGCGTTTCGCAAGGATGGCGACAAGGTGATGGCCGATGGAATCTTGACGATCAAGGGCGTCAGCAAGCCGGTCAGTCTCGACGTGGGCTTCTCGCCGAACGGCAGCAATGCAACCCTCACCGTGACGACAAACCTGGATCGCAGTGACTTCACAGTGGGGACCGGCGATTACGCCGACACCTCGACCATCGGTGCGGATGTCACCGTCAACGCCAAGCTCAAGCTCGCCGCGAAGTAAGTCCGTGGCCATCGACGCGGAGTCCATCGAACATGCGGTCCACGTGCTTCGTCGCGGCGGCGTCATTGCCTATCCGACGGAAGCCGTGTTCGGTTTCGGTTGCGATCCGCAAAACGCGATTGCCGTGCAGCGCGTGCTCGACATCAAGCAGCGCAGCGTGGATCAGGGTCTGCTGTTGATTGCCGCGGATTTTGCCCAGATCGCCACTTACATCGCCGGCGATTGCCATTCGTCAGCGCTTGAACAGGCGCAGGCTACATGGCCCGGTCCGCATACGTGGGTATTTCCAGCGAGTGAACGATCGCCGGAATGGATCATCGGCGATCACGGCAACATTGCGCTGCGGGTGACCGCGCATCCGGTCGCCGCTGCGCTATGTCGAGCCTTCGAATCGCCGCTGGTGTCGACCAGTGCGAACCGTCATGGCACCGACCCGGCGCGCACGGCAACCGGAGTCGAGCGCGAATTCGGTGCACTGTTGGATGCCATCGTGGCCGGCGAGGTGGGCGGGTCGGCAAGCCCAACCACCATCCGTGACGCCGTCAGCGGGGAATGGCTGCGCCGTTGAGTGCGGTCCAGAAGCGCATGGTCAGCGCTTCAGCGTTTTCAGTTGCAGCGTGATGGTTTCTTTCTTCTTCGCATCGAACTGCTCGATCTGCACCGGCACCCAGCCACTCTTCTCGGTGAACCAGGTCGTCGACGTGCGCGGTCCGCGCTTGCGCTGCAACGCGACCGTGTCGTAGCTGCCAGCCGGAACCTTCAGCGTCGCATTGGGCAACTTTTCGTAGCGAAAATCCTCGACGCCATCTTTCATCGCCACCTTGTACTCGAACGTGTCGCGATGTCGCGCCAGGTCGTTCGCCAGCGCCAGCACCACCGCGTGGCGATCAATCATGCCCGGCACGGTGTCGTAGCTCGCGCGCGTGTCGTTGTCCTTCATGTCGACCTGGTTGTTGACCCAATCGATCTCGGCGTGGCGTTCCTTGCTCGAGAAAGCGGCATCCTGCTGGAAGTCGTAACGCGTCGTCTCCGGCACGCCGTCGCGCCAACGCAAGGTGGACTCTTCGGTCACGTCGAGGCCCGCCAACTTGGCCAGGCCGCTGGTGCCCTTGGTCGACGTACGCAAGGTGTAGGTGCCATCGGCATTCGCACGCCACTCGATCGTCGTCTCGCCCAGCGCTTTGCCATCGCGCATCGCAACGTATTCGGCACGAAACGGTTTGATCGGCGCTGACGTCGGCGCGGCAGTTGCGACGGCAGAACAAAGCAACAAGGCACTGGAGAACAAGAACTTCATCATGGATTCCCAATTTGGATGGCGATTTCAAGAGCGCGCGGACTATGCCGACCGCCGACTGAATAGGGCAAAACCTTCGCTCGCAGGTTGCCTGGTTGCGGCGACAGGTCAGAATGGACAGCCTCGCGCCGCTACTGGTTCCGCACCGCATTCGATGATCGCGTCAAATTCATTGCTCTTTGCCGTATTCGGCCAGCCGCTTTCGCACTCGCGTTCGCCGCAGATCCACACTGCGTTCGCGCGCCAATTCGGCATGTCGGTCGACTATCGCCGCATCGAGTCCGGCAGCGATGACTTCGCCGAACGCCTCGCCACGTTTGCGCGCGATGGTGGACGCGGCGCCAACTTGACGCTCCCACTCAAGGAGATTGCCGCCTCGTTGTGCAGCGAGGTCAGTCCGCGCGCGCGACGTGCCGGCAGCGTGAACACCTTGAGCCGTCGCGGCGGGGAGTGGATCGGCGACAGCACCGACGGCGAAGGCCTGTTGGCAGATCTTCGCGATCGTCACGGTGTCGAGCTTCGCGGCGCTCGCGTGCTGATCGTCGGTGCTGGTGGCGCAGCACGTGCTGCTGCTGCGGCCCTGATAGATGCCGGCATCGATGAGTTGACCGTCGCCAACCGCAACCTGGCTCGTGCGCAACGCCTTTGCGCCGAGATCGACCCGCTGGGACGCAGCATCGCCTGTAATTTTGACGCGCTCGAAAATCGTGGTGTCGTCGACCTGCTCATCAATGCCACCTCGGCGGGTCATGGCGGCGAACAGGTTCCATTGCCCGGGCAACTCATTGGAAGCGATACCGTCGCCTACGACCTTTCCTATGGCGCTGCTGCACAACCCTTCCTCGACTGGGCGGGTGCCGCAGGTACTGCTCGGACGATAGATGGTCTGGGCATGCTGGTCGAACAGGCGGCCGCCTCGTTCGCCATCTGGCATGGCCATTGCCCGCTTAGCGAGCCGGTCTATCTCGAACAGCGCGCGCTTCTTGTTTCTCCCTAGCCGGGGAGGCCTTGTCTCGTCGCTTCGTTCTTGTCTGACGCCAGACTGGTCAGGCGTTTCGTCGGGCCGCTGCCCGCCGCTTCGCTTTTGATAGCTATCGCCAATCTTGTCAAGCGTTTCGCCGGGCTGCCGCCCGCCGACCCACCTTTCTCCTCGCAGAGAAACGTGGGCCAAAGATGCGCCCGTGGCGGGTCGGTCGTGCGATGCAGCCGCACGACTACGCGAGCTGGCTATGGGGTTCGCTGAAGGCGCATCCCTGCACCTGCAGCGAACTGGCCGAATCCATTCGGCCACCCTGCGGGCGCTTCCTCCGCCAGCTCGCCTCCCCGAATCGGGAGGTAGGTCAACGGCACGCAGCGATTTGCGCTGCGTAGAGCCGTCGCTGCGCGGCGGTTGCTGTTTCT
>JBBSLA010000066.1:0-14382 GCA_038255665.1 Lysobacterales bacterium | reverse complement strand
TCTACGTTGTGGCAATCAAACGCCGTCTCCGATACAGCTACTCCACCGTCACAGACTTCGCTAGATTGCGCGGTTGGTCGACATCGGTGCCGCGCAATACGGCGACGTGGTAGGCGAGGAGTTGCAAGGGGACGGTGAATGCGGCCGGTCCCATAAAGTTGCCGCCGGAGTCGATCTTGACTACCGCGCCGCGGTCGAGCTTGCCGGGCATCTCTACCTTGTTGTCGGCGAACACGAAGAGTTCGCCGCCGCGCGCGCTGACTTCTTCGAGGTTGGACTTCAGCTTTTCGAGGAGCTGGTTGTTTGGTGCGACGGCAATCACCGGCATGTCTTCGTCGACCAATGCGAGGGGGCCGTGTTTCAACTCACCGGCGGGGTACGCTTCGGCGTGAATGTACGAAATTTCCTTGAGCTTGAGTGCGCCTTCGAGCGCGACCGGGTAGTTCGCACCGCGGCCGAGGAACAGCGTGTGCTGCTTGTGCACGAAGCGCTCGGCGAGCTTGGCGATTTCCGGCTCCAGCTTGAGAATATCGGCGACGACGCGCGGCAAGGCGGCGAGTTCTTCGACCAGGCGGTTATAGCGGTCTGCATCAAGGCCATTGATGCGACCCAGTTCGAGTACCAGCAGCGCGAGTGCGGCGAGCTGGGTGGTGAATGCCTTGGTCGAGGCGACGCCGATTTCGGGGCCGGCGCGGGTCATCAGGCAAAGGTCGGACTCGCGCACGAGGCTTGATTCGGGCACGTTGCAGATACCGAGCGTGCCGAGATAGCCGTGCTGCTTGGCGTCGCGCAATGCAGCCAGCGTGTCGGCGGTTTCGCCCGATTGCGAGATGGTCAGGAACAGGCTGTTGGCCGGAACCACGACGGTTCGATAGCGGTACTCGCTGGCGACTTCGATGCCGCACGGAATGCCGGTGAGCGATTCCATCCAGTAACGCGCCACCAGGCCGGCGTGGTAGCTGGTGCCGCAGGCGACAATCTGCACGTGGCGGACTTTTTCGAGCAGGTCCGCCGCGTTGACGCCGAAGATGTTCGGCAACACATGGCCATCGGCGATGCGGCCTTCCAGCGTGTTCGCTATCGCCAGCGGTTGCTCGAAAATCTCCTTGAGCATGTAGTGGCGGTACTCGCCGCGCTCGACCGCATCGGCAGACAGCTCGCTGGTATGCGCGCGGCGTTCGGCCGGTTGGCCATCCGCATCGATCACCGAAACCGAGTCGCGAGTGATCTCGACGACATCACCTTCTTCAAGATAGATGAACTGGTTGGTCACCTTGATCAGCGCCTGCACATCGGAGCCGATGAAGTTCTCGCCGATGCCAAGGCCAACGACCAAGGGACTACCCTTGCGTGCGCCGACGACGTGGCCGGGTTCGCTCGCGCAAACCACGGCGATCGCGTAGGCGCCATGCAGACGCGTGAGCGAGGCCTGCACGGCGGCGCGGAGGCCAACGCCTCCCTTCATCAGGTGATGGACCAGGTGCGCCATCACTTCGGTGTCGGTTTGCGAATCGAAGCGGTAGCCGAGCGCGGTCAATTCCTCGCGCAGTTCGACATGGTTCTCGATGATGCCGTTGTGGACGATGCCGACCGTTCCAGGCTCGCCTTCGGAAACATGCGGATGCGCATTCGCCTCGCTCGGTGCGCCATGCGTGGCCCAGCGCGTGTGGGCGATACCACTGGTGCCTTGCAATGGCTCGGCGATCAAACGCGCTTCGAGTTCACGCACCTTGCCAAGTGCGCGCTGGCGCTGCAGACCATTGTCGGTCAGTACCGACATGCCGGCCGAATCGTAGCCGCGATATTCCAGCGCCTTGAGCCCCGCGACGAGGATGGGAACGACATCACGCTGGGCCGTGGCGGCAACGATTCCACACATCTCAATGTCCTGGCTGAGTTCGAAAGGAAGCTGGCAGGAGCGACAGCTCGCGCAGCAGTTGCCGATGATAACGGTTCAGTTGCGCGCTGCAGCAGTGGAACTCAGTCCAGTGGGCGCAAACCGCCAATTGTCCTGGTGCTGCCATCAGCCGGACAGCGTTATGAGGATCGTTGGACTGAACCATCAGCCGGCGTGCTTGCGGCACCACACCGGTTTGCGGTGACAATGGGGCTCTCTCGCCGCAGTTGAACCCATGGCCGCGTTTTCCTACGAAGCACTCGACAGCGAAGGCCGCAGCCAGCGTGGCGTGCTGCAGGGCGACAGCGCGCGCTCGGTGCGCGCGGCCTTGCGCGAACGTGGGTTGAACCCGGTCAGCGTCGACGAATCGAACCAGAAGCGCAGCGGCTCGTTTGGCCGGCGCGGCCTGTCGGCGCCACAACGCGCCTTGCTGACACGCCAGTTGGCGACCCTGATTGGTGCCGGCTTGCCGATCGACGAAGCGCTTGCCGCGCTTTCCGAGCAGAACGACAACGAACGCCAGCGTGCGCTTACAGTCAGCCTGCGTTCGCGCGTGATGGAAGGCGCCAGCCTTGCGCAGGCGCTGTCGGAGTTTCCCGATTCGTTTCCGGAAATCTATCGCGCCTCGGTGGGTGCAGGCGAACAATCCGGGCGCTTGAGCCAAGTGCTGGAGAAACTCGCCGACCATGCCGAAGCGAGTGATGCGCTTGCACAGAAGCTGCTTGGCGCACTCGCTTATCCGCTGCTGCTGAGCATCGTCGCTATTGCCGTCGTCACCGGATTGCTAACCTTCGTCGTGCCGCAAATCGTCGGCGTGTTCCAGAACATGGGCCAGGCCTTGCCGATGGCGACGCGTGTGCTGCTCGGCGTGTCAGCGTTCCTGCGCAGTTGGGGCTGGCTGCTGCTCGGCGTGTTCGTGGTCGCGATCATCGCGATCCGCATCGCGCTGCGGCAGGAAAGCCAACGCCTGCGCTGGCATGCATGGCAGCTTCGCATCCCGCTGTTCGGTCGATTGATTCGCGCCGCCAACACGGCGCGCGCGATGCGAACCCTCGCATTGTTGTCAGCCAGTGCGGTTCCGTTACTCGATGCGCTATCTATTGCGGCCCAAGTAGTGCCAAACCTGCCGATGCGTACGGCGCTACGTCAAGCCGCGTTCAAGGTGCGCGAAGGCACCGGCTTTGCGAAAGCACTGGGCGACAGCGGTCAGTTTCCGCCGGTTGCATTGCGACTGATCGCCAGCGGCGAGCGTTCCGGCGAGTTGCCGCGCATGCTCGATCAGGCCGCGCAGCAACAGCAGCGCGATCTTGATCGCTGGCTCAACGTGATGAGTTCCATCCTCGGCCCCGGCGTCATCCTGCTGGTCGGCGGGCTGGTGTTGTTTATCGTGCTCGCCATCCTGCTGCCGATCTTCAGCATCAACCAGATGGTGAAGTAGGCAGCCCAGCGATCAGGCAGTCTGGCGACCGCGCAACAGCCGCGCGGGCAGCAGGATGATCGATCGGACCAGTTCCAGTACCCCGCCGACAGCGAAGCCGAGCAGGCGGAATGGCAGCAGGATCAGCCAGACCAGCGGATACAGGATCAGCGCCAGCAACGCGAGCGGCCAGCACAGCACGAACAGGAGCAGCCAGATCAGGAAGGTCATCATGACTGCAATGATGGCTGCATTTGCGTGGAAATCAACGTGCCGGAATGCATGCCATCTCGGCTTCCAGGCCCGCGCCGTCGCGAAGTTTATCCAGCGCGGCTCGATTCCAGTCGCCAACGAGAACACCTTCATCAAGTAGCACCGCGCGATCGCAGTAGCGTTCGACGATATCGAGCGCATGGGTGGCGAGCAGGATGGCGCAGCGACCGGAGTCAACTCGGGCGCGAAGGTATTTTTTCAGGATCAGTCCGCTGGCGGGGTCGAGGCCATTGAACGATTCGTCGAGCACGATCAGCGCGGGTTCGCCGAGCAGCGCCAGCAGCACGCCGAGTTTTTGGCGCGTGCCGTACGAATACAGCGACACCGGTTCGTCGAGGCGCGGTTGCAGGCGCAGGTCGATGGCGAGTTGTCGGGTTTCGTCATCGACATCGTCGAGATGCTTTGCCCGTGCATGGATGGACAGGCATTGGTTGCCGGTCAATACCGCTGGCAGGGCGTCGGCGGCAACGGCATATCCCAGGCGGGATTTCGCCGCGATGCCATCGCCAAGCAATGGATGACCATCGACTACGATGCCGCCGCTGTCGAAGCGATGTCGACCGCTGATGCAATCGAGCAAGGTGCTCTTGCCGCTGCCGTTGGCACCGACCACCGCCAGCCACTGGCCGCGTTCGATGTTCAATGACAAACCGTTGATGACGCGGCGGTTGGCGTAGCCGGCGGTGAGCTGATCGATATGCAATGCAGGCGAGGTCATCGGCGAGCTCCGAATGGACGATGCGCGATTGCGAGCAGGACGAAGGTGCCGGCGACAGCCACGCCGGTTGCGAGAACAATCGCGCCGGCCTTGGCGACACTCGTTCCCATCGGCAACGCTGTGGCGACGAGCATGATCGCCGCCGCGGCGATGATGACGAAAACACTGCGACCGCCGAGTGCGAGCGTTGCCTTGCGCGAATCAAGCGGCAGGCTTCGCAGCCACGGGCCGGCCAGTCGCGTTGTAGTCACCAGCGCGCGCGAAGTGTCCCAGATCGCCAGCGCGGCCAGACCGAACACGATCATGGCGACGACGGCCTGTGGCGGCACGCCAATCGGGAGACTCAGCAACAGCACGCCGATGGCGCGCGCATGCAGGGCGAGATCGGCGTGTGCTCGACTGTGCCGCAGCGGCCAGCGGCCTAGTGGGAAGCGCTGCGCCTTGGTGCTCGTCGCAACGCTTGGCAAGCGGATTTTTGATGGGCGTGAATCCTTGCGCGCGAGTGTCCAGCCGGCCACGGCACCGAGCGTTGCACCGACGATCAACAGCAGCGACAAGGTCAGGACGGAGCGACTGGGCAACTCAAGCATCCAGCTCAATGCAAGAAACAACGCCAATGTCACCAACAGCGCGGCGGCAAGAATGGTTGCAACCTGCCTGCGTGCGGAAGCTGTAAACGCGTGCGCGCCTAGCGGCAATGCCGCCAGCCAGGAGTGCTCGGCATCGCGTCGCGATTGGCTTCGTTGCCGCGCCGCGACACTCATCGCGATCCAGCCCACTATCACGACGATCACGATAGGGAAACGCAACGCGAGCGTAACGCTATGGGTAATCGGCGTCGCGTAGATATTCGCCAACCATGCCAGTGCAATGATGGCGATGCCGAAGACCACGACGAGGGTCGCGACGAAGCCTCGATCCCGTTGCTGCCAACGATTGCGACGGGCCATTTGACGCGTGGTCGCCAGTAACTGGATTGCACCGGCGTTTGCAGGTCGTTTCGTCATTCAATTGTTCGCGACAACTCATCAGCTTCGTCATTCCCGCGAAAGCGGGGACCCATTTTGATCTTCGGCAATGCAAAAAAATCTACAGCAGAATCAAAATGGGTCCTCGCCTTCGCGAGGATGACGACGAGTTTTCTTTGATGGTCGGTCAATCTAACTGGCAGGAACCTCTCCGGGCAGCGTACGACCCCGTCAACGATTCAATCGTTCCTCGACCAGGTTGTCGACCACGCCCGGATCAGCCAGCGTCGAGGTGTCGCCGAGCGCATCGGGTTGGTTCTCGGCAATCTTGCGCAGGATGCGGCGCATGATCTTGCCCGAGCGCGTCTTCGGCAGGCCTGGCGCCCATTGCAGGTGGTCGGGTGTCGCAATCGCTCCGATTTCCGTACGCACATGCGCGATCAGTTGTTTGCGCAAGTCATCAGTCGGCTCTACACCAGCCTTCAATGTGACGTAGGCGTAGATGCCCTGCCCCTTGATGTCGTGCGGGCAACCGACGACCGCTGCTTCTGCGACTGACGGATGCGACACCAGCGCGCTTTCCACTTCCGCCGTGCCCATGCGGTGGCCGGATACGTTGATCACGTCATCGACGCGGCCAGTGATCCAGTAATAGCCATCGCTGTCGCGTCGCACGCCATCGCCAGTGAAATAGGTGCCCGGATAGGTCTTGAAATAGGTATCGATGAAGCGTTGGTGGTCGCCGTACACGCTGCGCATTTGCCCGGGCCAGGAATCGGTGAGGACCAGATTGCCTCCGGCGGCGCCGACCAGCAGCTTGCCGTCGGCATCGACGATTGCCGGCTGGATGCCGAAGAACGGCATCGCTGCCGCGCCCGGTTTGAGGTCGGTCGCGCCCGCCAATGGCGTGATCAGGATGCCGCCGGTTTCGGTTTGCCACCAGGTGTCGACAATGGGGCAGCGCGCATCGCCGACCACGTTGTAGTACCACTCCCAGGCCTCGGGATTGATGGGCTCGCCCACCGATCCAAGCAGGCGCAGGCTGGCGCGCGAGGTTTTCTTCACCTCCGCATCGCCTTCACGCATCAGCGCGCGGATTGCGGTCGGCGCGGTGTAGAACAGGGTCACCTTGTGCTTGTCGATGACCTGCCAGAAGCGGGATGCATCGGGGAAGTTCGGCACGCCTTCGAACATCAGCGTGGTCGCGCCATTCGCGAGCGGACCGTAGACGAGATAGCTGTGGCCGGTGACCCAGCCGACATCGGCGGTACACCAGTAGACATCGTCTTCGCGCAGGTCGAACACGAGTTCATGCGTGTAACTGGCGTAGACCAGATAGCCGCCCGTGGTGTGCAGCACGCCCTTGGGCTGCCCGGTCGAGCCCGAGGTGTAGAGGATGAACAACGGATGCTCGGCCTCGCAGGCGACGGCCTCGTGCTGGTCGGACTGACCGTCCATCAGCGTGTGCCACCAGCGATCACGCGGCGGTTGCATGTCGATTGCGCCGCCGGTTCGGCGCACCACCAGCACGGTCTCGACGCTGTTGGTGCCACGCCGTTCCAAAGCGCGATCGACGTTGATCTTGAGCGGCACCTTCTTGCCGCCGCGCAGGCCTTCGTCGGCGGTGATGACCAGCTTCACCTTGCTGTCGGCAATCCGGCTCGCAAGCGAATCCGGCGAGAAGCCGCCGAATACGACGGTGTGGATTGCACCGATCCGCGCGCAGGCGAGCATCGCGATGGCGGCTTCGGGAATCATCGGCAGGTAGATTGCGACGCGATCACCCTTGCAGACGCCAAGGTTGCTCAGCAGGTTGGCCGCCTTGCACACCTCGCCGTGCAATTCGCGGTAGCTGATCGTGCGCGACTGCGCCGGATCGTCGCCCTCCCAGATGATCGCGGTCTTGTCGCCGCGCGTGGCCAGGTGGCGATCCAGACAGTTGCTGGCGACGTTGAGCGTGCCATCTTCGTACCAGCGGATATGCAGGTCATCGGCCGCGAACGACACGTCTTTCACCTTCTTGAACGGTGTCATCCAGTCGAGGCGCTTGCCGATCTCGCCCCACCAGGTCTCCGGATCGGCAATCGAAGCGGCGTAATCGCGCGGGTAGTCGGCAGCGGTGACGCGTGCCTTCGCGGCGAACGCTGGATCGACAGGATGGAGCTGGGACATGACGACTCCTTCGACACGTTGGTTGGGTTGGGTCAGGTCGATCCATCCTGCCACGCCACGCCTCATAAAAGAAAAGCCCGCGTTAACGGGCTTTCTTCACTACGATGGCGGCTACGTCAAGCGCGTTTTATCAAACCGACCAAAACGAGCAGGATGACCGCGCCGATGGTGCCGTAGATGATCGCGCCAAGGATCGGCGAACCGATGCTCAGTCCCATCATGGGAAACAACCAACCGGCCAGGAAGGCGCCGACGATGCCAACAACGATGTTGCCGACCAAGCCAAAGCCATGGCCTTTCACGATGACGCCTGCAAGCCAGCCGGCGATGGCACCGACGAGTAGCCAGATGATCAGAGTTTCAACGGACACTGGATTTCCCCTTGTACGAGTCGCGGAGCGCGACCGACAAATTGTGCAGCCATTTGCCTGAATACCCGTGATGCAGTGCGGAAAAAAAAGTGCTGAAACTGAACGGGCGAGTCAGTCTCGCGGGCGCAAGCCCCTAACGCAGGCTGCGCCCAGCCAGCGCGGCGGCGTCGCGGGCCGCCTTGTCGCGGATCGCCTGCAATACCTCGGGCGACAACATCGCCGTATCGTCGCGGGAACGCGACGTGATCCGACTGGCGGCCAGAGAAAACGTGGCACCGATCAAGCCACCAAGGACCATGACCACGCCCAGCCCGGCGACAACGCTGCTCTTGGTTACGGCAACCAACACGCCGCCGACCAGCGCCATCACGATCATCATCCAGCGTCCCATCAAACCACCCCGATTGTCCGCTTATGGGCCGCATTTCGAACCCGCGAACAAATTACCAGAACCGGATTTGACGCGGCAAACCGCCCGTCGGACGCACCGCACCGTCTGCGCCGGTGCTTGCTTGATCGAGCATCCCGCGCGCGCATCCGGCAGAATCGCGGCATGGACACGATCCAGCATCTGGCGCTTGCCGGCGGGCTCGCATGGGCGAGCGGCTTTCGGCTGTATGCCGCAGTATTCATCGTTGGGCTGTTCAGCCGGCTCGGCTACCTGCACCTGCCGGGCGATCTGGAACTGTTGCAACACAACCTGGTGCTTGGCGTTGCCGGAGTAATGCTGGTCGGCGAGTTCCTAGCCGACAAGGTGCCAGCGTTCGACTCGTTGTGGGACGGATTGCACACCTTCATCCGTATTCCCGCTGGTGCCCTGCTCGCCTGGGGTGCGTTCGGTGACAGCGATCCATCGATGCAACTGGCGGCCGGCCTGGCCGGCGGGTTCATCAGCGGCGGCACCCATTTGTTCAAGGCGGGCGGTCGCGCCGCGCTCAATACCTCGCCGGAACCTTTCAGCAACTGGACCGCCAGCTTCGGCGAAGACGGCTTGGTATTGGCTGGCCTGTGGCTGGTGTTCGCGCACCCGCTGGTGTTCCTGGTGTTGTTGGCGGCGTTCCTGCTGCTGGTGATCTGGCTGGTGCCAAAACTTTTGCGTTTCATCATGCGCGTGCTGCGACGGCTCGGCGGCAAGCCCGCGATTGCGACGACGGAACCGGCACGCTTGCCGAAACGCTGAGCGTCAGATCGCTGCGCTTGCCTTGATGCCATGCGCCGCGAGGATGGCGCGATAGTGCGCGCTGGCTTGCACCGTGGCGTCGGTCGTCACGCTGTCGCCATGGCTCGTCCAGCGCTGGTCGACGATGGCGACCGTGTGTTCGCGCGTTGGCGTCAGCAACGCGTTCTCGATCAACTGCCAGAGCGCGCCGAACCCAGCCTGTTCGTACTGCGCACAACCAATCGCGCACAAATCGAACACAGTCAGGTGCTGCACGTGACGCACGCCGATGTCGAATGCGTCCTGCAAGGCCAAGGCGAGATCGCTGCCAGCCATGCCGCGCTCGACCAGGTCGCGTTCGAATTGCGATGCGGTCGCGGCAGCACGTCCGGCGTCGCCATGCAGCACCCACGGAAGAATCAACAGCGGACTGCCGAACAGGCGTGGTTCGGGCTCCAGTGCCGGCAACGGCATCGTGCCATTGTGCGCGGCGATCGCCAGCACCTCGGCGCGGGTCGCGACGGCAAGCACGCGCGATTGCAGTTCCAGCAATGCAGCATGCGCTGGCCAACCGGGTCGCAAAATTTGCGCCTGGTCGAACAACGCGCCGGCGACGACCAGGTCGAGCGACGACACGCTCGGATCGAGTTTGATCAGGTCGGTGCCGATCGCGGACGCGATCGCTTGCGCATGCGCGCGATCGGTCGTGCAGCGCGGTGGAGTGCCCGGTTCGCTGCATTCAATGGCGAGCAGGCCAAGCACGCTGCTGACCGGTTTCGGCGTCGTGGGCATGGCGAATGAGGCGTCGGGAAAGTAGAAGGGCGAGCGCGTCAAGCGCGTTTCGGCAAAGCCCGCAGCGGCGGCTGGTGAACGCGGAAACGCGGCGTCAAAGTGTACCATCGCGACGACTACTTTCCGTGCCCGCCGCCCAGCCACAGAGCCGCACCAAGCCCATTTTGAGCCTGCCCAGTTCCCTCCGCCGCAACAGCAGCGACGCGCTGACCCTGATCGTGCTGCCGTTGCTGGCGGCGCTGTTGCCGCGTCGCCTTTCCTTCGCGCTGATGAAGCGCCTGGCGCACGACGAGCGGCTGTATCGCGGCGCTGTCGACGCGTCGTGGCAGGCCGCGCGGCAGTTCATGCCGACGCTGGACGAGGCCACATTTCGCCAGCGTTTCCGCTTGCTGCGATTGACCGATCACGTCGATTCGTATCTGACCCTGTTGCGTAGCGCACGCTGGTGGCAACGGCAGGTCGACGTTGAAGGGAATTTGCCCGAACCGACAGAAGCGTATCTGTTGCTGACCACCCATTGGGGCGCCGGCGGCTGGATCTGGAAGCTGCTTGAACAACACGGGATCGCTGCGCATTTCCTCGCCCGCAAAGCCAGCCATGCCGACATGGGGCTGAGCCGCGTCGCCCTTTGGTACGCGCGTTTTCGCGAGTGGGCGATTCGGCGCATCGGCTGCGAGGGACCGATTTATCTCGGCGGCAGTTCCACGCGATTGCGCGAGGCGTTTGGCGCCGGCGACAGCGTGATGGGCATGCTCGACCTGCCCGCCGATCCGGGTCGTGCCGCGTTCGAGAAACCGTGCAACGAATGGACGATGCGATTTCCGCGTGGGTTGGTCGACCTGGCGGTCGCGAGCGGCGTTCGCGTGGTCGTTGTCAGTGGCGGGCTCGATGCGGACAGCGGTCGTCGCAACCTGCGCGTCGAGGTGCTGGCGCGCGAGTTCGATGCCGAGGCCATCGCCAGTCGCTACGCCGCGCATTTCGCGCATCGGCTCGACGAGCAACCCGGCTACTGGCAACTGTGGCAGGTGGCGCCGGCATTGTTCTCGACGCCCGGAAAAGTCACCGACGCAATCGACGCCGCATCCAGCATCGAGCCTCAATCGCCACAGTCCTGAGTGGCGCCGCCTTGATCGATTCGGCCCTTGATTGACGCCGATTCAATCCAGGTGGTAACCCTTGTACAAGGTGCTGTGCGCGTCGCGCATTTCCGATTCCGGCCGCTGCGTCGTGTAGTAATACAAGGCGATCGATTGACGATCGACATCGTCCGATTGCCACGGCCCTGGATGACCGTGGAACGTATCCGAGCGCGTCGCGAACACCACCATGCGATTGAACTGCGGCTCGACGCGACGAACCAGCGCCTTTGCACCCGTGTCCCACAACTCCAGCTCGCCGCCGTATTCGGCGCGCCAATCCGGGGTCAGGTAGATCAGCACGTTGAGACGTCGGTGCGCCTGCAGTTTCTCGTGCCAGTTGAAGTCGGCGTGGATTCCAAGGTGGCCGCCGCGACGGGTCAGGTGGATGCCGCCACCAATCAAATGCGGATCGGGCAGCAAGTGATCGATGCCGGTGAGTTGTTCCAGGAAGCGAACGAACGGGCCGGCGTTGAGATCGTGGATTGCCTTGCGCAGCGGTGCCGGAAAATGTTCTTCGTCAGGGCTTCCGAACTTCACCTCGAAACCCTCGGCACCGAATCGATCCCAGGCGAGGTCGCCTTCATCGGGCTTGGGGAACACCCTGGCCAGTTCGAGCGCGCAGTCGCGACGAAGGAAATCGTCGACGATCAGGTGCGGGTACGGATCGGCACGGCAGAATGTCTCCGCAGCATCCTCGGCGATCCGGGCCAGGCTGTCGGGTTCGTAGACATACGGCATAGAATGGCGACCGGAAGATGACGAATCATTGTAGCCGGCGGTGTCGCTGGCGCAGCGAAAGGGCAGCAAGGTGACCGAGATCAAACGCGTTGGAGTAATCGGCGGCGTCCGCATTCCGTTCTGCCGCAACAATTCCGCCTATGCGGAAGTCGGCAATTTCGGCATGTCGGTGAAGACACTTGGTGCGCTGGTTGAACGCTACGGCCTGCATGGCGTGGAACTCGGCGAGGTCGCGATGGGTGCCGTCATCCGCCATGCATCGGACTGGAACCTCGCGCGTGAAGCTGCCCTGTCGTCCGGGCTGGCCGCGACCACGCCGGGTATCACCACGGCGCGCGCCTGCGGAACCTCGCTCGACAACACCATCATCATCGGCAACAAGATTGCTACCGGCCAGATCCAGGCCGGCATTGCCGGCGGCAGCGACACCACCAGCGACGTACCGATCGTTTACGGGCGTGCCTTGCAGCGGCGCCTGCTGGCAATGAATCGCGCCAAGTCGCCAATGGACAAGCTGAAATCCGCCGTCAGCGGTTTCAAGTTTGGTGAACTGAAACCCTCGTTCCCCGGCGTCGCCGAACCGCGCACCGGCAAGTCGATGGGCGAGCACTGCGAAATGATGGCGAAGGAGTGGCATATCTCGCGCGAGGACCAGGACCAGCTTGCCTGGGAAAGCCATCAGAAAGCCGCCGCCGCTTACGAGCGCGGGTTTTACGATGGCCTCGTCATACCGTTCCGCGGTCTGACTCGCGACGGCATCCTGCGCCCGGACACCACGCTGGAAAAACTGGCGACGTTAAAGCCGGCGTTTGATCGTCGATCGGGGAATGGCACGTTGACTGCCGCCAACTCAACGCCACTGTCCGATGGCGCCGCCGCCGTGCTGATGGGCAGCGACGACTGGGCCGCTGCGCGCGGCCTCAAGGTGCAGGCCTATCTGGTCGACGCGGAAGTTTCTGCCGTCGATTTCGTCAAGGGTGAAGGCTTGCTGATGGCACCGACGGTTGCCGTCTCGCGGTTGCTCGATCGCAACAAATTGAGCCTTCAGGATTTCGACTTCTACGAAATCCACGAAGCCTTCGCGGCACAGGTGCTGTGCACGCTACGTGCGTGGGAATCGGCCGACTATTGCCGCGATCGACTCGGCAAGGACGCGCCGCTGGGTTCGATTGATCCCGCCAAGATGAACGTCAACGGATCCAGCCTCGCCCTTGGCCATCCGTTCGCCGCGACCGGTGCGCGCGTGGTCGCGACGCTGGCCAAGCTGCTCGAAGAAAAAGGCTCCGGCCGCGGCTTGATTTCCGTTTGCACTGCTGGCGGCATGGGCGTCACCGCGATCCTGGAACGCTGAGGTTGCCGAAGCTCGTCCAGGTCGCGGCGACCACTCAACCTGCATGCGTTGCGGCCGCATGGGTTTGCGCAATCTTCTGCGCTTGAACGGCATTGCTTTGGAGCATGCCGGCCATGGCGCCGACCGTGGCGATGGTGACCAGAACAAACAGGCTGCGGATGAAGAAAAGTTCGAGTTTCATGATGAGTTTTCCTTGGTGGTTGGGTTATGCAGGGCGGTTGCCTTGAACAAACAAAAGCAAACACCGTGCCAGCCGCCATGTGGAGATAAAAACCCTGTATTTCAATGATTTATGTGGCATCCGAATCGGCACATCGGCGTCCGCCTGCGGACACTCGGTGCGATCCCGATCAATCGGACAGCGCTTTCAGGCCGTCAACCCTGGCGAACCGCCGCAAACGTTTTGCGCTGCCGCTAACATGCGCGCCGCAGCGTGCGACCACGCACCACGCCCGCATCCACCTTTCATCGAATGTTCCGGCATCAGCGTCGGACTGACTTCAAACAAGCGAGTCCCATGAACCTGGCTGGAAAAACCATCGTCGTCACCGGAGCAGCGCAAGGCATTGGCCGCGCGCTCGCTGTCTCTTTCGCCGAGCACGGCAGCGACCTCGCCCTGCTCGACCTGCGCGAAGACGGCCTCGAAGAAACGAAAGCACTCTGTGGCGCACGCGGCGTCAAGGTGCGCAGCTACGCCGCCAATGTCAGCGAGGAATCGCAGGTCGAAGCGGCAATGGATCGCGCCGTCGCCGACTTCGGCCGCCTCGACGGCATCATCAACAACGCAGGCATCATTCGTGATGCACTGCTGGTGAAATCGCGCGATGGCGAGATCAATGCCGGCATGACGCTGGAGCAGTGGCGCGCCGTCATCGACGTGAACCTGACCGGCGTGTTCCTGTGCGGACGCGCGGCCGGCGTGCGCATGGCGCGACTGGGCAATGGTGGCGTGATCGTCAACATTTCCAGCATTTCGCGCCACGGCAACATGGGCCAGAGCAACTACAGCGCCGCGAAAGCCGGCGTCGCCGCACTCGCCGAAGTGTGGGCCAAGGAACTGGCACGCTACGGCATCCGCGCGGCCAGCATCGCGCCCGGTTTCGTCAACACCGACATCGTCTCGACAATCCGCCCGGAAGTGCTCGACAAGCTGATCAGCGCGGTACCGCTCGGTCGCCTCGGCGAAGCCGACGAAATCGCCATGGCCGCACGTTTCATTTTCGAGAACGACTTCTTCACCGGCCGTTGCATCGACCTCGACGGCGGCTTGCGCTTGTAGTGGTGGCGCGTCCGCGCGTCGCTACAAGCCTTCGTTGTCACCGGCAATCGTCAGCGGCGTACGCAGGTAGCGTTGACCATTCGCGGCGGCATCGGGCAGGCGACCGCC
>JBBSLA010000065.1:0-15375 GCA_038255665.1 Lysobacterales bacterium | reverse complement strand
GCTCAGTTGGTAGAGCAGTTGACTCTTAATCAATAGGTCGAAGGTTCGAATCCTTCACGACCCACCAAACAGATACCGGCTGGATGCATTGTAGTCGCCGTGTAGCGCCAGCGACACATCCACGGCGTGTTGTCGGAAACTGGCTCAACCCTTGCGAATGTGGCGGAATTGGTAGACGCGCTGGATTTAGGTTCCAGTGGGGTAACCCGTGAGAGTTCGAGTCTCTTCTTTCGCACCAGCCAGTGTCCGTCCGGCACTCCGAACCCGTGGCTTGTCCGCCACGCCGCCGCAGCGGCTTGCCGAAAACTCGGTGGAGTTGGTCGTTTGCGGCGCATCTCTAGTAAACTCTGGCGGCTGTGCATTGCCCCGGCCCTGCGCGTGCGCGGCCTTGCTGCCAGCGCTCGTGGCATCTTCGCGGCAACGCCCGACCAGCAGCGCTCCGGCAGCGGCTGGTGCGCAATTCCCAGTTCATCCCTTTTGACAGATATCGCTTCCTGAAGGAGCAAGCATGCAAGTCTCGGTAGAAAACGTCGGCACCCTCGGCCGCAAAGTGGTCGTCACCCTGCCCGCCGACCAGTTGGAGTCGAAGGTACGTACCCGTATCCAGGAAATGACGCGGACCGCGCACATCAAGGGTTTCCGCCCTGGCAAGGTGCCGCAGAAGATCATCGAGCAGCGCTATGGCGCGCAGGTGCATGGCGAAGTGCTGTCCGACCTGATTGGCTCAAGCTTCCAGGAAGCGATGACGCAGGAGCAATTGCGCCCGGCCATGCAGCCGTCGATTTCGACTAGTGGCAAACCCGACAACGGCGAACTGCAATACACCGCCGAATTCGACGTGCTGCCGGAAATTCCCGCGATTGATGTCGGCAGACTGGAAATTACCCGCAATGTCGCCAGCGTCGGCGACGAAGACATCGACCAGATGATCGACACCCTGCGCCAGCAACGCCGCAACTGGAACGCGGTCGAGCGCAGTGCTGCCGAGGGCGACATGGTGCTGTTCGAGTACTCCGCGCAGTCCGGCGACGATCGCCATCCGACCGAAGGTCGCGACCGCATCGGCACCATCATTGGCTCGGAAGCGCTGTCCAAGGCGCTGGAAGACAAGTTGATCGGCTTGTCGGCTGACGATGAGGCCGAGTTCGACATCGACTTCCCGGCCGAAGTACGCGTTCCCGCGCTTGCCGGAAAGCAGGCCACCGTCAGCCTGAAGGTGATCCGTATCCAGGAATCGACGATGCCGGAAGTAGATGCCGACTTCATCAAGAGCTTTGGCGTTGACGACGGCAGCATGGAGCAGTTCCGCGTCGACATCCGCGCCAACCTCGAGCGCGAATTGAAGTCGATGCTGATGGGCCGCCTCAAAGCCGCCACCGTCGACAAGTTGATCGACGCGCATTCCAGCCTGGACGTTCCGCAGAGCCTGATCGAAAACGAAGCGCGCGCGCTGGCTACCCAGAATGCCAAGCAGGGCAAGGACAATTCGGTCGAGATCGAGCCGTTCATGAGCAGCGCCCGCCGCCGCGTGCTTGCCGGATTGCTGCTGTCCGAATTGGCGCGCCAGAACGACATCAAGCTGGATCCACGTCGGGTCAGCGAAGCCTTGATGACGATTGCTTCGACCTACGAAGAGCCCGAGCAGGTCGTTGAACTCTATACGCGCGATCCCCAACTGATGAACGGGTTACAGGCGCGTGTCGTGGAGGACCAGGTGATCGAGTGGATCGCCGACCACGCCAAGCTCAACGAGCAGTCCTTGTCCTTCAGCGAAGTGATGCGTCCGGGCGCCTGATCGCGCGGACGCCGGTGGCCAACCAACGGAGCATTCCATGAACAACGGCAACGTCCCCCAAGCCCTCAACCTCATTCCCGTCGTCGTCGAACAGACCGCGCGCGGCGAACGCGCCTACGACATCTACTCGCGCCTTCTCAAGGAGCGCGTGATCTTCCTGGTTGGCCCGATCGACGATTACGTCGCCAATGTTGTCGTTGCGCAGTTGCTGTTCCTGGAGTCGGAAAACCCGGACAAGGACATCAACCTGTACATCAATAGCCCGGGCGGTTCGGTGACCGCCGGATTGGCGATCTACGACACGATGCGTTTCCTCAAGCCCGAAGTCAGCACGATGGTCATCGGCCAGGCCGCCAGCATGGGCGCGTTCCTGCTCGCCGCTGGCCAGAAAGGAAAGCGTTACGGTCTGCCCAATTCGCGCGTCATGATCCACCAGCCCTCCGGCGGCACCCAAGGGCAGGCCACCGACATCGAGATCCAGGCCAAGGAAATCCTGTACCTGCGTCGGCGCCTGAACGAGGAGATGGCCGAGAACACCGGGCAGACCCTGGAACGCATCGAACTGGACGTTGAGCGCGACCGCTTCTTCAACGCCAAGGATGCCGCAGCCTACGGAATCATCGATTCCGTGCTGGAAAAGCGTCCCGCCGAAGCGCTCACCAGCGTCTGACGGGTGGCCCAGCGGCCGCCTTGTGCTGTGATATTCTCGAAATATGACCGTGCCGATACCGAGCCTGAACGATGACTGATGACCGACAGAGCCGAACCAGCGACAACGGCAAGATTCTCTATTGCTCGTTCTGCGGCAAGAGCCAGCACGAAGTCCGCAAGCTGATCGCCGGACCGTCCGTCTACATATGTGACGAATGCGTCGAGCTGTGCAACGATATCATTCGCGAGGAAATCGAGGAAAAGGCGGCCACCGCACGAAGCCAGCTGCCCAAGCCCAAGGAAATCCTCGACGTACTCGATCAGTACGTGATCGGCCAGGACCGCGCCAAGAAGGTGCTCGCGGTCGCCGTCTACAACCATTACAAGCGCATGGAGTCGCGCAATCGCAACGACGACATCGAACTGTCGAAGTCGAACATCCTGATGGTCGGCCCGACCGGTTCGGGCAAGACGCTGCTTGCCGAAACGCTGGCGCGCCTGCTCAACGTACCGTTCACGATTG
Source organism: Lysobacterales bacterium (assembly GCA_038255665.1). Lineage (GTDB taxonomy): Bacteria > Pseudomonadota > Gammaproteobacteria > Xanthomonadales > Rhodanobacteraceae > Dokdonella. The sequence goes on along the minus strand of JBBSLA010000065.1, from coordinate 12,406 downwards.
CCGACGCGACCACCTTGACCGAAGCGGGCTACGTTGGCGAAGACGTTGAGAACATCATCCAGAAGCTGCTGCAGAAGTGCGATTACGACGTCGACAAGGCGCAGACCGGTATCGTCTACATCGATGAAATCGACAAGATTTCGCGAAAGAGCGAAAACCCGTCTATCACCCGCGACGTGTCGGGCGAAGGCGTGCAGCAGGCGTTGCTGAAGCTTATCGAAGGCACGGTGGCGTCGGTGCCGCCGCAGGGCGGCCGAAAGCACCCGCAGCAGGAGTTCCTGCAGGTCGATACCAAGAACGTGCTGTTCATTTGCGGCGGGGCGTTCGCGGGACTGGATCGCATCATCCAGCAACGCTCGGAAACGACCGGCATCGGCTTCCGCGCCGAGGTTCGCAACAAGGAACGGCCATCCAATGCAGCGCGCTTGCTCGTCGACGTGCAACCGGAAGACCTGATCAAGTTTGGCCTGATTCCGGAATTCATCGGCCGGCTGCCGGTGATCGCGACGCTCGAAGAACTCGACGAGAAGGCATTGGTCGAAATCCTGGTCGAGCCGAAGAACGCCATCGTCAAGCAGTTCAAGCGCATGTTCGAGATGGAAGGCGTAGAGCTCGAGTTTCGCCCGGAGGCGCTGACGGCGGTTGCGAGCAAGGCGCTCAAGCGCAAGACCGGCGCACGTGGCCTGCGCACGATCATCGAACAGGTGCTGCTTGATACGATGTTCGACTTGCCCTCGCTGGAACACGTCAGCAAGGTGGTCGTCGACGAAGCCGTCATCAATGGTCAGGCCGATCCCTACCTGATCTATCGCGGCAATCCGCAGGCACGTGCGGCGTCCGCCGAGTAGTCGCTATTCGCAAAGGGCAGTGGCGCTTGTGAACCAAGCGCCCTGCCCTCACTTTAACAAACGGCAGCGTGCGATCACGCTGCCGTTTGTTTTTGCATATTGTTTCAACTGCTGGCGCTCATCCATTGGCGCCGCCAACCAGGATCCATGATGGTTACCAAATCCGCCAAATTGACCGCCGCTATTGCTGATCTGCCGATCCTGCCGCTGCGTGACGTGGTTGTATTCCCGCACATGGTGATTCCGCTGTTCGTCGGCCGTGAAAAGTCGGTGCGAGCGCTGGAAACCGCGATGGCCGCCGACAAGCGGATATTGCTGATCGCACAACGCGGACCGGACATCGACGATCCGAAGGCCGATGACCTCTATTCAATCGGCACCGTCGCGACGATCCTGCAATTGCTGCGGCTTCCCGACGGCACCATCAAGGTGCTGGTCGAGGGCGTCGAACGCGCCGAGATCGCCACGTTCTCCGAGCGCGACGGGCTGCCTTTCGGTCACGTGCGCACATTGGAACCCGCGTACACCCGCGACGAGCGCGAGCTGGGCGTTCTCTCGCAATCGCTGGTATCGCAGTTCGAGCAACTGGTGAAGCTATCACGCAAGATTCCACCCGAATTATTGGCGACGCTGGCGGGAATTGACAATGCATCGCGCCTCGCAGACACCATCGCCGCACACATGTCGGTGCGGCTGGAGGATCGCCAGCGCGTGCTGGAGATGCCGGACGTCGCTGATCGCATCGAAAGCCTGATCGGCATGGTCGATGGCGAGATTGACCTGTCACAGATCGAAAAGCGCATCCGTGGCCGGGTCAAGACCCAGATGGAGAAGAGCCAGCGCGAGTACTTCCTCAACGAGCAGATGAAGGCGATCCAGAAGGAACTGGGCGAGCTCGACGAGGCACCGAACGAGATCGACGAACTTGCCAAAAAGATCGCTGCTGCCGGCATGCCAAAGGCGACAGAAGCCAAGACCCGGCACGAGTTCAACAAGCTCAAGCAGATGTCGCCGATGTCGGCGGAAGCGACCGTGGTGCGCAACTACATCGACTGGATGGTCGGTGCGCCGTGGAAGAAGCGCACCAAGATTCGCAAGGATCTGAAACTCGCTGAAGACACACTCGATGCCGACCACTTCGGCCTGGAAAAGGTCAAGGAACGCATCCTTGAATACCTTGCCGTGCAACAACGCGTCAACAAGATGAAAGGCCCGATCCTGTGCCTGGTCGGCCCACCCGGTGTTGGCAAGACGTCCTTGGGTCAATCGATCGCGAAGGCGACCAATCGCAAGTTCGTGCGCATGTCGCTCGGCGGCGTGCGCGACGAGGCCGAGATTCGTGGTCATCGCCGCACCTACATCGGCTCGATGCCGGGACGCATCATCCAGAACCTCTCGAAAATCGGCAGCCGCAACCCGCTGTTCCTGCTCGACGAGATCGACAAGATGGCGATGGATTTCCGCGGCGACCCGGCGTCGGCACTGCTTGAAGTGCTCGATCCGGAACAGAACTCCACGTTTGCCGATCATTACCTCGAATCGGATTTCGACCTGTCCGAAGTGATGTGGGTGGCGACAGCGAACACGATGAACATCCCCGCGCCGCTGCTGGATCGCATGGAAGTGATCCGCATTCCTGGCTACACCGAGGACGAAAAGATCAACATCGCCGAACGCTATCTGTCACCCAAGCAGATCAAGGCGAATGGGTTGAAGTCGACCGAGATCGCGATCGAAGTCGATGCCTTCCGCGACATCGTGCGCTACTACACGCGCGAGGCCGGGGTGCGCAACCTTGAGCGCGAGATCTCCAAAATCTGCCGAAAGGTGGTCAAGGAAATCAGCCTCGGCACCGCCAAGCTGACTGCGAAGGGCAAGCCGCGCAAAGTTGCGAAGATGAAGATCGATGCGTCAAACCTCGAGAAGTACCTTGGTGTGCGAAAGTTCGATTTCGGTCGCGCGGAACTGCAGAACGAAGTTGGTCTTGTCACCGGCCTGGCCTGGACCGAAGTCGGTGGCGAACTGCTCAGCATTGAGGCGGCCATCGTTCCAGGCAAGGGCAAGCTGACTCACACCGGCAAGCTCGGGGACGTGATGCAGGAGTCCATCGTCGCGGCACTGTCGGTGGTGCGTGCGCGGGCCGAACGCTTTGGAATCGACACCGGCTTCCATGAAAAGCTCGACGTGCATGTGCATGTGCCGGAAGGCGCGACGCCGAAGGACGGACCCAGCGCCGGCGTCGGCATGTGCACCGCGCTGGTTTCGGCGCTCACTCGCGTACCGGTGCGCTCGGATGTCGCGATGACTGGCGAAATCACTTTGCGTGGGCGCGTGTTGCCAATTGGCGGACTCAAGGAAAAATTACTGGCGGCACATCGTGGCGGCATCACGACCGTCATCATCCCGGAAGAAAACGCGAAAGACCTTGCCGATATCCCGGCCAATGTGACGTCGTCGCTCAAGGTGATACCGGTGCGCTGGATCGACGAGGTTCTCGATATCGCTCTGGAACGACCGTTGACACCCGCGACCATCGCCGCCGCCGCCGCCGACGCCACGCGGTCCACCGCTACCGAAGCACTCAAGGACGACGCGCCCGGTCGCGCTCACTGAGTTTTCAGTGGCGCCCGGTACCGCGCATTGGAGAGCGATTCGAGCTACGCGAAACCAGCACGAAAAGCCCGCAAACACAAGCAGCGCCTTGTGTTGCGCGGTATCGGGGCCACTGGTATAAAGATCAGGCCCTGATACGGCTCAGTAAAAAAACAATCGTGCACACGCAGCGGATGGTTGACGGGAACAGAAGCTCGTTCGGTCATCCTCGCTTCGCACCATCAACCACACATATCGATGCGGATAGCAGTTCCGCGAGGGAGCAATGCATGAACAAAAGTGAATTTGTAGACTCGATTGCCGATGCCGCTGGCCTGTCCAAGGCAGACGCCGAGCGCGCGATCGAAGGCATGATCAAGGTCGTCAAGAAGGCACTGAAATCCGGCGACACGGTCACATTGGTTGGCTTCGGCACCTTCTCGGTGCGCAAGCGCGCCGCGCGCATGGGGCGCAACCCACGTTCGGGCGAGGCCATCAAGATCAAGGCTTCCAAGGTTCCTGCATTCAAGGCCGGCAAGGGCCTGAAGGATGCGGTGAACTGATTGCTTCATCAGCCAGGATTTGGGTGCTTAGCTCAGCGGTAGAGCGTCTCCTTTACACGGAGAGGGTCGGGGGTTCGAAACCCTCAGCACCCACCAGACGCGGCTTCGGATCACCTCGATGCGGAACCCGCCAGCGGAGTGGTAGTTCAGTCGGTTAGAATGCTGGCCTGTCACGCCGGAGGTCGCGGGTTCGAGTCCCGTCCACTCCGCCATTCGTCCGCAAGGGCGCCCTCGTGGCGCCCTTGTTTCTAACCAGCGGCGCCAGTTTGGCGCCCTGGTTTCCATCCCGCACGGCGGGATCATTCCGGAATTGCCATGCTGTCGAAACTTCGTGAATCCATGACCGGGCTGGTCGGCAAGATCATCTTCGCGCTGGTCCTGTTCGCCTTCTCCTTTTTCGGCATTGAGTCCTACATGGTCTCGCAGAGCCAGAGTGGCGTGGCCCAGGTCGGTTCCACCGAAGTCAGCCAGGAAAAATTCCGCCAGCGCTTCGACGAATACCGCCAGCAGATGATGCAGATGATGGGCGACCAGGCCGACGGCAGCTATTTCCAGCGGCCCGAAATCAAGCGTCAGGTGCTGGATAGCCTGGTCGACGAAACGGTACTGGCGCAGGCCACCGAAGAGCTCGGCCTGGTGATCCCGAACCAGGCGGTGTTCGATTCGATCGCCGCGATCCCTGCATTCCAGACGGATGGCCAGTTCGATCCGGTCCAATACCGTGCGGTGCTTGCCGCGCAGGGCATGAGCCCGGCGTCGCTGGAAGGCCGCATTCGCGAAGATCTTGCAGCGCGCACCTTGCCGCTCGCCATCGGCGGCAGTGCCTTCGTCACCGAACCGGAACTGGACACCTACCTCGCCTTGCGCGACCAGTTGCGCGACTTCCGTTACGTGAAGCTGGCAGTTCCAGCAGCGCCGGCCGAAGGCGCGGTGTCGGACGCCGACATCGAAACGTACTACGAAGAACACAAGGCGGAATTCCGGCGTCCCGAACAGATGTCGATCCAGTACCTCGATCTTGAGGGCAAGCAATTGAGCGTCGACCTCAAGCCGGACGACGCCACTCTGCGCGAACGTTACGAGAAGGAGAAGTCGCGCTACGTGACCGCCGAGCAGCGCCAGGCTTCGCATATCCTGGTCAAGGTCGATTCCAAGGCCGGGCCGGACGCGCAGAAGACGGCGTTGGCGAAAGCCGAGGCGATCCGCGAGCAGATCGACGAAGGTCAGGATTTTGCTGAACTCGCCAAGGCGGATTCGGAGGACCTGGGTTCCACGGCACAGGGCGGCGATCTCGGCTGGCTCGACCAGGGCCTGACCGAGCCCGCGTTCGACGAGGCTCTGTTCAAGCTCGCCGACAAGGACGCCATCTCGGAACCGGTGTTGACCGCCGAGGGCTACCACATCATCAAGCTGACCGACCTGCGCGCGGGCACGACGCGCACGTTCGACGAAGTGAAAGCGGAGCTGACCAACCAGTACCTTGAAAGCGAGCGCGAGCGCGTCTTCAACGATGCCGCTGCGCGATTGACCGACCTTACCTACGAAGATCCCTCGTCGCTGGAAAGCGCCGCAAAGGACCTCAAGCTCACCGTTCAGAAGACCGCACTGTTCGGCCGAAACGGTGGCGCGGATCCGATCAGCGCGAACCCGCAGATTGCGAAAGCGGCGTTCTCGGACTCCGTGCTGGTGCAGGGCAACAACTCCGATCCCATCCAGTTGACCCCAGAGCGCACCATCGTGTTACGCAAGCTGGAACACCAGCCGGCAGCGGACAAGCCTCTGGCGGAAGTGCGTGACCAGGTACGCGGCGCGTTGGTCCGCGAACGCATGGCGACGAAGGCAAAGGCCGATGCCGACGCGATGATGGCTCGACTGACCGCCGGCGAAGCGATGGATGCTGTGGCCGGAGAACTCACTGTAGAGGAAGCCAAGGGTACCGGTCGCGAAGCGGTCAACGTCGATGCGCCGATCGTGGCAAGCGCGTTCTCACTGGCCGCACCGGCCAAGGGCAAGAGCAGCTATACCACGGTTCTGCTCGATAACCAGAGCTACGCCATCGTTGCGCTTGATGACGTCCATGCTGGCGATCCTTCCAAGATTGACGCGGCAGCGCGGAAGGCTGCACGTACCCAGTTGAGCCAGGACATCGGTGGTGCCGCCGCTCGGGACCTGGTCGCGGCGCTGCGCAAGGCCGAGAAAATCACGATCGACGAAGCTCGACTCCTGGAGTAGGCGTCGCGGGCGCACGGTCAACGAGAAGGGCTGCCGTGGCGGCCCTTCTTTCGTTTTGTCAGCGAGAAATACGTTTCGCCGGTCAGTCCAGGCCAGTCATTCCAAGGATGTTGTAGCCGGCATCCACGTAGGTGATTTCGCCACTGACGCCCGAGGCCAGGTCCGAACAGAGGAAGGCGGCAACATTGCCAACTTCCTCGATGGTCACGCTGCGGCGCAGTGGTGAGTTGGTCTCGACGTGATCGAGCATCTTGCGGAAATTGGCGATGCCCGCCGCCGCCAGCGTCTTGATCGGCCCGGCTGAAATTGCGTTGACGCGGGTGCCCTCCGGCCCGAGGTTATAGGCGAGATAACGCACGTTCGCTTCAAGGCTGGCCTTGGCCAGACCCATCACGTTGTAGTTGGCCAGCGCACGCTCGGCACCGAGGTAGGTCAAGGTGAGGATGGCCCCGTTGCGTCCCTTCATCAGCGGTCGCGCCGCCTTCGCCAACGCGGCCAGGCTGTAGCTGGAAATGTCGTGGGCGATCGCGAAATTCTCGCGGGTCAGGTTGTCCAGATACTGCCCCGACACCGCTTCGCGCGGTGCAAAGCCAACCGAATGGACCAGGATGTCGAAGCCATCGCTCCAGCGCTTGCCGAGTTCGGCCATGACGTGGTCGATCTGCGCATCGTCACCCACGTCCAGCGGCATCACGATGTCGGATTCGCAATCGGCGGCACAGGCCTCGACGCGGCTCTTGAGCTTGTCGTTCTGGTAGGTGAACGCGATCTGCGCGCCTTCGCGATGCATTGCTTCGGCGATACCGCTGGCAATCGAACGCTGGCTGGCGACGCCGACGATCAATACGCGTTTTCCGCTCAAGAAACCCATGTTGCCTCCGCGTGCCCGCGCGCGGCGGACCGATGGTTGTTGATACCAGGAACTACGTTGAGTTTAGCGCGACCGGCCAATCGACTCACGGATTGCGGGATGGTGCCAGCAGGATTCGATCACCCGGCTGCAACGTCGTCGACGCCGTGGTCGCGTTCCAGCGCAACAACTGGCCAACCTTCAAGCCATAGCGAAGCGCAATAGCACCGAGCGTGTCGCCACTTTTCACGACATGGCTGCGAAGCTTCGACAGCACAGGGGACGAGCGTTCGACCGGTTGCTCATTGCCCGGCAACAGCAGCGTAGTGCCGCTGTTGATGGTCGCATCCGGATCGCGTCCGTTGAGCGTGGCAAGCCAGTCAGCCGGCAACTCGGTGGGAGCCGCCAAGGTGGCCCAGTTGCTGGTCTTTCGGGTCCGCACTTCACGCCAGTTCGCCCAGTGCTGCTCCGGTGCCCTTGCCAAGCCCTCGAGCAGGCGCTCGGTCCGGTTCGCCGGCAGCACCAGCCGATACGGCGGAGGACCGGTCATGCGAGGGCCGCGCCACACAGCGTTGTAGCGCAGCATGGTTTCCTCATCAACTTCAGCGATGCGACTGGCGACGCGCAAGTCCAATGGCGCACTCAGCACGACTTCGACCAGTCGATCATCAGCGGATGGTTCCGGCAGGCGCACGCCGAAGCGGCCGGGATCGTCCACGATGCAGGCCAGTGCCAGCAACTTGTCCAGATGATCGTGCGTGATGGAACTGAAAGTGAGTCGCGACAGCTCCGCCGCGGAAAATGAACTCGGTTCACGGTTCCCGAGAAGCTTCTTTACGCGGAACTCGCCCGCATTGAACGCCATGTTGGCGAGACGCCAGTCGTTGAATCGTTCGGAATAGTTTTCGATCAGACCCAGGCTGATCCGCGTTGCCATGATCGGGTCGAGCCGTTCGTCATAGCCGGAACCCACCTCCATACCGTTGCCGCGCGCGGTGATCGGCATCAACTGCCACATCCCGGCCGGACGATTGCCGTGGCTTTCCACTGGTTCGTAGCGACTTTCCACGAACGGTAGCATCGCAAATTCGCCGGGCAGATTGCGGCGTTCCAGTTCATCGGCCACCAGCAACAGGAACGGCAGTGAGCGCTTCATCGACCTCTCGAAGCTTGGCACGGAAGCCGTGTATCGCTCTGCCCAACCGACTACTTCACTGCGGTAGGCGCAACCGTGCATTTCCAGCCGATCACGCAACCGGTCCCACGGCGACGTCGATTTTGTTGCTGGCACCGGCTCGGCAGGCAGCACCGTCAATAGTGGTTTGCGAAATTCCGTGGCCGGGACTCGGGACGATGGCGGATCAGCGTCGCTCGCAGAGGGCGCGGACGGTTTGACCGGCATCGCGCAGCCGCCCAGCATTGCCAGCGCAACGCTCAACGCAACATTCGCAACGACCAGTCGGATGAGTGGCGAAGGAATCAAACCGACACCCGGAACTCGTCCTTGCGCCGACGCAATTCGCCGAATCGCTCGCTGCGCGACCGACCGGCACCGCCTAACGCGGCGACCACTTCCGGCTGATCGATGCGCAGGAACGGGTTGTATTGGCGTTCGGCGGAAAGTAACGACGGCAGTGACGGCTGATCGTCATCGCGCAGTCGACGTGCTTCGTCGACGCGACGCTGGATCGACGCGTTGCCCGGCTCGATGGTTTTCGCAAACGCCAGGTTGTCGAGTGTGTACTCGTGCCCGCAACAGACCTTCGTGTCGCCGGGAAGCGCGGACAGACGATCCAGCGACTCAAGCATTTGCGTAGGGGTGCCTTCGAACAGACGGCCACAGCCGGCACTGAAAAGCGTGTCGCCGCTAAACAACAAGCCGTGGCCGAGGTACGCCTGGTGGCTCAGCGTGTGGCCGGGCACGGCGATCACGTCGAAGGCGAAGTAAGTACCCGGCACTTCGAAGTGATCACCACCGCCAACGCAGATGTCTACATCGCCAAAGCGCGGATCGCTGCCGGCGATCACGCGCGCGTCTGGAAACGCGGCACGCAGTTGCGGCATGCCGTCGATGTGATCGTAGTGATGATGGGTCAGCAGTATCGCGGCAAGGTCCAGCGATTGATCGCGCAATGCTTGCAGCGCCGGTGCGGCCTCGCCCGGATCGACCAGCACGCAGCGGCCAGCATCGTCGGCCAGCAACCAGATGTAGTTGTCGCTGAGTGCGGGAATGGCTTGCAGGCGAAGGATGTTCATCAGGGCAGCGATTATGGTTAGGCCACTCGCCGGCCGGGTTAAGCGAAAGTTAGCCGGAACCTCCGAGGGTGGCTGTGCCAGAATTAGCGGACCTCGCCGTCATCCCCGAGCCCGTGCCGATCAACGCTTTTCCACTTCATTCCCGCCCTGCCTGGCTGCGCCTTGCGCGCCACGAACAGCAATTGCTGCACATCCCGGATGTGCCGATTGCTGCAACCTTGTGGATCAGTGCCGACGCGCAATGGAGTGCGCAACGCGCGCCATCGCCATTGCTCACGCGCCTGCATCCAGAAGCTGGCCGGCTTTGTGGCGATGTCGTCTGCGAACCATCGCGACTGCCTTTCGAAAGCGACAGCGTGCAAACCGTCGTCGTCCAGCATGCGGCTGATGTAATGGCCGATGTGTCGTCACTCGTAGCTGAGGTGTGCCGCGTGTTGGAGCCCGGCGGACAGTTGTTCTGGTTCGGCCTCAACCCGCTGAGCGCCTGGGCCGCCTGGAGCCATTGGCACGACGGACCGCCGCAATCGCTGCATCCAGGCTGGATGCGCCAGGCCGATCGGCTGCTGGCGCGAAACGGCGTCGACGCCATCGACAGCCGTTATCTCGGTGGACTATGGCCGCGCTCGCTACTCGGCAATGAGGCGCGCCGATTCAGCATGATCGACGGCCTGCGTGGCGCCTGGTTGCTCGCCGCGCGCAAGCGCCGCGCCGTGCTGACACCGCTGCGCCCGGCAGTTCGCGCACCAAGGCTCAACCAGCGAGCATTGACCGCAGTCCCCAGCTCGCGGTCGCGGCAATGACGGCCGTTCACCCCATCGAAATGTTCACCGACGGTTCCTGCCTGCGCAACCCCGGACCGGGCGGCTGGGCCGCCCTGCTGCGTGCCGGCACGCGCGAACGCGAACTCACTGGCGCGGAAGCCGACACCACCAACAACCGGATGGAATTGATGGCGGTCATCGGTGGCCTTGAAGCCCTGACTCGGCCGACGCCCGTGATCATCTACACCGATTCGCAGTACGTGCAAAAGGGTGCCGAAGAGTGGCTGGCGGGCTGGCGTCGACGTGGCTGGAAAACCAGCGCAGGCGCGGCGGTGAAAAATCAGGATCTTTGGGAGCGCCTGTCGACGGCACTGCAACCGCACGCCGTACGCTGGACATGGGTGCGCGGCCACGCCGGCCATGTCGAAAACGAACGCGTCGACCAGCTCGCCCGCGCTGCCGCAGAAACCGTGAGGAAGAGTTGATGCGCCAAGTCGTGCTCGACACCGAAACCACTGGCTTGGATGCCAGCAAGGGTCACCGCATCATCGAGATTGGTTGCATTGAGCTGAGCGAGCGCCGCGCCACCGGGCGCAGCTTTCATCGCTACCTGAATCCAAAGCGCGCGATCGACGAAGGCGCGCAGGCGGTGCACGGGATCAGCAACGAATTTCTCGCCGACAAGCCGCTGTTCGGCGAAATCGTCGACGAACTGCTGGCCTTCATCGACGGCGCCGAAGTGCTCGCGCACAAAGCGAAATTCGATGTTTCCTTCCTTGACGCCGAGCTGGCTATCGCGGGAAGCCAGTACGGCCGTGTTGGCGATCGCGTCACCGTGATCGACACGCTCGCGATGGCGCGTGAACTCTACCCCGGCCAGCGCAACGGACTGAATGCCCTCTGCAAACGGCTAGGCGTCGACAACAGCCACCGCGAGCTGCACGGTGCCCTGCTCGATGCGCAGTTGCTGGCAGACGTCTACCTTGGAATGACGGCTGGCCAGGGCGACCTCGGCTTGGCCGGCAATGCGGCCAGCGAGCAACGCGCAGCGATCGGGCGACCGTCAAGCGCAGGCCAGTTGCGCCTGCGTATTGTCCGCGCCAGCAAGTCCGAACAGGCCGCACACCAACAACGCATCGCTGCGCTGGACACGGCAGTCAAGGGCGAATCGGTGTGGACGCAATTGGGTTGGGGCTAGCCGCAGGCAACGTCTCGCCGAGCGCGACGCAGAATAGGTGTTCGGGATCAGGCCACTAAAGCCTTGGTTCAACTGTCCGTGGAAACGGAGCAGAACCCGGTGCGACCTGACACCCGAGTCAAAACGGGCAGGCGCAGCGGCCGAGCGTTGTTCCATATGATAGATCGCATCGCGAGGCCGAAAAGCGGGCTCGGTTTGAACGAATTGTTAGCCTGCGGCCCGTTGTGTAGACTAGTCAGATGCCTAGTCATTCAATGGTGATGAAATGAATATTTGGCCTGTCCAAGATGCCAAAGCCAAGTTCAGTGAACTCTTGGAGGCTTGCAAGTCTGAGGGCCCCCAGCTCGTCACGAAGCGTGGGACTGAGGCTGCGGTTCTGGTTGATATCGCCGAGTGGCACCGATTGAGAGAAGCGGCGAAGCCAAGCCTGAAGGATCTGCTTTTGGCTCCCGGGGCACGCGGTGAACTCAAGATTCCGACGCGTGGGTCGGCAAGACGCCGCCCGTTGGAGCTGAGCTGATGTTCCTGCTTGACACTAATGTGGTCTCTGAATTGCGGAAGCCCAAACCCCATGGTGGGGTTCTCGCTTGGGTAGAGCAGATGTCGGAGGCAGAGCTGCACCTTTCGGCGGTTACGATTGGCGAGATTCAAGCTGGGATAGAAGTCACCAAGGATCAAGACAAAGCGAAGGCTGATGAGCTGACAGCTTGGCTTGACCAAGTGGCCGGTGCCTATAACGTGCTTTCAATGGATGGCGCAATTTTTCGGGAATGGGCACGTCTGATGCATCGGAAATCGGAGACGCTGTACGAGGATGCGATGATCGCCGCAACAGCGCGAGTGCATGGGCTTACTGTCGTTACGCGCAATGTTGCAGACTTCAAGTCGTTCAAGGTGCCAATCTTGAATCCGTTTACGAAGGAGTAGAGAGCAAGGGAACATCTGAACAAGTCGAATTGCCCACCGTGCTGAGAAGCGCCAGCAGTGCGGCCGTTCTCGTAGCGTCACAGCCATCAACGGATCGATAAACAGGTCGTATTTGAGGTCGTATTTGGCCCTTCGCGTCGCGTTTTACCCCGCTTCCCCGATCATCGGGCGCACCTTTC
>JBBSLA010000064.1:0-15383 GCA_038255665.1 Lysobacterales bacterium | reverse complement strand
TCGAAGATGAAGTCCGAGCTGATCTTGAGAACGGTGCTGTTCTGCAACGTGATGTAGAGGTTGCCGACTTCGTCCTCGCCGAATCCGTACGGTTTGCTGGCCATCGTCAACGCGTTCTGGACGCCACCCGGCGACCAATCGGTGCCTGGTAGTCCGACGGTCGCATAGCGCAAGTCATTGCGACCCGAGTCGCCGTAGAAGTAGGTGCCTCGCAGTCGTGCCGACGGGCCCCGGTAAACGTAACCCCCTGTTACTGCGGTCCCGGTGTCGGTGCTGGCGCCGATGTGGCCGTACTCAATTACCGGAGCGACGGTTCCTGTGACAGCAGGGCAGTTGATGCCCGTTCCTGTTGCGTGAAACGCATGGCGCCCTTCGCAGCGACTCCAGCCGTGGTCGCTGCCGCTGGTTCCTGCTGCCTGCACGGTAACTTCCTCGTAGAGGCCCTGTCCCACGTCGCCGATGATCAGATCGTCAGTGGCGCGATCGAAACTGAAACGCCATGGATTGCGAAGTCCGTGCAACCAGATCTCATCGCAGGTGTTGCTGGTGCCCACGTGCGGATTGTCCCTTGGTATCGAATATTGCGCCGGGCTGATGCCGCTGGAGCCGCACATGTCGGCAGTAGCCGGGTTACCGCGATTGTCGACATCAAGGCGCAGGATCTTCCCGAGCAGGTAGTACTGCGTTCCGGTTGGATCACCGCATGCGCTGGTGGAGGCGGGCTTCTTCCACAGGCATTCGGCGAAGCGGTGCTGATTGTTCTGCGGGCCGCCGTCGCCCATTGAAGAATAGAGGTAGCCATCAGGTCCGAAGTGAATGTCGCCGCCGTTGTGGTTGGTGGCAGGGTCAGGGACTCGGATGACCAACGTACCGGTCGGGTTGGCGACGTCGGAATCGAGCACTGGGACCGTATAGCGGGCGATCACTTGGTCAGGCTCCAAACCAAGTCGCGGATCGGCGGTCGGCCGCGTATACGAGACATAGAACTCATCGTTGTGCGGCAGTCCGGCCTTGCCGAAGTTTGGGTGGAACGCCATTCCAAGCAACCCGCTCTCGCCGAAATTGCGTACCGCAACGGTCAGGAAGGGGGTTGGCAGCACGGCACCATCCCTGACGATGCGAATCAGGCCGCCCTGCTGGACGATGAAAAGCCGACCGCTTCCATCATGTGGTGCGCGGAGTGCTACCGGCGCGGGATAAGTGGTACCAGGTGTGATGTTGGTAGCCGACAGTCCTGGGATCATCTGCGCTGACACCGTTGTGCCAACAAACATCGTGAGGAGGCCGACGAGCGGCAAGAAACGGGAAAAACGCATTGATGATGGCCCCAGAGGAGTGAAAAGACTGCCTCCGTGGCGTATTTGCCGATTCCGATCCGTGATGCGAACACACGACTTTACTGAGCTAGCCGCAACGTCGCGTAAATATTTCGACAAGGTGGGCGAAACTGCGCCCTGCGTCACGCTTGCCGGTTTGTTAAGCAGTCGCCTTTCGCTTCAGCCGAATCAACGCCGAGATGTCCTCGTCGCCGTGGCCTTGTTCCATCAGTGTCGCGTAGTCAGCCAATGACTGGTCGATCACCTGATGCGACACGCCAGCTTGCTCGGCAAGGCTGCGCACGATGGACAGGTCCTTGTGTAACAGGGCGAGTTTGAAACCCACCAAAAATTCATCGCGCAACATCGTTGCGCCGCGCTTCTCGAGGAACCAGTTGCCCGCTGCACCGGCGCCAAGCGTTGGCAGCAAGGCGGCAGGATCAAGGCCGAGCTTTTCGCCCAGCGCCAATCCTTCGCAGACCGCCTGCGCAATGCCGGCGACCAGCACCTGGTTGACTGCCTTGGTGTTCTGACCCGCTCCGATGTCGCCCATGTGGGTGACCTTGGCGGCGTAGCAATCAAGCACCGGTCGCACCCGTTCCAGCGCTTCGCTGGCACCGCCAACCATCACCGACAGCTTGCCGTTGTTCGCGCCTTCAACGCCGCCGGAAACCGGCGCATCGATAAAGTCGCTGCCGTGATCGCGCGCGATCTCCCGTGCGTTGTGCGCCGTCACTGACGACACCGTGGAGTGATCGATGATGATGCTGCCGCGCTGCAACGCGGGTGCAAGCGCTTCGACCACCGCGAGCACGTCGCTGTCGGCCGACACGCAGAGCACGATCACGTTAGCGACTGACGCGATGTCCGCAAGTTTTTCCGGTGCAGTAACGCTGAACTCGCGTGCTGCCTCCTGCGCTTTTGCGGGACTGCGATTCCACACCGCGCTGAGCAAACCCGCGCGCGCAAGATGCCCGGCCAAAGGCAGGCCCATCGCGCCAAGTCCGACAAAGGCGACTTTGTTTGGACTCACGTCGCCTCCGGACTACGACCGTTGGCATTCGCTTCGGCCAGGTAGGTGTAACCGGTCAAACCCGATTCCAGCATCTCCAACAGCCGCTCGGCTTCGCCACCATCGATGCCGGCGCGCGAAATTTTTTCGCGATAGGCGCGGCGCAGCGTATCGAGGTCATAGCCGACATAGTCGAGCATCAGGTCGGTGGTGTCGCCGCGACGCAGGTGGCTGAATTCGTAGCCGCCATCGGGCTTCAGACGCACGTTGACCGCATCGGTGTCGCCAAACAGGTTGTGGATGTCGCCGAGCGTCTCCTGGTAGGCGCCTACCATGAAGATGCCGAGCCGATACGACTCGCCATCGCTGATGCTGTGCACAGGCATGCTGACATCGATGCCGTCGGCATCGACGTAGTGATCGATGCGGCCGTCCGAATCGCAGGTGAGATCGGCCAGCACACCACGACGATCGGGTCGTCGGTCCAGTCCCGCGATCGGGACGATTGGAAAAATCTGGTCGATCGCCCAGACGTCAGGAATCGATTCGAACACCGAGAAATTGACGAAATACTTGTCCACCAGATTTTCATTGAGCTCGTCGAGTACCTGGCGATGCTGGCGCTCGTCTGATTTCAAGTGACTTCGCACGGCGTTGACGATGGCGTAGTAAAGATCATCAAGCCGCGCCCGGTCTTCCAGTGAAAGTTGCCCCATCGCATACAGCGAATAGCCTTCCTGCAACTGGAACTGCGCTTCGTGGTACAGCTCGGTCGCCGGACGCTTGCCAATATCGGCATGGGTTTCGCGCAGGCGTTGCAGCACGGCGGGTTCATCGTCACGTGCTGTCGGCAAGTCACCATCGGGTACCTTCTCCACTTCGATCACATTCGCGATCAGGACGGCGTGGTGCGCGGTCAGCGCACGACCCGATTCAGTGAGTACGTGCGGAGCATCGATGTTGTTTTCGCTGCACGCCGTCGCCAGCGCACCGATCACTGCCGATGCATACAGCTCCATGCTGTAGTTGATCGAACAATCCGAACGCGAACGCGTGCCTTCGTAATCAACACCCAGGCCACCGCCGACATCCATCACCTTGATCGGCAGGCCTAACCGGGTCAGCTCGACGAAATAGCGCACCGCCTCGCGCATGCCGTTGGCGATGTCGCGCACGTTCGACATCTGCGAGCCCATGTGGAAATGCAGCAGGCGCAGGCAGTGATCGAGCCTGGCCGCTTTCAGGTCGTCAACCAGGGTCAACAACTGGCGCGGAGTGAGGCCGAACTTAGCCTTGTCGCCGCCGGAGTTCTGCCATTTGCCAGCGCCCAGGCTCTTCAGGCGCATGCGCACGCCAAGCAACGGTTCGACGCCGAGTGCGCGCGATTCCTCGATCACGTGCAGCAGCTCGGACGGCTTCTCGATGACGATGTAGATGTCCAGACCCAGCTTGCGACCGATCAATGCAAGGCGCACATATTCGCGATCCTTGTAGCCGTTGCAGATCACCGTACTGCCGGCCCGGGCGAGCGCCAGCACCGCCATCAGTTCCGGTTTGGAGCCGGCTTCAAGGCCGAAGCCTTCCGCGCCCTGGCTGGCCAGTTCGCCGGCGACACCGCGCTGCTGGTTCACCTTGATCGGGTAGATCGCGGTGTAACCGCCAGCGTAGTTCCATTCCTCAGACGCCTTCGCGAACGCCTGCTGCAAGCGCGAACGACGGTGGTGCAGGATGTCGGAAAAACGCACCAGCAACGGCAAGCGCGATCCGCGTGCGCGAGCCGCATCGACAATCTCGGGCAGTGAAACGCTTGGCCCGTCGCTGCCTTGCGGATTGACGATCAAGGAACCGCCGTCGCCGACATCGAAATAGCCGATTCCCCAATTAGGGATCGACCAGGCGTGGCGGGCGTCGTCCACGGTCCAGGCAGTCGTCATCGTTCATCTCCAAAGCATGCAAGACGTCGCAGCGGGAAGGGCTGGACGAAAACTTGAGGGACATCGACCGGAAGCCTGAAGCGCACTTCGATGCAGAAGGATCGATGCCATGGAACGCAATATTGTAATGGCGATGAATGAACGCGGTGTGCCAATCATTCACGTCGAAACGCTACAATATCGCGCCTTGTTTGGCCCCATCGCCGTCTTCGGAGGCATGCGAGCCACCCAACCATCGCCGCCACAGGGATGCCCGATGTCCGAGTCCGACCCAACCTGGTTCACCGAAGCGTACGAGCCTTCCGGCTCGTCGATCGGCTTTCGCACGCGCGAACAGCTGCACGTCGAGACGACGCCCTTTCAGACCATCGAGATCCACGATTCCACCGACTGGGGCAAGTTGATGGTAATCGACGGCTGCATGATGCTGACCAGCCGCGATAATTTTCTCTATCACGAGATGATGGCGCACCCAGCGCTGTTCACGCATGCGCGCGCCAAGCGCGTAGTGATTATCGGCGGCGGTGATTGCGGCACCTTGCGCGAAGTGTTGCGCCACGAGGAAGTGGAAAGTGCTGTGCAGGTGGAAATCGACGAGCGCGTTACCCGTCTCGCCGAACAGTATTTCCCGGAACTGTGCGAAGCCAACAACGATCCCCGCGCCGAGCTGTTGTTCGACGACGGGATCAAGTACATGGCCGAATGCGAGCCAGAATCAGTGGACCTGGTGATCGTGGATTCAACCGATCCGGTCGGCCCGGCCGAAGGGCTTTTCAACGCCGCGTTCTACACCAGTTGCCATCGCGCGCTGCGACCATCGGGCCTGTTCGTGCAGCAGAGCGAATCGCCGATGGCGCATCTGGAACTGATCAAGTCGATGCGCGCCGCGATGCGCACGGCTGGCTTCCAGGCGGTGAAGACGCTGCCGTTCCCGCAGCCGTGCTATCCGACCGGTTGGTGGAGCTGCACGATGGCGCGCAAGGGCGCTGATCTGTCCGGCTTCCGTGAGCGCGGCGCGTCAACCAAGAAATTCCCGACCCGTTACTACAACGTCGACATCCACCGCGCCGCGCTCGCACTGCCCGAGTTCATGCGCGAAGCGTTTGCCGACGCGAATGGCCGCAACGGCGACTGATAGCTCTTGCCGACACGTCGGCTTGCAGGGCGCGGCTACTTGTAGGGGTTGGGAACACGCTTGTCGGGCCGCCGGCTGTAGCGCTTGTAGTGCCACTGGTACTGATTGAAGGCGCTGCGAACGCAGTCCTCGACGCCGCGATTGAGTGCCGAGCAGGCGACGCGCAGGTCGGTGTCGGCGATGCCGTCCGGAGCCGCGCGCAGGTGGATGTCGTAGCCGCCGCCGTTGGGCAAACGCTCGGCGAAGGCGAACAGCACGTTCGCGTTGGTGCGTTGGGCGAGTCGCGAGACCAGAACCATGGTCAAGGCTTCGACGCCTAAGAAGGGCGCGAACTCGCCTTCCCCCTGGCGCGGTTGCTGGTCGGGCAGGATGCCGACCGCACCGCCTGATTGAAGGCGTTTGTAGAGCGTGCGCACGCCTGCGCCTTCGGCTCGAACCTGTTCCACGTCGAGCGCACCGCGCGCGCGCAGCAGGAACGGTTCCATGTTTGCGCGTTTGGGTGGCCGGTAGACGATGCTCAACGGCATCCGCGCGGCGAGCCAGTAGTTGAGCAATTCCCAGCAACCCAGGTGCGGGGCGACCACGATCAGGCCACGACCGGAGTGCCGCATCGCTGTCAATATCTCCTCGCCATGGACATCGCGAACAAGCGTGAGCGTTGCCTGCGGATTGCCGCTCCAGATTCGTGCGACCTCGGTGATCGACTTGCCGGTTTCGGCCAGGATTGCACGCGCTCGCTGTGGCGTCGCGGCGATTCCGGTCGCTGTTTGCACCAGTGCCAGGTTTCTTTCAGTGACCAGTCGCGAACGACCATTGGCCAGCCACAGGAGTTGGCCGATCAATGCACCGCATCGATGCAACAGCGATAGCGGCAATTTTCCGGCGAGGCGCAGGGCGACGAAAAGCAGGCGCAATTTCCAGGTCAATCGTGAATCCATCCGGCGATTGTATGGCCTGCGCCGCGGCGACCCATTCGCTATCCTCGACGCCGCGTTCCGTCGAGCGGAAAAATGATTGCCCTGATCCAGCGTGTAAGCAGCGCCCGAGTCGAAGTTGATGGCGAGACCGTCGGCGCGATCAGCGCTGGCTTGCTGGCGCTGGTCGCCGTGCAACCCGAAGACGCCGAGGCGAACGCGCAGCGCATGTTGCAGCGCCTGCTCGGCTATCGCGTGTTCGCCGACGCCGAAGGACGAATGAATCGTTCGCTCATCGACACTGCCGGCGGCTTGCTGCTGGTTTCGCAGTTCACCCTGGCCGCCGACACCCGCAAGGGCATGCGACCGGGATTCAGTCATGCGGCGTCGCCCGAGCATGGTCGATTGTGGTTCGACCGCCTGCTTGAACTGGCGCGATCCAGCCATCCCGAAGTCGCTTGCGGTCGTTATGGCGCGAATATGCAGGTGCATCTGGTCAACAACGGACCCGTGACATTTTGGCTTGATAGCTAAGAAGGCGCGCCGCCGCGCTGGTCTACAATGCGGCCATGTCCGAAACCCCTGCCGCCGGCGTCCGTCGCACGCCCAATCCTGTTCTGTCCGTGTTTGGTCGCTTGCTCGAAAGCGTGCTCGACCGCGCGATTGCGCTGGACCCGGAAACACGTGATCGCCTGTCCGCGTTGGAAGGCCGCGCCATCGCGATGACGTTCAAGGGCACCGGCCTTGCGATGCGCATGGTGGTCGACGATGGCCGCCTGCGAATCGGGCCGGCGGATGCCGATAGCAGTGCGCTGTCGCTCGCAGCGACGCCGGGAGCCTTGTTGTCGATGCTGTTGCGTCGCGGTGACGACGGGGCCATGACACCCGGCCAGATCGACATTTCCGGCGACGCTGAACTGGCAAGGCGGCTGGAGCAGATCGCCACGCGTTTCGCACCCGATGTCGACGAGGCATTTTCGCGCGCGTTCGGCGATGTCGTTGGTTTTCAGCTGGCACGCCAGTTTCGTCGCTCACTCACGTGGATGCAGCGCGGCGCACGCGATCTCGCTACCGACAGCGTCGACTACCTGCGAGATGAAAGTCGCGACCTGGTCGCACGACCGGAACTGGATGATTTTCTCGACGAGGTCGACCTTATTCGCGATCGCGGTGATCGCCTCGAAGCACGGGTACGTGGCTTGCTCGCGAAATCGGGCACCAGCGCCGCATGAGCACATTGGCCTTGTTGCCGCGCATCCTGCGCATTGCCGGCACGGCGGCGCGCTATCGGCTCGATGATCTGGTCGATGACTCGCGTGTCAGCCGTTCGTTGCGCATGCTGCGCTGGTTCGTCCCGTCAGCATCGCCTGAAGTGCTTGCCTTGCCGCGTGGCGAGCGCTTCGCCATCGCACTGACGGCGCTCGGTCCGATCTTCGTCAAGTTCGGCCAGATACTTTCGACCCGGCGCGATTTATTGCCGCCGGATATCGCCGAAGCCCTGAGTGCCTTGCAGGATCGCGTCGCGCCGTTTCCGGGCGAACAGGCGCGGGCGATGATCGAGCATGAACTCGGCGCGCCGATCAGCGAGTTGTACGCCGACTTCGATGAAACTCCGCTCGCTTCGGCGTCGATAGCGCAGGTCCACGCGGCGCGGATGAAGGACGAGCGCGAGGTGGTCGTCAAGGTGTTGAGACCCGATATCCGCGCTCGTATCAAGCACGATGTCGAATTGTTGCGCGCGCTCGGTGGCGTCGCCAATCGCTGGCATCCCAACGCCGACAAGATTCGTCCGCTGGAAGTCGTCGCCGAAGTCGAATCGACGTTGTTCAACGAGCTTGACCTGCAACGCGAAGGCGCGAACGCCAGCCTGTTGCGGCGCAATTTCGCCAACTCGCCCGATCTGATTGTCCCCGCTGTCGAGTGGGATCGCAGCAGCGAGCGCGTCTTGACCCTGCAACGCCTCAGCGGCATTCCGGTCGACGACATCGTCGCGCTCGATGCGGCCGGCATTGACCGCAAGCGCCTCGCCCGCAAGGGCGTGGAAATGTTCTACACGCAGGTGTTCCGCGACAATTTCTTCCATGCCGATGCGCATGCCGGCAACATCTGGGTCGATCCCTCCAACCCTGCCGACCCGGCCTTCATCGCGCTCGACTTCGGCATCATGGGCGCGTTGCCCGATGCCGACCTGTACTGGCTGGCCGAGAATTTCCTCGCTTTGTTCGAGCGCGACTACCGACGCATTGCCGAGTTGCACCTGCGTGCCGGCTGGATGCCGGCGCATGTACGGACCGACGAACTGGAGGCCGCCGTCCGCGCCGTTTGCGAACCGTATTTCACCCGGCCATTGGCCCAGATTTCGCTGGCCGAAGTCGTCGTGAAGCTGTTCCAGACTGCGCGTCGCTATGAATTGACCCTGCAACCGCAACTGATCCTGTTGCAGAAGACCTTGCTCAATATCGAAGGCATTGGCCGCTCGCTCGATCCACAGATCGACATCTGGGCAGTTGCGCAGCCAATCCTCGAACGCATCTGGCGGCAGCGCCGCAGCCCGCGCCGGATATTTGCGAAATTGCGTCGTCGTGTGCCCGAATGGATCGGCATTGCACCGGAAATTCCGCAGTTGGTTCATCAGGCGTTGGCCCAGGTGGCGGCCGGACGCGTGGAACTTGTGGCCCCGCTTGCGGATCAGAAGCGCCTCGACGCACGTGCCAGGCTGGATCGCCGGGCAGCCGCCTGGCGCTGGCTCGCTGCCAGCCTGCTGCTGGTGACGGCCTGGTTCTGGACCAGCGATCAATTACTGGCGCGCTGGCACGAGGTGCCGGTCGTCGCTTTGGCCAGCCTCGTTGGCGGCTTTTTCGCCTTTATCATGGCGCTGCGCCGCTGACCACCATTCTTTTCAACCAGCCTGCAAACGGAGTCCAACCATGATTCACCCGCGCCATGCCCTTTACCCCTTGATCGGTCTGTGTGCCGTGCTGTCGGCGTGTACCGGCAAGGCAGACAAACTCAGCGACGCCGACCTGTCACGGATGTTGCACACCGAGGGGCTGGCCGACGATCGCGTCGATGCTTCTGCGGTGGACTGCATGCGTACCTGGAGCGACGACAGCAGCCTGGCTTCCGGTGTGCCCGATAGCCTTTCCGGCGAACCTGGCAAGAGCGATTGCCGTCGCCACATGCAGGGCTGGCTCGATGATGGTTCGCGCAATCCTCAGGGCCTGATGTTCGTCGACGTGGCAACGCCCAAGATCACCCGACGCGCGATGGACCTGCTCGCCGCTCTGCCGCCTATGGAAGCACCGCCACCGCCCGCCGTGGCCGAATCGAATCCGCCTGCCGGGACCATGCCGATGAATACGCAGGGGACAATCACTCAGGCCGATGTCACCGATGTACCGCCGCAGGTAGCAGAAGCGGCTTATGAAGAGCGTGTACAGATCACCAATGCGACCAACAAGTCCATGGACCAATACGACACTGTCTGCGAGGAAGCACAGAACCTCGCCAAGACGCGCCAGTTCGATGCCGCGACACTGGAGCGTATCAACAGCTGCAAACAGACCGCCGCAACGATGCGACAGCGGATGGATTCGGTGATGGGACGCGGCACCGCGTTCGACGTTTCGATGGCCACCCGCGGTGCCGATCAGGAACTGCAGATGCTGCGCGACGTGATCGCCAACCCAAGCAAGTAATTCGCGTCGGCGAGGCTGCTGCTGCTGCGGCTTCGCCGATCCCGTAGGTCAATCCCACGGGCCGATTCGCTGACGACCTCCGCTGGCGCATCTCGTCAGTCGGGTTGGTTGATCAGGGTGTCGTCGTAGGAGATGTTGGTGCTACGCGACCGTAGCGGTCTTCCAGCCGGACGATGTCGTCCTCGCCGAAATAATCCCCGCACTGCACCTCGATCAGATGGATATCGGTCGAGGTCGGGTTTTCCAGCCGATGCAGGGTATCGATCGGGATGTAGGTCGACTGGTTCGCTTCCAGCAGGAATTCCCTGTCACCGACGCGCACCTTGGCGGTGCCGTCGACCACCGTCCAGTGTTCGCTCCGGCGATGGTGCTTCTGCAATGACAACACCTCACCCGGCTTCACGGTCAGCCGCTTGACCTTGCAGTCGTCGCGATCCTCAAGGATCGTGTAGCTGCCCCACGGCCGATGTACGGTCTGGTGATGGTGGGCGGCGCCATGCTGGCTCACACGCAGCTGTTCAACGACGTGCTTGACCTGCTGGGCATGGTCGCGATGGGCGACCAGCACCGCGTCGCCGGTATCGATGATGACGAGGTTGTCGACCCCGACCGCCGCCACCAGGCGATCCTCGGACTGCACATAGCAATCGCGGCTGTCGACCATGATGGCGTTGCCACGCACCCGATTGCCGGCGTCGTCTGCCACGCCCGTCTCGACTTCACTGACGGCTTTCCACGACCCGATATCGCTCCAGTCAAATGACGCCCGAACCACAGCAACGCGCTCGGCGCGCTCCATGATGGCGTAGTCGACCGAGATGTCGGGCTGGGCAAGGAACGTATCCTTGTCGAACTCGACCGGGCTGGCTCCGCTGACGGCGGTCGCGTAACAGGCGCGAGCGGCAGCCAGCACATCCGGACAACTGCTCGCTGCCGCTGCAAGGATCGCATCGGCACGGAAGCAGAACATGCCGGAATTCCACGCATGGTCGCCGCCGGCCAGATAGCGTTCGGCGGTCGCCAGGTCGGGCTTCTCGACAAAGGCTGCGGCGACGCGGTTCTCGCTGCCGTCGATGCGTTCACCCATGTGCAGGTAACCAAAACCGGTTTCCGCATGGCTGGGTCGGATGCCGAAGGTCACCAGCCAACCCTGCGCCGCGAGCGTTGCCGCTTTCATGACATCGGACGCAAACGCGTCGAGATCACGGATCAGGTGGTCGGCCGGCAACACCAGCAGCATGGCCGCCGCGCCGTGCATGTGTTCGACGTGCAAGGCCGCCAGTAATACGGCGGGAGCGGTGTTGCGACCAGCAGGCTCGAGCAGGAAGCTCAGGTCCAGCGCTGCGGACTCGGGGTTCTCGGCGTAAGCGTCGCGGGTCAGAAAATAGGTATCACGGCTGGTGACGGTCAACACCGTGCCGGCATCTGCCACGCGGATCGCACGCGCGAGGGTCTTGCCGATCAGCGACTCGCCGTCGGGCATGCGCATGAACGGTTTCGGGAACGCGCTGCGCGACACCGGCCAAAGCCGTGTGCCCGCGCCGCCGGAGAGAATCATCGGTATCAGCATGTCGTCATCTGGTTTGGGTCAGTCACGAAGTTGCGCGATCACGTCGCGCAATCCCTGTTGCCAGGGCGGCGCGGCCAGGCCAAACACGAGGGCCAGCTTGCCATTGTCGAGCACCGACCAGTCGGGCCGTTGCGCGGGAGTGGGGTATTCGCTGGATGGAATCGGCACCAGTTTCGGCGACCGTTCAATGATGCCGGCCGCCTGCGCTTGCGCAAAGATCGCAGTGGCGAAATCGAACCAGCTACAGGGATCCGCCGCGGTGAGGTGGTAGGTGCCAAGCGCCTGTAGTCGATCAATTCCATCCAACTTCACCCAACGCTGCAACACGTCTGCCGTGCGCGACGCGATCAGGCCAGCCGGCGTTGGCGTGCCGATCTGGTCGTTGACGACGCGCAGTTCATCGCGATCTGCGCCGACGCGCAACATGGTGCGCAGGAAGTTGCTGCCGCGTGCTGCGTAGACCCATGCGGTGCGGAAAATGAAATGTTTCGCGCCGCTGGCCTGGAGCGCTTCTTCGCCAGCCAGTTTGCTGCGGCCGTATACGCCGAGTGGAGCGGTCGCGTCGCTTTCGTGATACGGAGTTTCCGCCTTGCCATCGAACACATAGTCGGTCGAGTAGTGCACGACCAGCGCGTCGTTCGCGTGCGCCCAATCGCCAATCATCGCCACCGCACGATGATTGATCCGGTCGGCCAGGTCGGGCTCGTTCTCGGCGCGGTCGACGGCCGTGTACGCGGCGGCATTGACGATCAGTTCCGGCGTCACCCGGTCCAGCAGCGACAGCAATGATGCGGAGTCGGCAAGGTCGGCGATTTCGCATTCGGCTTCGTCGGCGAGCCGGCCTGACCGCGTTGCCGCAGTAATCTCGCCGATCGGTCGTAGAGCCGTCAGCAATTCGTGACCGACCTGGCCATTGGCACCCAGCAGCAGGATTTTCATGCGCCCTTGCCGACTATCGCGTCATCGGCTTCGTAAATGGGCAGGCGATCGGGTGCCACGTCCGCCAGCAATGGTGCCACTGCGTCTTTCCCAGACAGGCTGGGCTCGCTGATCGGCCAATCCACGCCGATGGCAGGATCGTCCCAACGTATGCCGGCATCGGCGGCGGCGTCGTACGCGGTCGTGCACTGGTAACAGAATGTCGCGTTCTCCGACAGCACGGCGAAACCATGCGCGAAACCCGGTGGTATCCAGAAATGGCGTTTGTTGTCGGACGACAGGATTACCGCCGTCCATTCGCCAAACGTTGGCGAGCCACGCCGAATATCGACGGCCGCATCGTAGACCTCGCCTTCGAGCACGCTGACGTACTTGCCCTGCGGATTCGGCCACTGGTAGTGCAAGCCGCGCAGCACGCCATGCGCCGAGCGCGACACGTTGCTCTGCACGAAATGCAGGTCTAGCCCGATTTCAGCGAAGCGCGCGGAATTGAAACCTTCGTAGAAATAGCCGCGTTCGTCGCCGAATACCTTCGGTTCGATCACGACGCAGCCGGGCAGGGTGGTCTGGATCACCTTCACTGATGCCGCCCCAGTTTCGCCAATTGATGCAGGTACTGGCCGTAACCGTTCTTGGCCAGCGGTGCAGCAAGGCGAAGCAATTGCTCGGTGTCGATCCAGCCCGCGAGATAGGCGATTTCCTCGGGGCAGCAAACCTTCAGGCCTTGCCGGTTTTCGATGGTCTGGATATAGGTCGATGCCTCAACCAGCGATTCGTGCGTGCCGGTATCCAGCCATGCGTAGCCGCGACCCATTCGCTCCAGCATCAAGGTGCCATCGTCGAGATAGCGGCGGTTGAGATCGGTGATTTCCAGTTCGCCACGCGGTGAGGGTTTCAGATCGGCGGCAAAGTCGGCGACGCGACCGTCGTAGAAGTAGAGGCCGGTGACCGCCCAGTTCGATTTCGGCTGTGGCGGCTTTTCCTCAAGCCCGATCACGCGCGCGTCGGCATCGAATTCAGCGACGCCGTAGCGCTCGGGATCACGGACCCAGTAGCCGAACACGCTGGCACCGATCGACCGGTTGTCGGCGCGCTGCAGCAGCTCGGTCAAACCATGCCCGTAGAACAAGTTGTCGCCAAGGATCAGGCAGCTGGGTTCGTCGGCAACGAAATCGCGCCCGATGATGAAGGCCTGGGCGAGACCGTCGGGAGATGGCTGCACGGCGTAGCGGATATTGATGCCCCACTGCGAGCCGTCGCCCAGCAAATACTGGAACAGCGCCTGCTCGTGCGGTGTGTTGATGATCAGCACGTCGCGGATGCCGCTGAGCATCAATACGCTGAGCGGGTAGTAGATCATCGGTTTGTCGTAGATCGGCAACAACTGTTTGCTGATCGACTGGGTCAATGGATAGAGCCGGGTGCCGGACCCGCCAGCCAGAATGATGCCGCGTCTTGCAGTCACGAAGGATTCCCGTTGCCGAAACGTGTGAAACCCGCATTGTAGCGGTGGCGCCCGTTTCCTGCCGCCAAATGCCGTTGTAGGGTGGAACCACCGAAGGTGATTCCACCGCCAGCTCGTGATGTGCTGGATGGCGGAATCGCCTTCGGTGGTTGACCAGCTCCGCAGTTGTGAAACGCTTCACCCCCAGGGGGTTCCACCCAAGATCACGGGCTATCCACTTGCGCAAAAAAACGCCCCCGACAAGTCGGGGGCGCTAATCGCCGGTCTGCCGCTGCCCTCTGGAAGCAGGGGCAGGACGGGCGAAACGGTTGGCACCACCAGCGTGTTCGCTGGTGGTGCTTTCAGGTTACGGATTTGGCGTGCAAACCTCGACCTTGAGGTTGTCGATAGCCATGCCGTTCGGCGCCGCTGCGACGGTGTTGCTGTCCGACGAGGTACGGAAACGCATCTGCGTCGTACCTTGGCCGATCGCTGCGTCGAGATCGACGATGGAGCGCAGCCCCAGCGGCGAGTTGATGACGCACCAGGCGCGGGTTCCAGAACGCGGAGCACCCGCCGAAATGGTGCCGTTGTAGGGGTCGGTGAACAAGCTGCTGTCGGGGACCGGGTCGAACGTGCCGGCACCCAGCTTCAGCTCCAGCGAGCCACCATCCCAGCAACCAGCTGGCGGATCGGTCTCGAAGTTGTGGAACACGTTGTAGGACAGGATCACCGAAGTGGCCGTCGCGGGAATGTTGACCACAGGCGAGGTCAGGCTCTGGTCGCTGGTCACTTCGCTATTGGCAATACGGAACACGTTGGTCGTGAGGCCGGTGCCGCCGACTGCAGCAGCGCGGGTCCATGGCGTGCCGCCGGTGCCGCTGGTGGTCCAGCCGCCGTCAATCTCGAAGTCATCCTGATAAACCGTCGAGAGGGTCGTGCCGCTTGGGCAGGTACCCGGGGTGCCGGTCGTGAAGGTACGTGTAGCCGACACGGCGCCGTTGCCGCAGTAGTTGGCGGGGGTCACACGCCAGTAGTACTGGGTGGTACTGGCCAAGGTTACGTTGGCGGCCCACGTGGTTCCTGTCACCGTCGCGGTTGCAACGATCATGTAAAACGCTGCGTCGCTGGCCACGTCGATCTTGTAGGTCAACGCGCCGGGGACAGCCGTCCAGGTGAAGGTAGGGCGGACCTTGACGCCAGTGGCGTTGTTGGCTGGCATGTTGAGTACCGGGATGGCCGGCGCCGCAGCGGAAATACCAAACTCCAGCGGCAGCGAACGCCCCAGGGGAACACTCACACCCTGAACCAGGAAGGCAAACTCGCCGCTTGGCAACGACCGTCCTCCGGTCAACGTCAGCGTAGAGAGTCCCGGTGTTGGATTAATCGGGTTGACGCTGAATGTTGGCGTCGTACCGACC
>JBBSLA010000063.1:0-15460 GCA_038255665.1 Lysobacterales bacterium | reverse complement strand
GTGATCGGCAAGGACTCGCTGGCGGTGCGTTACGACGCCGAAATTCCGGCGACCATCTATAGCGTATTCCGCGATTTGGCGATTGGTCCGTTCACGATCCAGCTTAACAACCGCAAGCTGATGCGCGGCTATTTCGAGAGCCTGGGCATTGCCGATGGCGAGCAGCAGATGCTGGTGCTGCGTGAGGTCGACAAGCTCGACAAGCGCGGCGCCGATGCGGTGCGGGCAACGCTTGCCGCCGAGCCGTTCGCCTTGGCAGAAGACGTGATCGCGAGCATCCTCGCCTTCGTCGAAGTGCGTTCCACATCGATGGCTGATGCGCTGGCGAAGCTCAATGCTCTAGGCAGCGGTAGCGAAACCATGGAGCAAGGTCGCGGCGAATTGAAAGACGTACTGGGCATGATCGATGCGCTCGGCGTGCCGGAATCGCACTACGCCCTGAATCTGTCGATTGCGCGCGGCCTCGACTACTACACCGGCACGGTTTACGAGACGACCTTGAACGAGCATCCGCAGATTGGATCGATCTGTTCCGGAGGCCGCTACGAAAACCTTGCCGGCACCTACACCAAATCAAAACTGCCGGGCGTCGGCATTTCGATCGGCGCGACGCGACTTTACTGGCAGCTCCGCGAAGCGGGTTTGATCGGGCGCGCAACCAGCACCGTGAAGGCCTTGGTGACGCAGTTGGACGAAGCGCTGCTGCCGCAGTACCTCGCCATCGCCAATGAATTGCGCCTCGGTGGCATCAATACCGAAGTGGTTATGGAAGCGTCCAAGCTGGGCAAGCAGTTCAAATACGCAGACAAGGCTGGAATCCGATTCGTAATTGTCCTAGGCGAAGACGAGCTCGCCAAGGGCACGGTCACAGTAAAGGACTTGCGCCGCGAGGATCAATTCGAGGTGCCGCGCGGCGAACTCATCAAGACCCTGCGCGTCGAACTTGCGCAGACCGAAGCTCTGCAGCAGCCATAACGACCTCCGCCGGAAGTCAGGCGCGATCGATCGTGCAGCGTGCCAGCATGCCGCGCGCGAGCATGGCGTACTGGCTGCGACGCAACAGCAAGGTCCACTGTCCACCGCCAACTTGCCGCCATAGCACGGCGGCGCGGGTCGCCGCAAGCAGCAGGGCGCGCATCTGCTCGACGCGCGTTTCCTGGCTCAGTTGTTGCGGGTTTCCGTGCACCGTGATGCGAGGTCGCAGCGTCGACAGGGTATCGCTGTAGACGCCGGCAAGTCCGCTGACGATCGCTGGCGCGGTCGGCGGCTGGTCACTTCGGTCCGCCTGTACACGCTCGATGCCGCTGCGCAGTTCTCCGAGCATGTCGCGCTTTGCACTCAACTTGCGTTCGGTGCGCAGAACCGAAACCACCAGCTGGGTCAATTGCAGGTCGCGCTCGGCCTGGTCGTCGAGCTGGGCGAGCAGGGCGATCAAACCCTGGCGGAGATTGGACAGACCGCCAAATACTTCGGCTGGCGTATCGGCATCGAACCGAAACACGCTGGAGAGACTGGCCTCGACTTCCATGGAATCGAAGCGGCCGCTGGTGGCCGCTTGGCGAACCAGTTGGCAGGCCTGGAACACGCCGGCCAGGGCGATGACATGCGACTCAAGCATGTGCGACTTCTCCGCATTGTTGTTCGCCATCGGCAGGCATGACTTCGCAGAGTTGCGACCCCGGCGCATTGGAACCGGTGATGGTGGCGCCGCCGAGGCAGACGTCATCGTGATAGAAAACCACCGATTGCCCCGGCGTCACGGCGCGTTGTGGCGCGTCGAACCGCACCTCGCAACGGGGACCGCTGATGGTCACCAGACAGTCCTGGTCCGGCTGTCGGTATCGCGTCTTCGCCGTGCAGCGAAACTCCGCAGCAGGCTCCGATCCGGAAACCCAACTGCATTCGTCGGCATCGAGGCGGGTTGAAAGCAGCCAGTCGTTTGCGTTGCCTTGCACGGCGTAGACGACGTTGCGCGCCACGTTCTTGCCGACCACGTACCAGGGCTCGGCGGGCATGTCCTGGCGACCACCTATGCCGAGCCCACTGCGTTGTCCCAGTGTGTAGTACATGGCGCCTTCGTGCTCACCGACGCGGACGCCATAGGGCGTCACGATCGCGCCCGGCCGGGCCGGAATGTAGTGGCTGAGGAACTCGCGAAAATCGCGCTCGCCAATGAAGCAGATGCCGGTCGAATCCTTCTTGTCATGAACGGCCAGTCCAGCGGCTCGGGCGATCCTGCGCACCTCGGGCTTGGCCAACTCGCCAATCGGGAACAACGTCGTTGCGAGCTGATGCTGCCCGAGCGTATGCAGGAAATAGCTTTGGTCCTTGTCGCGATCAACGCCGCGAAGCAGTGTCCATGTATCGCCGTCCCACCCGACACGCGCGTAGTGGCCGGTTGCGATATGGCTGAAGCCGAGTGAGTGTGCAGTATCGAGGAAGGTCTTGAACTTGATCTCGCGATTGCACAGTACGTCGGGATTGGGCGTGCGGCCGGCGCGGTATTCGTCGAGGAAATGCGCGAAAACCTGGTCCCAGTATTCGTTTGAAAAATTGCGGCTATGGAAGGCGATGCCGAGCTTCGCAGCAAGCGCGACAGCATCCTTGCGATCATCTTCGGCCCTGCAAGGTCCTTGGCGCTCGTCTTCTTCCCAGTTGTTCATGAACAGGCCGGCGATCTGCTCACCCTGCTCTCGCAGGCGCAAGGCGGCGACCGACGAATCCACGCCACCAGACAGACCGACCAGTATGTTGGTTGCGCTCATTAGATCAATCCGATCCGCGCGTCGGCAGCCAGCGAATCGCGTCGAGCGGCAGTCGTGCACCGCCGAGGAAATCGTCGACGCTGGCCAGAACCATTGGACTGCGCAGGCGTTCCGTGGAAGCAACAATCTCGTCGCGGCTCAGCCAAAGTGCGCGGACGATGCCGACGTCCAATTCGCGCTCGGTGTGATGGACCAACGGCTGTGCCGCGAAAGTGAACCGAATGAACTGGTCACCGGACGAGATGCTGGTCCATTGCTGCACGCCGAGCAGTCCAGTGAGTGAGACATCCCAGCCGGTTTCCTCAAGCGTCTCGCGGACGGCTGCATCTTGCAGCGTTTCGTCGGGATCCAAGTGCCCGGCTGGCTGATTCAGCACCAGTTGCCCGCGCACGGTCTCCTCGACCAGCAGGAAACGGCCGTCACGCGGCACGACAGTTGCCACGGTGACATGCGGACACCAGATCAGGTTGTTGCCGGACATGCTGGCATCGGCAACGGCGGACTCGTTGTTCATGCGGCCAGTTTAACCGAGCACTCACGGCAACCTGCACGAAGCAAGTCGATCACGCTTGATGGCGCTTGAATCGGCCGCGCGCCGCGCCCATGTCGCAGAGCATCACGGCGCTATACTCGGTCAACGAGATGACTTTCCCCACAGCGATGACGCGACCGCAGGAACCCAGCCATCAGCAAGAACACGGGGTGGCGCTCGAAGAAGCGCGGCCGGAGGTTGCACGGCCGCCTCTGTATCAGGTCATCCTGCTCAACGACGACTACACACCGATGGATTTCGTCATCGTCGTCCTGGAAAGTTTTTTCGGCTTGAATCGGGAGCGTGCCACCCAGGTCATGTTGCATGTGCATACTCGCGGCAAGGGAGTATGTGGCGTGTTCACCCGCGAGATCGCCGAGACGAAGGTTACCCACGTCAACGAGTTCGCGCGCAGCCATCAGCACCCGTTGATGTGCTCGATGGAACAGGCCTGATCGTCATCAACGCGTACGTATTCCGGAGCACAGTCCATGTTTAGCAAGGATCTCGAAGCCACCATCAGCCAGTGCTACAAGTCGGCACGCGAGATGCGCCACGAGTTCATGACGGTCGAGCATTTGTTGCTGGCCCTGCTCGAGAACCCGTCGGCTCTCGCCGTGTTGCGCGCCAATACCGCCAATGTCGACAAGCTCACCCGCGATCTGCAAGCCATCATCGGCGAGACGGTGCCGGTGCTGCCGACCAGCGACGAGCGTGATACGCAACCCACGCTGGGCTTTCAGCGCGTGCTGCAACGCGCCGTTTATCACGTGCAGTCGTCTGGCCGGAAAGAGGTCACGGGGGCGAATGTGCTGGTCGCGATCTTTGGCGAAAAGGATTCGCATGCCGTCTATTTCCTCGGCGTGCAGGAGATCAGTCGCCTCGATGTGGTGAATTACCTTTCGCACGGCGTCGCCAAGCTTGGCGACGAGAGTGGTGAGCCAGGCAAGTCTTCGGCCGATGCGTCCCGCGAAGGCGAGTCGGGTGAAGAACGCAGCAATCCGCTGACCGATTTCGCCAGCAACCTCAATGAGCTGGCCAAGGCCGGCAAGATCGATCCGTTGATCGGACGAACCGAGGAAATCGAGCGCACCATCCAGGTGCTGTGCCGCCGCCGCAAGAACAATCCGCTCTACGTCGGTGAAGCCGGCGTCGGCAAGACAGCGATCGCCGAAGGCCTTGCCAAACGCATTGTCGAGGGCGACGTGCCGGCCATCCTCGAAGACGCGACCATCTACGCGCTGGATCTTGGCGCGCTGGTGGCCGGCACCAAATACCGGGGCGATTTCGAGAAGCGGCTAAAGGCCGTCATCAACCAGCTGAAGAAGGAGCCGGGCTCGATATTGTTCATCGACGAAATTCACACGATCATCGGTGCTGGCTCCGCATCCGGCGGAACCATGGATGCGTCGAACCTGATCAAGCCGATCCTGGCGTCGGGCGAGATGCGCTGCATCGGATCGACCACTTATCAGGAATATCGCGGCATCTTCGAAAAGGATCGTGCGCTGGCGCGGCGCTTCCAGAAGATCGATATCGTCGAGCCGTCGATTGCCGAAAGCGTGGAAATCCTGAAAGGATTGAAGTCGCGTTTCGAGGAACATCACCAGGTCGAATACAGCAACGACGCCTTGCAGGCGGCGGTCGATTTGTCGGTCAAGCACATCGCTGATCGCTTGTTGCCCGACAAGGCCATCGACGTGATCGACGAGGCCGGCGCGCGTCAACGACTGATGCCACCGGACGAACGCACCGGGCAGATCGGCGTCACGGAAGTCGAGTTCATCGTCGCGCGGATGGCGCGCATTCCGACCAAGCAGGTATCGGCATCGGATCGCGACGTGCTACGGAATCTTGAGCGCAACCTCAACATGGTCGTGTTTGGGCAGGACGCGGCGATCCAGACGCTGACCAGCGCGATCAAGATGGCGCGCTCCGGCCTTGGCAATCCGGACAAGCCGATCGGCAACTTCCTGCTGGCCGGCCCGACTGGCGTCGGCAAGACCGAGGTAACGAGGCAGCTGGCATTGCAGCTCGGCGTAGAGCTGGTTCGATTCGACATGTCTGAATACATGGAAGCGCATTCTGTGTCGCGCCTGATCGGCGCGCCGCCGGGCTATGTCGGCTTCGACCAGGGCGGCTTGCTCACCGAGCAGATCGTCAAGCATCCGCATTGCGTGTTGCTGCTCGATGAAATTGAGAAAGCACACCCGGATGTCTACAACGTGCTGCTGCAGATCATGGATCGTGGTGCGCTAACCGACACTAATGGCCGCGAGGCGAACTTCCGCAACGTGATCCTGGTGATGACGACTAACGCCGGTGCCCAGGCAGCTGCTCGACGCACAATTGGTTTCGTCGAACAAAATCACTCGACCGATGCGATGGAAGTGATCCGCAAGGCATTCACGCCGGAGTTTCGCAATCGCCTGGATGCGATCGTGCAGTTCAATGCGCTCGACTTCGAGCACATCCTGCGCGTTGTCGACAAGTTCCTGATCGAGCTGGAAACCCAGTTGCAGGAAAAGCATGTGAGTCTGGACGTCGATCCTGCCGCACGGCGCTGGTTGGCAGAACACGGATTCGACGCGCAGATGGGTGCGCGGCCGATGGCACGCGTGATTCAGGACAAGGTCAAGCGCGCGTTGGCCGACGAATTGCTGTTCGGGAAACTGTCCGAAGGCGGCAAGGTGAGCTTGTCCGTGCGCGATGGCGAGCTGGCGGTGGATAGCGAGGCAGCGGAGCCGCTGCCGGCGGAAGTGGAAAGCTGATCTGGCATTCGGTCGCGGCAATTGCTTCCGTGACCGACACTACACGTTGCCGACTTACTTCATGCGATATGTGATGCGACCTTTGGTCAGGTCATACGGAGTCATCTCTACCTTGACCTTGTCGCCGGTCAGGATGCGGATGTAGTTCTTGCGCATGCGGCCGGAAATGTGGGCGGTTACCACGTGGCCGTTTTCCAGCTTCACGCGGAACATGGTGTTGGGCAGTGTTTCCAGCACTGCGCCTTCCATTTCGATGACATCGTCTTTTGACATTCAATAACAACCTTTGAGTAAAACAGTGGGACAGCTCCCGGGGTAGCATGGTGGCCGTGATTGCGCCCGACGGCCGGTGCCTTCCGACTTCCGATAGCCCGCCCCAGCCGCTTATTGTGCCACGACAACTCCGTCGTCGGAACGAAATTTTCACAAGGAGGGATCGACGGTTCATATCGGTGCCATTGCGGCCAGCAGGGGCCGTCGCTATCCTTCGCGGCCTTCGCACAATCCAACAGGAATCACATGCGCCGCATGATGGTGGCAGGCAACTGGAAAATGCATGGCTCGCGCGCGATGGCAGGCGAGTTGGTCGATGCCATCGTTTCGGCTGATCGCGATTCCATCGATGTCGCCGTGTTCCCTCCGGCGGTTTATCTGGCAGAACTTGTTTCGGCGCACGGCTCCACGGGAGTCTTGATCGGCGCGCAAGACCTCAGTGCGCACGCGGAAGGGGCTTACACCGGCGAGGTTGCTGCGTCCATGCTTTGTGACGTCGGTTGTACTCACGTGCTGGTCGGCCACTCCGAACGGCGTCAATACCATGCTGAAACGAATCAGCAGGTCGCGGAAAAGTTCGTCGCTGCACAGTCAGCCGGTCTGATTCCGGTGTTGTGCGTCGGCGAAAGTTTGGACCAGCGCGACGCCGGTGGCACCGAACAGGTGATCGCCGAGCAACTTCGCGCTGTCATTGATCACGCCGGCAGTGACGCCTTCGTCAACGCGGTCGTCGCCTACGAGCCGGTCTGGGCGATTGGCACCGGACGCACCGCGACGCCGGATCAGGCGCAGCAGGTCCATGCCTTCATCCGCGACATTTTCGCGAACGAAGATGTTAAACTTTCCAGCTCACTGCGGATTCTGTACGGCGGCAGCGTCAAGGCGTCCAACGCCAGCGAACTGTTCGCCCAGGCCGATGTGGATGGTGGTCTGGTAGGCGGTGCCTCCCTGATCGCCACCGACTTCGTTGCCATCTGCGCCGCCGCCAGACGATAAAGATCAATGCTGACCATAATTGCTTCTGTTTTTTACGTGATCATCGCGGTCGCGATGACCGTTCTCATCCTGCTCCAACGTGGCGCGGGTGCCGCAGCCGGTTCCGGCTTTGGAGGCGGTGCTTCGGCGACGGTTTTCGGCTCGCAGGGGTCCGCCAACTTCATGTCGCGCAGCACCGCGGTGCTGGCCGGCCTGTTCTTCCTGCTCAGCCTTGGCATGGCGATTTACCACGACAAGCCGGGCATGCAGCCGGGAGCGACGGACGACCTCGGCATCATGGGCGGGGCAGCCGCTCCAACGGTGAGTGAGACTCCCAGTCCCGCAGAAGATGTGCCGCAGGCAACTCCAGCGGCGACGAATTCGGAAACACCTGCGGCAACCGCAGCGCCGGCCGACGCAACCGTGCCAGTGCCGACCGCAACGTCGGACGCTACGAAGCCGGCAGCGGAGCCAGTGAATTCCGACCAAGCCAAGTCTGACTCGGCCAAGCCGGAACCAGCCACGGAGCCGACGAAAGACGCGCAGAAGAAGTAGGTTTCGGGAAAACGTTTTTAGCCCAGGTGGCGGAATTGGTAGACGCACTACCTTGAGGTGGTAGCGGTGAAAGCTGTAGGGGTTCGAGTCCCCTCTTGGGCACCAATCGCAGTTTCCGGAACTCGTGTAACGGGTTTCTGGTAACAACAAAAAACCCCGCTACTGGCGGGGTTTTTTGTTGGCGCACGTTTCGGTAAGCCGGACTATTCGACTGAAAACTTCTGAAGGGTCACTGGGGTAGTCTGGCCATATAACTGGAACGTCATTCCGCCATTCGTTGCGAGGCCGCAACTGGTTGGCGCGCCCCAGTCGGTACAGCCGACCGAGTATCCACCGCCGGGATTACGCCACACGATCGAGTTGCCCGGCATCGCCGTTTCCTGGGTCACATAAACCCCGCCCATCTGATCATTAAACGACAGGTTTCCGGAGAAGCCCATCCAGTAACGGCCCTGCGGCAGAGCACACACGTCCGGCAAGGTCAAAACGGATGTGAGGAACATTTCGCTGTAAAACAGTGGGATGTCCTTGTGGGCGCATCCCGGAACCGCTCCGCCGGGGCGACCAGTGCCCGTGTCGTAGTAGAACGTGATATTGCCGCTGGTTGACGGGCGTACCGGCGTACCACCACTGTGGTAGAACGTACCGATCCGGACTACCGATACCGCCCAGCCACCGGCAGGTACATCAAAATCGTCTGCCAATTGGGTGTCGAAAGCCTGCTGGCCCTGGTCCAGGTTGGTCATCGCCAGAATACCCTCGAAATTTGGGGAGCCCGTCTGATTGAACAACAACGGCGCGCCGCCGCTGGGTGCCGGCGCTTCGGCGAATGCTTTGGTCGTCTTCGCATTCGTGGGGGCGTGCGCTTTCTCGGCTTGCGCGACAGTCGCGGAAAATACGGTTGCGATCGCGGCTGCGAGCAAAGGCTTTGCTGGGAATGAAGTTGACATCGGACTCTCCTTGGTTGGCGGTAAGGGCTGGCTCTGGCGTCCAGTCCCGTTCGGGAGGATACGCCGATCAGTCCCTCTCGGTCGTAAACGCGTCCATCCCAACCTCCCTCGGCATCGATAGGGGGAGCGGAACGTTCAGGAAACACGTCAGCAACGAAAAAGCCCGCCAACTGGCGGGCTTTTCGTGTCGCGACAGACTTTGCGCGTCAGTGGCTGTGGGCCAGCTGATAGCCCTTCAGGCGACCTGCAAAGTCGGCCAGTGTGCGGATTCCGCTGGCTTCAGCCTCTTGGCACCACTGCTTCAGGCTTTCCATCATCGCGTCGGCGTTGCGACCGTTGCGATCGAGCAGACCAGCCAGGCGTGCACGAAAATCGCAGACGGTTGCCAACTGCGGGCGTTCGCTGACCACGGCATCCAGCTCGCGGCGCGAGCCGGCGTCCAGCCAGCGGCCGCCGTTGGCCAGGCCCTTGCGCAGTTTGCGCGGCAGCGACTTGAGACTAACGCCAGCGTGGCCGACTTCCTCGCGGAGGGTCGGTGCGATGACGCCCTTGAAATAATCCGACAAGACATGGACGCGATGCGACAGAACGGCCTTCACGGTTTCCACGTCCGGCCGCTTCACGTTCGGGCGCACATCCAGCGTCGCTGCGACGCGCAATACCTTGGCAAGGCCAATCGCTTCGAATAGCCGGATCGCGCCCCAGCCGATATCGACCTCGAACTTGCGCAGCGCAAATTTGGCCGAGCTCGGGAAAGCGTGGTGATTGTTGTGAAGTTCTTCGCCGCCGATGATCAGACCCCATGGGGTGAGGTTGGTCGACATATCGGCCGATTCAAAATTGCGGTAGCCCCACCAGTGGCCCAGGCCATTGACGACGCCTGCCGCCCAGAACGGAATCCAGACCATCTGCAGAGCCCACAGTGCAACGCCGACGACGCCGAACAGGCCAATGCAGATAAACAGAAGCAGGGTCGGCCCGACAGAAGGAAAGCGCGCATAGACATGGCGCTCAATCCAGTCGTCCGGCGTGCCGATGCCGTACTTGACCATCGTCTCGGGATTCTTGCATTCCTGCTGGTACAGCGCGACACCGTCCAGGACGACCTTGCGGATACCCTTGTGCAGCGGGCTGTGCGGATCTTCCTCGGTCTCGCAACGAGCATGGTGCTTTCGATGGATGGCAACCCATTCCTTCGTGACCATCGCTGTCGACAGCCAGGCCCAGAGCCGGAACACATGCGCCAGCGCCGGATGGAAATCGACGGCACGGTGGGTCTGGCTACGATGCAGGTAGAGCGTTACCGAGAAGATCGTCATCTGGGTAGCGACGATGAAATAAGCGATCCACGCAGTCCACGAAGCCTGGGTCACGCCGCGCGCGGCAAAGCTGAGGAAAGTGTCGAACATGGATATCGGGTTCCCAAAATGGAAGTGGACGTAGCAGTTGAACTATACCCGAATTGATATGGGTCCATCGGTGACGAAGTCAAGTAAATGCGTGATTTAGCTCGAAAATTTTCGTTGTTTTGCAGCGACGATCAATACGTCGGCGTATGGCGACGGTCGAATTCGCATTCGTTCAGACGTGCATCGCGGCGGCGTCGCGCGAACGCCACGTGAAGCGCTATCGCGCGATGACTTGCTTCCCCGAAACTGAACACGCAACATCCTTGCGCATGAGTCCTCCCACCCTGCTTGCCGCCAGCCATGTCGGCTATCGGCTGCGCGATCGCCGTCTGGTCGACGATATCGACCTTGTCGTCAGTCGAGGTGAAGTGCTGGGGTTGCTCGGCGTCAACGGCGCGGGCAAAACCACGACGTTGCGGATGATTGCCGGCGTGCTGACCCCGACCTCGGGAAGCATTCGAATCGATGGTGCCGAACTGTCCGAACAGCCGGAACTGGCGCGGCGTCGAATTGGCTACCTGCCGGAACGCCCACCGCTGCATGACGAGTTGATCGTCGACGAATACCTGACGTTTTGCGCCCGGCTTCGCGGCATCGAGCGCGGCATGGTCGATGCCGCCGTCGTCGACGCGTTGGAGTCCTGCGACCTGACTGAGCAGCGCCGACGCCTGATCGGATCGTTGTCGCAAGGGTTTCGGCAGCGCGTCGGCATCGCTCAGGCGATCGTCCACCAACCGGATCTGGTCGTGCTCGACGAACCGGCGGCTGGCCTCGATCCGGTTCAAGCGCTGGCGCTTCGCACGCTGATCAGCGAATTGGGCAAGACGCGTGCGGTGATCCTGTCGACGCATCTTCTCAACGATGTGACCGCCTGCTGCGATCGCATCGCGATCCTCCATCACGGCCGCTTGCGCTATACCAGCCGTCTCGACGCATTGGCTTCGCGCGACGTGCAGCGCATCGCCGTGGGTCGCGACCTGGCGATGATCGATTGGCTCGGGCTGCCCGAGGTGGTGGCGGCGGAACCGGCATCCGGCCGACATTGGCGCGTGCAGCTTTCGCCGAAGGCCGATCTGGCAGCGCTGGCTGCCAGCATTGTGGCGCGCGGCTGGGGCATGACCGAATTGCGGCCCGATCACGCTGCACTCGATGCGATCTTCCTCGACATCGCCTTGCGCCCGGCACTGGACGACGCGGCATGACCGCCCTTCTGGTGGCGATGCACGAACTTCGGCGCCAATGGGTGCAGCCATTCGTGTGGATCCTTGCGGCCGTGTTGCTGGCCTTGATGGCGTGGCAATTCCTGCTCGCGGTTGGCGCATACCTGCAGGTCAGCCCGCGCCTCGGTGCGATGCCGAATGCGCCGGGCGTTACCGATCTGGTCGCGATTCCACTTTTGCGCAGTCTGGCGACCGTGTTGCTGGTGGTGATTCCGTTGTTGACAATGCGCAGCTTTGCCGGCGAGCGGCGTGATCACAGCCTGGTGCTGCTGCTTGCCGCAGGAATCGGCGACGCCCGCATCGTCATCGGAAAATTCCTCGCCTGTTGGGCCATCGCGCTCGTGATGATCGTGCTGGTTGCCTTGCTGCCGTTGTCATTGCGGATGGGAACGGCAATCGACACCGGCCAACTGCTGGCTGCGATGCTCGGCCTCGCCCTGTACGCCGGCGCAGTGACGGCCATCGGCATCGCCAGTTCGGCGTTCACGGCGCAGCCCGCTCTTGCTGCCGCGCTGGCTTTCGTGGTGTCGGCTTTGCTCGGCATCATTGATCTCGGCGCTCGGCTGGAAGGCGTCGACCGAAGTGCGATCAATTACCTGGCCCTGCCAACCCACTTCGAACCGTTCCTGCGCGGTATCGTGTCCAGTGTGGACGTGATCTATTTCGTCCTGCTGACAGCGTTGGCGCTGTTCGTCGCAACGTTGCGCGTGGCTGGACTGAGGCGGATCGCCTGATGGGCCGGTTCACTCGCGGGCTTGTGGCTTTTCTGGTCATCACAGCGGTGACCTGCGCGGCGTTCCTCAGTACGCGCTATCGCGTCGAAGGCGATTGGAGCGCCGGCGACCGCGCCAGTCTCAGCGAGGCGACGACGAAGTTGCTCGACACATTGACCGATCCGGTAGACGTGACCAGCTACGCGCGACCCGAAGGTGGCTTGCGTGACGTGATCGCGGATTTCATTGAGCGCTACCAGCACCACAAGCCCGACATGTCATTGCGCTTCGTCGACCCGGACGGCGATCCGGAAGCGATGCGCGACGCTGGCATCCGCATCGACGGCGAACTGCAGTTGAGCTATCGAGGTCGCAGCGAGCGACTGGTTGTGCTCGGCGAATCGGAATTCACCAAGTCGCTGCTGCGCCTTTCGCGAGCACGCGAGCGAGTCGTCGGCTTCCTCGATGGAGACGGCGAGCGCCATCCGCTGGGCAAGGCAAATGCGGACGTCGGTCAGTTCGTCATGGCTCTGGGCGGGCAGGGCGTACGTAGCGTGCCGCTGGCGCTGGCTGCAATAGGCAAGATTCCGGAAAACATCGACCTTATGGTGGTCGCCAATCCACAGATTCGCCTGCCTGACAATGTCGTCGGCGAGTTGATCGATTACGTCGATCGCGGTGGACACCTGCTGTGGTTGACCGAGCCCGGCGAGGACGTCGGACTGGGAGTCTTGGCTGCCGCCTTGTCAGTGCGCGTGCTACCCGGCCAAGTCGTCGATGGCAACGGCCAGGCCTTCGGATTGGGTGATCCCAGCTTTGTCGCGATCAGCCAATATCCCAAGCAGGCCATCGACAACGACTTCGGCCTGACCACGCTGTTTCCGCAGGTTGCCGCGCTGGCCCAGCTTCCCGATCCGCAGTGGAAGATGGAGTCGATCCTGAAATCATCGAGCCAGTCGTGGAACGAAACCGGCGCGATGCCCAAAGCGGGCGAGCCGTCGGCGAACATCAGCCAGGACATCAACGCCGGCGAAGTGCCGGGTCCGCTGGATCTGGGCTTTGCGTTGAGTCGTTCCTCGCCCAGTCCGGACCACAGCGAGCAGCGCGCGGTCGTGATTGGTGACGGCGATTTCCTGTCGAACAGTTACCTTGGCAACGCCGGCAACCGCGAGTTCGGTTTGCGTGTGTTCAACTGGCTGCTGCAGGACGATTCCTTGATCGACATCCCGGAACGCACCGCGCCGGATCGAACGTTGAGCCTGTCGCAAGCCGCACTCAACGTGATAGGACTGTTTGCCTTGGTCGTGCTGCCGGGCTTGCTGATCGCCGCTGGCCTGTTCATTCGCTGGCGTCGGCGCAGGCACTGATGCGTCGCCAACAGCGTCACTTGCTGATCGCCATCGTCGTTGCGCTGTTGTTGAGTGCTGCCGTCCTGATGCAGGTTCGTCACGAACAGGCGCAATGGCCCGCACCGTTGACGGCGCTGGTGCCATCGGAAATCCAGCATGTCGAGTTGGAGTGTTTGTCGTGCGTACGGCAGCGATTCGAGCGCGTCGATGGCGGCTGGTGGATGCGCGCTCCCGACAATCGGCGCGCGGATGCCCAGCGGGTTGGCCACTTGATCGCAATCGCCAACGCCGCCGTGCGCAACCGCAAAAGCCTGGTCGGACTCAGCCTGTCCAAGCTTGGGCTCGAACCGGCGCAAGCGACCCTGATTCTGGACGGAACTCGCATCTCGTTCGGCGCGTTCGACAGCATCAATGGTGACCGATACGTTCGCATTGACGACGAAGATCGCGTCGCATTGGTGCCGGATCGTTTCAGTCCGTACCTGTTCGCCGCGCCTGATCGTGGCGAAGGAGATTCGGCGCAGGGCAACACAACGCCCGCGCAGTGATCACAAGCGTTCGAGCACTGCCATCGTGGGTCGCGAGCGGTTCAAGGTGTAGAAGTGCAACCCGGGCGCACCGCCTGCGATCAGGCGTCGGCACAGGTCAGCGACCACGTCGCTGCTGAACTCGCGAATGGCCTCGGCATCGTCACCCATCGCGATCAGGTTCTTCTGCATCCAGCGCGGGATTTCGGCACCGCACAGATCGGAGAAGCGGCGCAACTGGCTGAAGTTCGCGATCGGCATTACTCCGGGGACGATCGGTACCGTGACGCCGGCCTTGCGCGCCGCATCGACGAAACGAAAATAGCCATCCGCGTTGTAGAAATACTGGGTGATCGCGCCATTCGCACCGGCGTCGACCTTTCGCTTGAAGTTCTGCACGTCCGAATGCGCGCTGTCCGATTGCGGATGCACTTCCGGGTAGCAGGCCACTTCAATATGGAAGCGATCGCCGGTTTCGGCACGGATGAAGGCGACCAGTTCGCTGGCATAGCGAAAATCGCCAATGCTGGCCATGCCTGACGGCAAGTCGCCGCGCAGGGCGACGATGCGATGCAGGTCGAGGTCGACGTATTGCTGGAGTAGCGCCCGGATCTCGGCGCGACTGCCGCCCATGCAGGACAGGTGCGGCGCGGCATCCAGCCCATGGCGCTGGCGCAGATCGCTTACCGCATCGACGGTGTGGCTCAACGTGGAGCCGCCGGCGCCAAACGTCATCGACACGTATTCGGGCTTGCGCTGCTTCAACTTGCCGACAGCAGCGGCAAGTCCGCTACGTTGTTCGTCGGTTTTCGGCGGAAAAAACTCGAAGCTGATCGCGGCCATGAAAGCTCCTGGTTGCACGGCGTCGGAGTATATATCGCTTGTTCGCGATGAAGCGATAAATGTAACCGTTGTCGGTCAACAAAAAGGGGCGCATCGCTGCGCCCCTTGGAGGTCCTAGCTGCGTCAACAGCAGATCAGTAGCGGTAATGGTCCGGCTTGTACGGTCCTTCAATGGCAACGCCGAGATAGTCTGCCTGGTCCTTGGTGAGCGTGGTCAGCTTCACGCCGATCTTCTCCAGGTGCAGGCGAGCTACTTCCTCGTCGAGGTGCTTGGGCAGGATGTAGACCTTGTTCTCGTAAGTGTCCTTCTTCTCCCACAGGTCTATCTGCGCGAGCGTCTGGTTGGCGAACGAGTTGGACATCACGAAGCTCGGATGTCCGGTGGCGCAGCCGAGGTTCACCAGGCGGCCATCGGCTAGCAGGAAGATCGCGTTGCCGCCCTCAAAGACGTACTTGTCGACCTGCGGCTTGATGTTGATCTTCTCGACGTTCTTCATTTCGGCAAGCGCGTCGACCTGGATCTCGTTGTCGAAATGGCCGATGTTGCAGACGATCGCCTGGTCCTTCATCGCCTTCAT
>JBBSLA010000062.1:0-15562 GCA_038255665.1 Lysobacterales bacterium | reverse complement strand
GGCGCGTCGCCATCGAGCGCATGTAGACGCGGTGGCTGCGCAGCGAGTTCATGCGAATTCGATCACCGAGCAAGGCGCCACCGCTGCGGCGGCGGGTTGGATCGACCGAAATCACCGCGATGTGCATTTTCGGGAAGCTGGCAAGGAAGCGATTGAGCAATTCATCGGTGACGGACGACTTGCCCGCGCCACCGGTGCCGGTGATGCCGATGACCGGCGTTTTGCCGCCAGCGAGTTGCCATTCCTTGCGCAGGCGCGACAGCTCGGCTTCGGAATGCTCGCCATCTTCGATCGCGGACATGGCAAGACCGATGGCGATCTCGTCTTGAAAAGTGGGGTCAGAGTGGACTTTCGACCCGGTCGACCCCGATTTACGTTGGTCCGTGCGCGAATGTGCACTCTGACCCCATTTTTCATCCTTGCCTTCCTGGGCGCGGCGGACGACGTCCTCGATCATTTCGACCAGGCCCATCTTCATGCCGTCGTTGGGGTGGTAGATGCGCTCGACGCCGTAGGCTTCCAGCTCGCGGATTTCCTCGGGCGTGATGGTGCCGCCGCCGCCGGCGAATACCTTGATGTGGCCGGCATCGCGCTCCTTGAGCATGTCGACCATGTACTTGAGGTACTCGACATGGCCGCCCTGGTAGCTCGACAGCGCGATGGCGTCGGCATCTTCCTGCAACGCGGCGCGGACCACGTCTTCGACGCTGCGGTTGTGACCAAGGTGGATCACTTCCGCGCCTTGGGACTGGATCAGCCGGCGCATGATGTTGATCGCGGCATCGTGGCCGTCGAACAGGCTGGCGGCGGTCACAAAGCGCAACGGGCTTGTGTCGGGACCGGGTTGCTGGCTGGCGGAAACGTCTTGGGCGTTGCTGTTCATGGGCATCACAGGCTTAACAAAGCGGATCGCCCGATTGTAGCCGCTGGGCCGGTAGGCATGCTCTGATTGACCCGTGCTGCGGCGCAACGCACTGGATGCGGCAGTCGTGGCAGACTCGGGCCCATGCCGTCGCGACGACGCGGCCGGCAGGATCGAAAAAGGAGACCATCATGAAAACGTCGCGCTTTCTTGCCGTAGCCGCACTGGCTGCGCTGGCTGGTTGCGTTACCTCGCCGCCGACCCGGGTGGTTTACGACGATGCCCCGCTGGAGGAACAGCGGCCACGCGAAGCACCGCCGGAACGCTTCACCGTCGAAGAGGGACGCGCACCGAACGTGGTCGCGCTGTTCCGCGAATCACCGGCGCCGCGCGAGGTACGCGTTGACGAGGGCTACGACTTCGTCCGCGACCGTACCGAGCTGGCGCGAGAAGGCTACGTGCTGGTTGGTCGCAGCCTGTTCGAGACGACCGATCCCGATGCACGCCTGCGCGCCGCCGAACGCGCGGTGGCAATTGGTGCGGAACGGGCAATGTTCTATCCGGTCGACCCGACCGCCGAAAGTCGTGACCAGCAACCCGGCGGCTATGACAGCCCGCAGTATTCGATGGTCGCCTATTTCGTGAAGTACAAGCTCACGTTTGGCGCAACGTTCCGCAATCTGAGCAGCGGCGAGAGGGCGAAGCTGGCGATCAATGGTGGCGTCAGCATCGGTTCGGTGATCGCACGTACGCCGGCTGCGGAAGCAGATCTGCTGTCGGGCG
This sequence comes from Lysobacterales bacterium, assembly GCA_038255665.1. Classification (GTDB taxonomy): domain Bacteria; phylum Pseudomonadota; class Gammaproteobacteria; order Xanthomonadales; family Rhodanobacteraceae; genus Dokdonella. The sequence goes on along the minus strand of JBBSLA010000062.1, from coordinate 13,917 downwards.
ATGTCGTGTTTCGCGTCAACGGAAATGGCTTCAACGGCAAGACCGAATTCCAGACGTTGCTTGCTCAATATGCGGGTACATCGGTGACGCTGGACCTGTATCGCGATGGGCTGGAGATGCAGCGCATCGTGCGGTTGGGTGTGCCGCGGGAGAAGTAATCCCCGGGCGTCGTAAACGCCTCCCTACTCGTCAGTCCCGCTATGCACTCACCCCTCGTCATTCCTGCGAAGGCAGGAATCCAGTTTGATTTTCGATGCGCGCGTGAATTTTGGGGCAGAATCAAAATGGATTCCTGCCTTCGCAGGAATGACGAAGCTGTTGGATACTCTCGCGCTCGAAGTTTGATCTCAGAGCCGCACTACCCCTACGACTCAAACTGCTCGTTGAGTATCCGGTCAGCGAGATCGTGTTCCGGATCAAACAACAACCGCACCGATTGCTCGCGTGATTCACGAATGCGCACATCGAGGATGTCGCGCACCTCATGCGAATCTGCCGTCGCGCTGACCGGTCTTTTGTACGGATCAAGCACGACGAAACGCACTTCGGTGGTTGCCGGCAGAACTGCACCACGCCATCGGCGAGGCCTGAATGGGCTGATCGGCGTCAGCGCCAGCACGTTGGAACCCAGCGGCAAGATCGGGCCATTCGCTGACAGGTTGTAGGCAGTCGAGCCGGCTGGCGTTGAAAGAAGCACGCCGTCACACATCAGTTCATCCAGCTTGGTATCGCCGTCGAGTTCGATGCGGATATGCGCCGCCTGTTTGGTCTGGCGCAGCAGCGACACTTCGTTGAAGGCCAGTGCGGTGGAACTGGTGCCGCCCTCGGTGTGTGCTTCCATCAACAAGGGATACAACTCGGTCGCCTGCGCCGCGCTGATGCGTTCGGGCAAGCCATCGATGTGGTGCTGATTCATCAGGAAACCGACCGTGCCCAACTTCATGCCGTACACCGGCAGCCTGCGCGACAGTGTGCGATGCAGGCTGCGCAGCATGAAGCCGTCGCCACCGAGGGCGACGATCACGTTCGCGTCATCAAACTTCGCATCGCCATATCGCGCGGTCAGCAGCTTGAGCGCTTCCTGCGCCTCGTCGGTTGCTGCCGCCACGAAGGCAATGCGCGGGTTGTCGATCACACGGGCGCGCCGGTTGAGGCCAGTTGGGCGAGGCGACGCACGGCTACCGATACGATTGGATAATCGGTAACCACCTGCGTGCGCATGTCTGCGAACATGCCCAAGGTAAATTTCAGTGTCGGGTCTTCGCGGTTGAGCCAGGCCGCGACCAGATCGACGCCATCGCCTTTGCCGCCCTGTTCCAGCACCTGCCCTGCCAAGGCACGTTGTTGCGCATACAACTCATCGCGCAACTGTCCACGTGCATGGGCGTGCCAGCGCGTTTCGACAGGAAGCTCTTCCACCTTCTGCATCAACCACTTCAGGTGCAGCGCTTCGCCGAGTGCGAAATAGACTTCGGCAACGCAATCCACGCTCAACTGGTTCTGCTCGGCGACCAGCACGATGTCGAGCACCGAATTGAGCGCATCAAGACCAGCCAGTTGCTCACCGAGTTCGTCGTCGAAGCCCTGTTCGGACCAATGCTTGCGTTCCTGTTCGTAGTGGACGCGATCGGTTGGCGCCATCGACTTGACCAGCGACTCACGCAACGCCTGCACGCCGGGGCTGTAGCGCTCGACGGCAGCGGCGATGTCGTTGGATTCCCCGGAGCGATTGAGCATCCAGCGGGTCAGGTTGCGCAGCAATGACCAGATCACCAGGATCGCGTCGATCTGTGCATTGCCATTGACCTTGCCATCGAGATCCTCGATCGCGCCCCACAGCGAACGCGCGTCGATGATTTCGCGAACGATGTTGAAGGCCTTGGCGATGGCCGCCGGCGACTGGCCGGTGTCTTCCTGCATGCGCAACAGGAAGGTCGCGCCCATGCGGTTGACCATCGAGTTGGTCACCGCCGTGGCGATGATCTCGCGCTTCAGGCGGTGGCGTTCCATGTGCTCGGCGTACTTCTCGCGCAAGGGCTCGGGGAAGTAGCGCCGCAGTTCCGCAGAAAGGTACGGGTCTTCCGGGACGTCGGAATCGAGCAACTGCTGGTAGATGACGATCTTGGAATACGACAGCAGGATGGCCAGCTCCGGGCGGGTAAGGCCCATGCCGCGTACGCGACGCTCGGTGAACTCGGCGTCGGACGGCAGGAACTCGATCTGGCGATCAAGCAGGCCTTGCGCCTCCAGGGTCTGGATGAAGTGTTGCTTGGAGCCAAGGCGCTTGATCGACATGCGCTCCATCACCGAGATCGCCTCGTTCTGGCGATAGTTGTCGAACAGCACCAGGCGTTCGACTTCCTCCGTCATCTGGCGCAGCAATTCATTGCGGCTGTCGTAGTCGAGCTCGCCGCGCTTGACCGCGTCGTTGAGCAAAATCTTGATGTTGACTTCGTGATCGGACGTATCAACGCCGGCCGAGTTGTCGATGAAGTCTGTGTTGAGCAACACGCCGATGAGCGCCGCCTCGATGCGACCGCGCTGGGTCATGCCAAGGTTGCCGCCCTCGCCGATGATGCGCGCGCGGATTTCTCTGCCGTTGACGCGAATCATGTTGTTGGCGCGATCACCGGCATCGGCGTTGCTTTCGATCTCGGCTTTTACGTAGGTACCGATGCCACCGTTCCAGAGCAGGTCAACCGGCGCTTTCAGGATGGCATTGAGCAACTCGTTTGGCGTCATCGCCGAGGTGCCTTCCGCGATACCGAGCGCGACGCGTGTCGCTTCGGAAATCGGAATGGTTTTCAGGGTGCGTGGCCAGATGCCACCACCGTGACTGATCAGGCTGGCGTCGTAATCGGCCCACGACGAACGCGGCAACGCGAACATGCGGTCACGTTCGACATAGCTGCTGGCGGCATCGGGATTCGGATCGATGAAGATGTGGCGATGATCGAACGCGGCAATCAGGCGGATATGTTTCGATAACAACATGCCGTTGCCGAACACGTCGCCGGACATGTCGCCGATGCCGACACAGGTGAAATCCTGCGACTGGCAGTCGACACCGAGGGAGCGGAAATGGCGCTTGACCGACTCCCAGGCGCCCTTGGCGGTGATGCCCATGCCCTTGTGGTCGTAACCGACAGAACCACCCGACGCAAACGCATCGCCGAGCCAGTAGCCGTGTTCCTCGGCGACCGCGTTGGCGATGTCGGAGAACGTGGCCGTGCCCTTGTCGGCCGCGACGACCAGGTACGGATCATCCGCGTCGTGGCGAACCACATCGACTGGTGGAACCACCGCGCCATCGACCAGGTTGTCGGTGATGTCGAGCAAGCCATTGATGAACATGCGATAGCAGGCGATGCCTTCCGCCAGCACGGCGTCGCGGTCGCCATTGACCGGCGGCTTCTTGACGAAGAATCCGCCCTTGGAACCGACCGGCACGATGACCGTGTTCTTGACCATCTGCGCCTTGACCAGGCCCAGCACTTCGGTACGGAAATCCTCACGGCGATCCGACCAGCGCAGGCCACCGCGCGCGACTGGCCCAAAGCGCAAATGCACACCTTCAATACGCGGGCTGTAGACGAAAACTTCCCGATACGGACGCGGCTTCGGCAGGTCGGCGATCTGCATCGGATCGAACTTGAAGCTGGTGTAGTCGTGCAGCTTGCCGTCGCGAATCTGATAGTAGTTGGTGCGTAGCGTGGCGCGAATCGCGCCCATGAAGGCACGCAGGATGCGGTCTTCGTCGATGCTGTCAACGCGTTCAAGCAGGGTCTTGATGGTGTTGACGATGGTGTCGACCTGCGCGTTGCGACCCTGCTTGCGCGACTTGATCAGGTTGTCTACCAGGTGCGGATTTTCGGTTTGCGTTTCAGAGGGAATCAGCGTTTCCATTTCGTTGCGCAGAGCCGTCGCGCACTCGGTGATCTTCGCCGCCTCGGCGTCCAGACGGCGCGGGTCGAACTTGGCTTCGAACAGTTCCACCAGAAGCCCGGTCATGTCCGGATAGCTGGTGAGGGTTTGCTCCATGTAGGTTTGCGAAAAGGTCAGGCCGGTCTGCAGCAGATACTTGCAATAGGCACGCAACACGCTGACCTGGCGCCAGCTCAGTTGCGCCAGCAACACCAGTCGATTGAAGCCGTCGTTCTCGGCATCGCCGCGCCAGACCCGTTCGAAGGTTTGCTGGAACGTGTCGCGGACTTGTTCGATGTCGAAACTGAGCCGTCCTGGTCGAACCATGATGTCCTGGATGTAGATGGGCGAACCGCCTGCTTCCAGTTCGTAAAGATTCTCGGTGAGCACGCTGACGCCGAGGTTCTCCAGCAACGGAATCACTTCCGACAACGAAATATCGTCGCCCAAGCGGAACACCTTGAAGTGCAGGTCTTCGGGATTGCGCCGCGAGCGATAGAGGTTCAAGCGAATGTCATCAACGCTGGCCAGGCTGGACGCCAGTTCGACGTCGTCGGCCGCGTTGAGCGGCGTCACCTTTTCAATGTAGCCGGCCGGCAGGGCCTTGCCATAGCGGTTGGCCAGTTTCAGTCCGGCATCTTCACCATGCCTTTCGACCAGGCATTCGCGCAGGTCGTCGTGCCAGTTGCGGACGATCTGGGCGATGCGCTTTTCGAGATCTTGCAGATCGTACGTGGGTTGGTCGCCCGGTTTCGGGCGCACGATCATGTGCACGCGAGCCAAAGGCGATTCGTCGAGTTGCACGGTGGAATCGACGCGCTCGCCGCGGAAGCTTTCCTTCAGCGTGTTCTCGATGCGCTCGCGCACGGCCGTGTTGAAGCGGTCACGCGGCACATAGGCCAGCACGGAAAGAAAACGACCGTAACGGTCACGACGCACGAACAGGCGCGTGCGGGCGCGCTCGCGCAGGTCGAGCACGGCCATCGCGATATCGAACAGTTCTTCCTTGGAACACTGGAACAGCTCATCGCGCGGCAGCGTTTCCAGGATGTTGCGCAGCGCCTTGCCCGAGTGCGAATCGCGCTTGAGGCCGGAACGCCTCATCACATCGTCGACGTTGCGACGGACCAGCGGTACTTCACGCGGCGGCGTCATGTAGGCGGAAGAAGTGAACAGCCCAAGGAAGCGTTCTTCGCCAATCGGATGGCCGCTGTCATCGAAGCTCAACACCGACAGGTAATCCATGTGACCGGGGCGATGCACGTGCGAACGCGCATTGGTCTTGGTCAGGATGATCGCGCCAACCGCACCGGATTTTTCGAGATCATGTGCGGCCAGTGACTTCACCGAACGCGGCGCCAAGCCACGCTCGATCTCACGCAGGATGCCCAGGCCCGAACTTTCCACCGCTTCAAGGACTTCGTTGTCGCCCCCGCCAAGAACGCGGTATTCACGGTAGCCAAGGAAGGTGAAATGGTCTTCGGCGACCCAGCGCAGGAATGCACCGGCTTCTTCGAGCATCGACGCCTCGAATGGCAGTTTGCGCTTGGGAAATTCCTCGGCGATGGCGAGCAGGCGCTGTTTCATTTGCGGCCAGTCGGCGACGGCGGCGCGTACGTCGTCGATAGCGACGGTCACGTCCTTGCGCAATTGCTCGATCTGGGCGACTTCGGTAATGCGCTCGATCTCGAACAGCATCAAGGATTCGGGCGTGCCCTTGTCTGCATCGTCGGCGGCGACATGCAGCACGTTGCCGCCCGGATCGCGCTCCGTGCGATAGAGCGGATGGATGACGATCTTGGTCGCAAGGCCGGCAGCATTGATCGCCATCGACACCGAATCGACAAGAAATGGCATGTCATCGGTGGCGATCGCGATGACGGTGTGGGTGCTGTCGAAACCGTCCTGTTCCGGGACGGGATTGAAGACGCGAATCTTGGCCTGGCCGCTGCGGCGCTCGCGCATGAATTCGAACATCGCCATCGTGAGTTTGGCCCAGCTTTCGGCATCGCGGCTGGCGATGTCGTCGGCAGGAACCTGGCGGAAGAAGTTCTCGGTGAAAATCCGGGCTTCGTGCGCCCGCGACAAACCGGGCCGCGCCAGTACCTGCTTGACGATGGCATCGACACCGGACTTGACGGGAACAGCGATGGGAGCAGTCATTGCAATACTCGACACGATGGACAATCGGCAAGGATACGTCGGTCGGCCTGTATTCGGAACCGCTGCGGCCCGTTCCAGACCGACAGAAAGCAGCTTTTTACCGGCGCGCTTCAGCTTCGAAACGCTAAAGGCCCCGCATTGCTGCGAGGCCTTTCTTGCGGCGAACCGTCGTCCAGCGATTAGACGGCAGCACGCAACGCAGCGATGCGCTGTTCCAGCGGCGGATGACTGGAGAACAGCTTGCGCATGCCTCCACCGGAGATGCCGAACGCCTGGATCGCCTTGGGCAAGCTGTTCTCGCCGTGGTTGCCAGACAGGCGCGCCAGCGCGGCGATCATCTTTTCGCGGCCGGCCAGTTGCGCTCCGCCGGCATCGGCACGGTACTCGCGCCAGCGCGAGAACGCGGCGACGATCATCGACGCGAACAGGCCCAGCACAATCTGCAATACGATCACGATGCCGAAATAGGCGATGCCACCGCCGCCGCGATCGCCGCTGATGGCGCGATCGATGACCGATCCGATCACCCGCGCCAGGAAGATCACGAAGGTGTTCACCACGCCCTGGATCAGGGTCATGGTCACCATGTCGCCATTGGCAACGTGGCTGATTTCGTGGCCGAGAACGGCTTCGATCTCGTCCTGCTGCATTTGATCGAGTAACCCGGTGCTGACCGCGACCAGCGCGCTGTTACGGGTTGCGCCCGTCGCGAAAGCATTCATTTCCGGCGCGTCGTAAATGGCGACTTCCGGCATCTTGATGCCGGCGGCGTCGGCCTGGCGTCGAACAGTTGCCAGCAACCAGACTTCGGTCGGATTCGAGGGCTGCTCGATCACGTGGGCCTTGGTCTGCCACTTGGCGATCCACTTGGACATCGCCAGCGAAATGAACGAGCCGCCGAAACCTATTACGGCCGAGATGATGAGGATGCCCTGCAGGTTGAGCTGGCCGTTGAGATAGGTGGTGGTATCCAGCCCGAACACGCGGACCACGATGGTCAGCAGCAGCATCACGGCAAGGTTGGTGGCAATAAAAAGCATGATCCGGCGCATCGGAGTCCTCATCGGTTATGGCATATCAACGCCCTTGGTAGGGGCAGTCGGAGGCGATTCAAGGCTTGGGAGATTTTTCGGTGAAATTCCTGACGGTTTCGCATGACTGTCTAGAATGCTGACCACCGCCTCCAGCCCGCTCCAAGTATGCCCTACCGAGGTCGCTTCGCGCCCAGCCCAACAGGCCAGTTGCACCTTGGCTCCTTGGTCGCTGCCGTCGGCAGCTGGCTGCGTGCTCGTCGGCATCGCGGCCTTTGGCTGGTGCGCATCGAAGACCTCGATCCCGAGCGCGAAGTGGTGGGAGCCGATGTCGAAATGATCGACACGCTGGCCCGATTCGGCATGGAATCGGACGAAGCGGTGGTTTGGCAAAGCGAGCGTTTCGACTTGTATCGCAACGCGCTGCATTCGCTGATGGCAGGCGGCCATGCCTATCGCTGCGCCTGCAGCCGGCGCGATCTTGAACCGTTCGGCAGCATTCATCCCGCGACCTGTGTCTCGTCTGCCGACTCCGCAGCCGATGCCGCGTGGAGAATTCGCACTGACGACCGGCCAATCACCTTCAGCGATATCAGGCTCGGCCCGCAGTCATTTCGGTTGGACGAGGACGGCGGCGACTTCGTCGTGCTGCGACGGGAAGGTTGGGCGGCCTATCAACTGGCGGTGGTTGTCGACGACGCGGCACAAGGCATCACTGAAATCGTCCGCGGTGCCGACCTGCTCGACTCCACGCCACGGCAGATTCTGCTGCAACAACGGCTCGACCTGAGCCAGCCGCGCTACCTGCACCTGCCGGTCGTGCTTGGCAGCGATGGTCGCAAGCTCAGCAAGCAGGACCGGACCACGCCGGTCGATCCCCGCGACCCGATGCCGGCACTGATGGCGGCGCTTGATGTGCTCGGTTTGCCCGACATTTCGGCGAGCAATCCAACCGCCGCACTCGACGCTGCGCTGCGTCATCCGGCATGGTCGAGCAGTGCCGTCGGGGGCTAGACGAACGCCAGGAATGCCGCGATGCAGCGGGAAGTTGCAGCGCCAGTCGGGCACACTCGAAATCCAGACGCCGCCCATCCGGCCGGCCTCGCTCAGCAATCCAAACTTGAAAGGAAACGGAAATGACAGCTCGCGTAGCACTGGTTACTGGCGGTATTGGCGGCATCGGAACGGCGCTTTGCAAGAACTTCGCGCGTGCTGGCCACAAGGTCGGCACCAACTATCGCGACGAAGCCAAGGCGCTGGCTTGGCAGGAAATGATGCGTGGTGAAGGCTTTGAAGTCGCCATTGCCAAGGGTGATGTTTCCGACCCGGCCGCCTGCGAAACGATGGTGCGAGATATCGAAAAGCAGATCGGCCCGATCGACATCCTGGTCAACAACGCCGGCATCACGCGTGACACCACGTTCCACCGGATGACGCCGCAACAGTGGCAGGAAGTGGTCAGCACCAATCTCAATTCGGTATTCAACATGACGCGCCCGGTCATCGAAGGCATGCGCGCGCGCCAGTGGGGCCGGGTCATCCAGATCAGTTCGATCAACGGCCAGAAGGGCCAGTACGGCCAAGCCAACTACGCGGCGGCAAAGGCCGGCATGCACGGCTTCACGATTTCGCTGGCACAGGAAAACGCCAAGTTCGGCATCACCGTGAACACCGTGTCGCCGGGCTACGTCGCCACGGAAATGGTCAAGGCAGTGCCCGAAGATGTGCGAAACAAGATCATCGCGCAGATTCCGGTCGGTCGCCTCGGCGAGCCGGACGAAATCGCCTATGCAGTGGAATTCCTGTCATCGGAAAAGGCGGCCTGGATCACCGGCGCCAACCTGTCGATCAATGGCGGCCACTACATGGGTTGGTAGTCGATCGAAGCGCTATCTTGCGGCGGTGCAATGCCGTCGCAAGCTGCTGAATGGCGGCGCTTTTTAACTGGTGCGCCGCCGCATAGTCTGTTAGCTTTGCGCCATGACAGACCTTCGCATCATCAAGAAATACCCGAACCGGCGTCTCTACGACACCGAGATTTCCAGCTACATAACGCTGGAAGAAGTTCGGCAATTGGTGATTGATGGAGAAGCGTTCCAGGTTCGCGACGCCAAGACCAGCGAAGACCTGACCCGCTCGGTATTGCTTCAGATAATCTCCGAACACGAAGACAGCGGTTCGCCGATGTTCACGACCCAGTTGCTGTCACAGGTGATCCGTTTCTACGGCGACTCGCTGCAGGGCTTCATGGGCAGCTACCTCGAACGCAGCATGCAGACCTTCCTCGACCAGCAGCACCAGTTCCGCAGCCAGCTCAACAACATGATGGGGAAGACGCCGTTCTCGATGCTCAACGGCCTGACCGAGCGCAACATGGACATGTGGAAGAACCTGCAGCAGGGCTTCGTCACCGGTAAACCCGGCGAGAGCGTCAACCCACCGCAAGCGGCCAAGCCCGATATGACGCGGCCGGCGCCGAAGAAGAGCGGAAGCAAGGGCTGATTGGAACGCTTGGTTCAAGAACCGCGCATCGCCCCGACCTCGTCATTCCTGCGAAGGCAGGAATCCATTTTGATCTTCGTCAAGTCACCGAAAGAACAGCAAAATCAGAATGGATTCATGCCTTCGCAGGAATGACGAAATTGTGGGGTGTCTTGGCAGCCTTGGATTCGATTCGCCCTCCCCGCAATGATGGCGAAGAATGAACCCCGCAAGGGCATTCCTCGAAACCTACCAAATCAAATCCACCGGCACGTCATCGTCATCGGGCTGATCGGGATCGACCAGCAACAACACTTGGTCAGGATCGATTGCCTGCACAGCCAAAGCGACTTCGCGAGTGACCAGCAGGAAGCGGCCGGCCTGCTGTACGACGCCGAGTTCGCCGCGATTGAGCAAAGGCAACTGCGCGGCGTTGACATAGACACGCCGAATCTTGTCGCCGTGCGAAAAATGCCGCGCGATATCGGCGTCTTCGGCGTTCAGTGATTTCCCGGCGACCGCCATTGCAAGTTTCTGGCGACGCTCTTTTTTCTCGCGAGCGCGCTGCTCCTGCTCCTGCTGCGTGCGCTGGCGTTCACGGGTGTCGGCCTGGTTGCGCAAGGCGTAGGCCTTGCCGAGATCGATATCGTCTCGGTCACGTGGCTTTTTCTGCTGGTTCGCAGCTTGCGATTTCCCGCGTGATTTGTCGCCGGCTGGCGAGCGCGATTTCGGTGCCGCAGCAGGCGTCGGCGTTGACGGCTTCAGCTGGCTGGCAAGCCCGCTCTTGAGCAATTGGTCGCGTAGGGATTCGGCCATCTCGATTCAATCCGGGTCTGGACAGACCGTCGTTCAGTAGTGTGGTGGTGGCGGCTCGTCGCCGAAATCCGCCGCCAGAGAATTGCGAACCGAGCCGAGATCTTCGCGCAGGCGCTCGACTTCGTTCTGCAGGCGCAACATGCGCTGGTCCTGCAGTGCGACGATGTCGTTCACCGACGCCACCAGATCGTCCATGAAGGCGACCCGCGTCTCCAGTTCGGCGAGTCGCTGTTCGAGACGATCTGCTTCGGCAACACCGGTCATGCGGGTCGCTTCACGCTGCGGCCGCGACCGATGCCGTAGTAGGCCAGTCCCATCGCTTCGACCATGTCAGGCTCGAACATGTTGCGGCCATCGAACAGAACCGGCTCGCGCAAGCTGGCGCGAATGCGCTCGAAGTCCGGGCTGCGGAACGCCTTCCATTCGGTGACGATGACCAGCGCGCTGGCATCGTCCAGGGTATCGAAGGCGTCGTCGCAAAGGACCAGGTCGGCACGCTCACCGTAAATGCGGCGGGCCTCGCCCATCGCTTCCGGATCGAAGGCGCGGACTGTCGCACCGGCTGACCACAACTCGTCAAGCAGGGTACGGCTGGCGGCTTCGCGCATGTCATCCGTGTTGGGCTTGAACGCCAGCCCCCACACCGCAATGGTGCGACCTGTCAGGTCGCCATCGAAATGCTGTTGCAACAGGGCGAACAGGCGATGCTTCTGGCTGTCGTTGACCGACTCGACCGCGTCGAGCAAACGTGGCGAGTAATCGTGCTGGCGAGCGATCTGTGCAAGCGCCTTCACGTCTTTCGGAAAACACGAGCCGCCGTAGCCGGCGCCGGGATAGATGAAGTGATAGCCAATGCGCGGATCGGAGCCGATGCCGATGCGCACCTGCTCAACGTCTGCGCCCACCAGCTCGGCAATATTCGCGATCTCGTTCATGAAGCTGATCTTGGTCGCCAGCATCGCATTCGCGGCGTACTTGGTCAGCTCGGCCGAACGCACGTCCATCAAGACGAGGCGATCATGGTTGCGGTTGAACGGCGCATACACGGTACGCAAGGCGGCAATGGCTTGCGCACTGTCGCTTCCGATGATGATGCGATCAGGACGCAGGCAGTCGGCGACCGCGTCGCCTTCCTTGAGGAATTCCGGGTTGGAGACGACATCGAAAGCGAACTCCTTGCCGCGCTTGGCTAGTTCATCGGCAATCGTTGTGCGTACCCGGTCTGCTGTTCCTACCGGAACCGTCGACTTGTTGACGATGATCGCCCCGGATTCTTTCAGGTTCCGTCCAATCGTCGACGCAACCGCGAGGACGTGACTCAAGTCCGCGCCGCCATCTTCATCCGGCGGCGTTCCGACAGCAATGAAAAGCAACTGACCGTGATCAATGGCGCTGACGGCGTCGGTACTGAAATGCAGGCGCCCAGTGGCGTGATTTTCGCGCACCAGCGTTTCCAGACCTGGCTCAAAGATCGGCACGATGCCGCGTTCCAGGCCGGCGATCTTGTCGGCATCGATGTCGACACAGATGACGTCGTTGCCGACTTCGGCAAGACAGGTGCCGGTCACCAGACCTACGTAACCGGTCCCGAAAATGGTCACTCGCATCGCGAACCCTCAAATGAAGAAGGCGCGCCGCAAGCGACGCGCCTTCCGATCAACACTTGGGTTGATTAGTTCTTCTCGGCTGGTGCCGGTGCCGGCGTCGGCGTCGGCGTCGGAGCAGCGGCGGCTGGATTCTCGATCGACAGCAGCTCGACTTCGAAGATCAGCGCGGCGTTCGGGCCAATGCTCGGCGGAGCCTGTTCACCGTAGGCCTGGTCGGCCGGGATCACCAGCTTGTACTTGGAACCCACCGGCATCAGCTGCAGCGCTTCGCCCCAGCCCTTGATCACGCCATTGAGCGGGAACGTGGCCGGCTCGTTGCGATCATAGGAGCTGTCGAACTTGGTGCCGTCGACCTTGGTACCAAGATAGTTGACCTTGACCGTGTCGGTGGCCTTCGGCTTCGGACCGGTGCCTTCCTTGATCACTTCGTACTGCAAACCGCTGGCCGTGGTCTTCACGCCGGCCTTGGTCTTGTTCTTGGCAAGGAATGCGTCACCCTCGGCCGTGTTCTTTTCGGCAGCCTGCTTTTCTTCGGCAACCTGCTTGGCCTGCAACTTCTTCATGAAGTCCTGCTTGACCGTGTTGGCTTCTTCCTCGGTCATCGCGGTCTTGCCACCAGCGAGGGAAGCTTCCAGGCCCTGTACCAGCATCTTGGTATCGAGCTCGTCCTTGATGCGAACCAGATTCTTGCCCAGGTCCATGCCGACCATGTAGCTGACCTTGTCCTTTTCCGTCTTCAGCGAAGCGTCGGCGGCAAAAGCATTGCCGAGTCCAAACGTCGCCAGCACGACGGCAGCGACCAGAGTCTTGCGGGTAAAACCAATCATCAGTTTGCTCCTGGGTGGAATGAATTACAGATTTGGAAAATCGTGACCTGAACGGATCGACGTTGACCGGCTTCGCATCATGAGCAAAGCTCGATTACCGACTCGTGGGGCGGCGTATTGTCGTCGCCCCTGCCTGCAATGGCAAACGCGTTGGGGAAATACCGGATACCGGCTCCCCGCAACCGCTAAACTTGCCGACATGCTGCGCTTCGACAACGTTACCCTGCGTCGGGGTTCCCGACTTTTGCTGAACGGGGCCACCTTTTCCATTCATCCGGGCTGGCGGGTCGGTCTGACCGGGCGCAATGGCACGGGGAAATCGAGCCTGCTCGCCTTGATCGGCAATGAGCTGGGCGCGGATGCCGGCACGTTCTCGCGACCGAACAACTGGGTGCTCGCGCATGTGCGCCAGGAGACCCCAGCGCTGGACCGATCAGCATTGGACTACGCGCTCGACGGTGATGCCGAATATCGTCAACTGGAATCGCGCCTCGCGCAAGCAGAAGCGATCCACGACGCCGCCGCACAAGCGGAATTGCACGATTGCATGCAGGCTATCGGTGGCTATGCCGCGCCGGCACGCGCGGCCGAATTACTCTACGGCCTTGGTTTTGCGCCCGGTGACGAACTGCGTGCGCTCAACGATTTCTCCGGTGGCTGGCGAATGCGCCTCAACCTTGCCCAGGCATTGATGTCGCGTTCCGACCTGCTGCTGCTCGATGAGCCGACCAATCACCTGGATCTCGATGCGGTGTTCTGGCTGGAGGCGTGGCTGCGGCGGTACCCGGGCACGCTGATCGTCGTTTCACATGATCGCGAGTTCCTCGATGCGGTGGTCACCCACGTGCTCCACATCGCCGACAACGACGCGGAAATCTTCGCGGGTGACGTGTCGACCTTCGAACGAAAGCGCTCGGAGCGGATGCTGCAACAGAACCTCGCGGCCGAGCGCCAGGCCAAGCATCGCGCCCACCTGCAATCCTTCGTCGACCGTTTCAAGGCGCAGGCGACCAAGGCGCGCCAGGCGCAAAGCCGGATCAAGGCGCTGCAACGCATGCAGGAAATTTC
>JBBSLA010000061.1:0-15834 GCA_038255665.1 Lysobacterales bacterium | reverse complement strand
CGCAGGCCACGCAATGCAACGCGTGGCCTGTGACGCTTATGCCTCGCTAGTTGCTCATCTCGGCTTTCCAATGGCACAACTCGCAACGTTTCACCTGGCCATCCCGGTCGGCAACCTCGCCGACGCGCGTCATTTCTACGCTGACGTGTTCGGTTGCGATGAAGGTCGCAGCAGCGAGCACTGGATCGACTTCGATTTCTTCGGCCATCAACTGGTCGTGCACGAAGTGGCCGGCTACTCCAATCCGCGCGCTGGTAACAACGCGGTCGATGGGCACGACGTGCCGGTGCCGCATTTCGGCGTCGTGCTGGATTGGTGCGATTGGCAACAGCTCGCCGACCGATTGCGTTCAAGGGGCACCGAGTTCGTCATTGATCCCGGCATCCGCTTCGAAGGCCAAGTCGGCGAACAAGCCACGATGTTCCTGCTCGACCCCAGCGGCAACGCGCTGGAGTTCAAGGCCTTCCGCGATATCGGACAGTTGTTCGCGAAGTAGAGGCGCCGCCGCACTATTGAGTCGCTCGACGGCCCTCGCTGGTCCGTTGCACGATCAGACCGCGCTCGAACTCCGCGATGCCGGCAAAGATGGTGAACACCATGCGGCCGGCCAGGCTGGTGGTGTCAGCCCACGGCTCGGCCAGCGAGCGCAATCCGACGCCGGCGATCTGTAAGGTTTCCGCCAGGTCCAGCAAGTCACGGGTAGAGCGAGCGAGGCGATCCAGTCGAGTCACGACAAGCACGTCGTCGGATCGAGCAGTGAGCATCAGTAGAGCCAGCTGCTCGCGCTCGCGTCGGGTGCCGGACGCTTTCTCCTCAAACACGCGTTCGCAGCCGATAGCTTTCAGGGTAGTCCGCTGTAGGTCCAAGTCTTGGCCACCAGTGGAGACGCGAGCGTATCCAATCAGCATGGAACACCTGTCGCAAAAGTTATCGCACAAGGATAGTCCATGCGCAGCGGACTTTTGCGACGGCTATTCCGGCTCTTTTGGACCCGTCGGACCGTGTCGCAAACTTAGGATATTTGCGACAACCACGCCCCACGACAATGCCAGCGGATGGTCGAGTGCGGAGTGCGGCTACTGGTGAGTGTGCCGCCTGCGTTGCGTTGCGAAAGTAACTCGAATGCCAGCGCGTGGTTAGTAGAGTGTTGAACTCCTCACTCGCGAAAACGGGGCGCTGCGTCCGCTGACAGGCACAGGATGATGCACTTCGGAGTTAAATTTGCTCTCTAACGTTTTTCAGAAAACACTGATCGGTACCAATATGAGCGAGAGTCGCGAAACCAGTTTGTGAAAGCGGGTGTGTCGAAAACGACCAGTTGCCTCATAGAAACGTCGTAACGTCGATGCAATGACAGAAGTTCTCTGATGCTCTCCTCGTCAACCAAATCGCGATCAACGCGGATTTTTATGGCGCGGCCGACACCGAAAACATCCAAAACGCACGGAATTCGTTTCAACCACTCGAAAAATGCCGTCTCGTCCTGTTGGGAGTAAAATACGACGGCTACAGCCTCGAGTTCGATTGCATTTTCGCTAATCATCTCTTGTTGCCTCCGGGATATACATTCTCATAGCCACCTCCTGGTTTTTGAACGTCCCAGTGAGGCCCGCCGTGGGCGGCACCACCGGGCCCAGTAGGAACCCAAACATTTCCTTTCGAATCTTCCCACCCGCCGCCAACACCATTAGGATTTGGGACCCATCGTGGACCACTTTTTCCTGGCGTGTAACCTTCTGTCTTCCCGGGCAGCCCGGGTGCTTTCGCACCATTCGGATTTGTTGCATCCTTTGGCGCGCCCATAGATTGCATCCCACATGGCGTGCCGCCCATTTCGCAGGGTGCTGCACCTATCGAGGACGGAAAGGCGAGCATTAGCGGCGGAGCAATTCTTCCTCCAATACTCATCACTACTCTGCCCACGGCACCGTAGTTTATTGGAGAAAAACCAGGTGAAGAATTTGGCATTGGCGCAACAACGATGGTTGTTGCCAGTCGCTCGGGCTCCGACTCATCAATAGGCTCTGATTCCTGTGGATCCTCGGCGACTCGCCCATCAGGATCAAAATATTTATATGGGCTGTTATTGGCATACCAATACCGATTGAAGTTGCTGCCGTTGCTCGGGTTGGCATTGACCGGGTCCACGCTCAGGAATCGTGCCGCGATCGGATCATAGTAGCGCTGCTGCATGTAGCTCAACCCGGTCGCGTTGTCGACGACGTGGCCGGCATAGCCAGGCCCCTGCGGTGGTATGACCCCGCTCGCATCCAAGCCGTAGGGTTCGTGCAGCTTTCTGGAGCCAGCCACCAACGCACCGGATGGCGTCGTCGAGGCGACTGGACTGCCCAGCCCGTCGGTGTGCAGATAGTTCAGCGCTTCGTCTGCGGGGATCGGGAAACTCTCCTGAATCTCGCGAGCAATCAGGTGATTGCCCAAGTAGACGAATTTGGCATGGCTGGAGGGCGGTGGTCCGAAGAATGCCCCAGCTGCCAACGTGTTGAGCCATAGCAGTTTTCCGGCCTGACTGTAAACCTGCACAGCCGTATCCGTGTCCGAGAGTAGCTGCGTGCGACGGCCCAGACCGTCGTACTTGTAGAACCGGGTGATGCTCCCGGTCAGCCCCCTGACCCGCTCATCCAGCCCCACCGTGTAGTTCTGCACATTAAAACCCGATCCCAGGTTGCGACCGGTGACCACACCTCGCTCACCCGCCGTGCCCGCATAGCTGTAGTCGTACACTACCGCGTTGCTCGCGTTGCGAATTTCGTCCAGCCGATTGGATGCATCGTAAAGGTGCGTGTAGTCGCGACCATTCGTGCCCGTTGAATAACTGCGCAGGTTATCCAGCGGGTCGTAGCTGAAACTCACCGCTGCCGCCAAGTCGGGATCCCACTGGATCAGTCGCTTGTCGAAGCCGGTTCCCGACAACCGGTCGCGGGCGTCGTACTGCATGGTGCGACTGGGGCGGTCGGGGGTGTTCGTACTGATGATCGACGTAACGTTGCCGTTCTCGTCCCAAGCATACTCATCGTTGAGGATATTTGTACTTCCCAGCGCGTCCGTGCTTTTCTTCGGCAGGCCGCGGACGGTCTGCGTACCCTCGTGGACGACGCCGTTGGCGTAGCTGAAATTGGCGATCGCGCCGTTTGGATGCCGAGTGACACCTATGGCGTATGGCCAGGCCTGAGTGGCTTCGCCGAGCGCGTTGGGTGCGTAATCGACGGTGCTGAGGTCAGGGTAGGTCAGCACCGATTCGTGACCGTTGACGTTGTAGGTGTGGCCGAACGGATAGGTCGCGCCACCGATGGTGAGGGATTCGGACATCAGCAGGCGGCGGTTGTTGTAGAGATACGTCCACACACTGCCATCGGAAGTAACCGTCCACGGCAAGCCATCGTCGGTGTAGGTAGTTGTGATGGATGGGCTGTTGTCGCCGAACGTGGTGAGGATAGGTCGATTGCGTTCGTCGTACTGATAGTTGATCTTCCGGTTTGCTGCGACGGTGGCGTTCTCGCAAGTCGTACCGTTGGCAATGGTTTGACCTGACGCACGCCACTCGATGTTGTCAGCATCGTCGTAGCCGATTAGCGAGGCTCCCGATTCCGGCTCGCGGGTCAGGCACAGGCGCTCGTAGTCGTCGTATTGATAGCTGCGTTCGACAGTCTGCGTGCTGCCGCCGAACTGTTCCGTGCCGGTGCGTGTCATCGTCAGCGGCTTGCCGAAGCTGTCGCGCAAGATCGTGGTGGTCACCGTGTCGGTGGACAGGGTTCCCGGTTCAACAATCAGCGTGGGCGCGTCGTCGCTCGGTGCGTCGAAAGCCTGGTAGCTTGTTGTGGTGACGTAGCCACGCGGATTGGTGACTTTCTTCTTGGCTCCGCTTTCGTAAACGATGCTGGTGCCCAGTGCGCCGAGCTCGCTGGCGGCATGGGTTGCGGTCAGCCGACCGATCACGTCATAGCTGCTGGTGACGCCATCCGGCGAACTGGTGAACAACGCAATGTCCGGTTTCACGTATGAGGCGAACGTGGTCCTGCCGGCATAGTCATACTTGTTCAGCGTCATGCGCTGGGTGCCGGGTTGGTCGGCGGTGTCGAGAGTTTTTGTGACCACCGGTCGCCACAAGGCATCGAAGTCGGTCTCTGTCTTCGCGTTGCCTTGCGTGACGGTTTGGCGCCAGTGGCCGGCGAGAAGACCGTAGTCTTGACCGATCGGTACAAACGAGAAGTTTTTTTCATTCCACGTCGGACCGCCGGTCGGATAGCGGATTTTCTCCAGGCGTCCGCTGGTGGCGTTGTAGTCGTAAAAAGTGGTTACGTTGTCTTGGGCGGTGATGGCGGTGGTGATGCTGGTCACCAGACCAATGTTATTGACGGTGGCCGACTCCAGATGACCATCGGAAAAGCCGACGTTCTTCGCAATGCCGCGCTCGTAGTTGGTGTAGCTGGTGGCGTGGTTGTTGCGATCCGTCACCGTCGACACGTTGCCGATGTCCGCGCCGCTTGCGTGGTAAGTGATGTCGTATTGCTTCTTGCCGAACTGCCAGATTTCCGAAGGACGGGCATCAGTGTTGTAGATGGTCTTGCTCGCTTGCGTGCCATCAACGGCCACCGTCGCGACCTGACCTACCACCCACAGGCCGGTGTTGTTGTCGTACGTCGTCACGTCGGTCTTGCTGTAACCGGCAGAGCTGGATTTCACCACAGTCGCGGGGCGTGCGTACGTGTCAAACGCGGTGATGTCGTGGGTGAAAGTGGTGCTCTGGTTTGCCAATGTGCCTTGCTGCTCTAGCACACGAGTGCGCATCGGGCGTACTCGCGTGCCTTGCCAGGAATCGTCCAGGTAAAACTGCGGCGACTGGCCCAGCTCGGGTGCAAACGCGCTGGTTGTGGCACCCACGTCATCGACGTAGGTGTTGGTCGTCTTGGTGATCACGTTGGCAGTGGGACCGCACAGGTCACCGATCGGCGTTGGGCCACCGTACGGCGTGCACGTGGCCATGCTCAGCAACTGGCCGTCGTTGTTCTGCCACTTGATGCCGAATACGCTGGACGTGCGGCTGCCGTCCGGGGCGGTAACGGTGATCTTCTTGGTGGGCGGGCACGCACCCAAGGGATCGGCAGGACAGTTCTGCACTGGGCCGCTGCTCACAAAACTGCCAATCGGCAATTGATAGTCGTATTCCCAGAGATAGGCGGCGGGAATTCCCGGCCCGGTCACGCTCTTGCTGACGATGGACCAGGCATCAAATCGCGCTGGTGTCGCTGGAAAATGACTGCGCTCATCGTCTTGCGTCTCGATGCAGGCACTCTCTACAAGACTTCGTCCATGCCGCTTGACCTCAACCGTGAAAACACCTTTTGCACCCGATGGGTGCGTCAAAGTGATCGATTTGCGATTGATGGGGCGTTTCGGGTCACTGCCGTTCGACAACTCCTTCATCCAATTGCAAGTCAGGCGTGTGTCGTAGCCCATGTTGCCCGCCCCCGTTTGGCTATACCCGACGACGCCGAAGTTGAAATCCTTGAAATCAAACTTCCACTGAGTGGTGTCCGGCAAGGTCACGGTATCGAGAAAGGGTCGTGACCCTGCGGCGTAGTCGTAAGACCACGTACGTGTGCCATCGGTAATGCTGCTGAGCACTCCGTCGGGACCGTTGTGGGTCAAGGTCAACGTTCGACCGTCGCTTGCGGAAATGCTCGACAGTTTCGATCCCGCCCAGTTATAGGTCACAGTCTTTTGATAGCGGTCTTGAATGGAACCGACGTAAAGTCGTACGCGTTCGCGGGGGACCGAATACGTGCCGCCCTTCGTACCTCCTCGCGGGCGCGACAGCGGCGCATAGCCCTCCGTGACGATGTGGTTGAAGTGGTAGATCAACCCGTTCGGAGCGTGCGCCACGAACCCGTCTTCAAGTTGGCCAACTTGAAAAGGCTCGCAGGCCAAATACCAGCGACCGCTGGTGACGTAACGATACGCACCACCCTGCGTGGGTCGTGGATTGGCGTCCGACGCGGGCAAGCTCAGCACTTCCTGTCGACCTTGCCCGGGAACGTGAAGATGGATGCCCTGCCAGTATTCCTCGGGGCCGACCGAGTCCGTGCCGCCAACCCCAACCAGCACGGGGCCCGGTGCGATGTCGCGCCCGTCGGGCTCGGTTGGCCCTGCGCAGCGTTGTTTCATTTCGGGAATGGTGGTCCCGACGTTTACGACCCAACCCTGGCCTGCAACAAACACACCTTCCATGTAGGGAATGTCCATTTCCCAATCGCCCAAGGTGCGCGTAAATCCGCCGCCCAAGTTTTCAACGCTGCGACTGCGGCCGAACGTTACGGGAATGGCGTTGTTGCCCGGCAGGCTGACATCGGTGGCAGTGAACTCGGTCTTGCCCGAGGCGAGGTCGACCGACTCGCCGAACTGGCCCATGTCCAAGGCGGACACCGACTCGCCGCCACTGACGATGCGGCCGTACTCCTCCTGGAAATTGGTTCCCGTAATGTCAGTCGGCAAGACGGGCGAGGGCTCAACAGGGGGTGGTGGATCGACCGGCGGTAGCGGATCGACGCCCTGCGCAAAACTGCCTTGTGACAACACGCACGTTGCGATCAAACACGTCGCAACCACACCCAAAACGCGAAACCCACGAACAGCGTCCATATTCCTTGCCCCCTGACACAGCAGTGAAAACATTGTCCGGCCAGCCTTCCGGACCGGTACTCAAACCTAGGTCGATTTGCGTACGACCGCAACAGGAAAATTCTGAAACTGCGAAACCGTCGACATACTCAAGCAGCGAATAGCACGGCTCCACCATGACAGGGCAAAGCGGAACTGGCAGTCCTTCGAAAAAGCTTGACTGTAGTTACGTTTGACACTACACTAAGTGCATAACTGAGCCTTCTACCATGACCTTAAATTTTGAATGGGACCCTGAAAAAGCCGCTTCCAACCTAAACAATCACCGCGTGTCCTTTGAGTACGCCGCACGCGTGTTCCTCGATCTGAATCACGATGACCAAGAAGATCGTCGTGACGACTACGATGAGGAACGTCGGATTGCCATAGGGCATGTCGAAGAGCGACTTCTCGTCGTCGCCTACACCTTGCGCGGCGACACCATCCGCCTAATTTCTGCCCGAAAGGCCACCCCCCATGAGCAACGCGAATACCGGAAAAATCGTTAGGTTCACTCTCGACCCGGCCAATCCTCCTGCACTGAGCGAAGAGGCTAAAGCTCGCCTTGATGCCCTGAAGGATGAAAACATCGACTTCAGTGACATTCCCGAGTTGACTCCAGAATTCTGGAGCGGGGTACAGAGCGATCAGCGCAACAAGTCGCAAATCACACTGCGCCTCGACGCCGACGTGCTCGATTATTTTCGAGCCAGTGGATCGCGCTATCAGACGCGCATCAACGATGTGCTGCGTGCATTCATGCAGGCCCATACGCCCCCACGGCAACGGTCGGCGAAACGCTAGCGCTGTGCCTCGCTGGCCAGCACGCGTTTCCGATCTTCGATCTCCCGCCTGGCCAGCTCGCCATAGACCCGACGCTGCGCGAGGACCTGCTTCCCGAGCGCGTGCTCAATCTCCAGCCGTAGCTGCTCGGCCAGCTCACGCACGTCGCTGGCCAGCGTCTTGATCTGAACCTGTCGGAGATCCCGCACGCGTTCAGTGCGCGCCATCTGCCGCTGCTGTCTCGCCAGCCATTGCTCGCCGGCGCTGACCGATCCCACGGCGCGATGCGCGAGCCGCTGCACGCTGTCCCAAACGCGGGCTTGGTCATGCTTGGCAAAGTACTTCGCAATGCGATCGGCAATGCGCTGCAGGCGCTCCTTGCACCACTCCGCGCCCTGTACGGAACGCTTGAACATTTTCACCTTCGGCGCGATCAGCGGATGCCCTTCGGCGATCTTCTCGAACGGCTCCGGCTCGCGTCGCTTGATCTCCTCGCGCAGCTCCGATTCCGGCAGCCGTTCAAGCCGTACCTGGTCGAACTCGATGATGACGGCCGTCGTCATCCGTGCACGCTCGGCGTTGTCGGGGATGGGCAGTTTGTCGGCCAATAGAACTAGTGGCTACGCTGACCGCTTCGCCCAATCTTTGCGCCCCGTCGCCGCTGCGCCGATAATGCCCGCCCCCATATCAAGCGCACGGTTCGTTTCGTGCGGCGAAAGGCGTCAACGTGTCGGAAATTTTTGCCCGCCTGCCGGAGTTTGTCGGCAACCACCCGTTTCTCGTGCTCGGCTTTGTCGGTGTATTGCTGGCGCTGGGCTACCTCGAATTTTCCAAGCTCACGCGCGGCTACGCGGCGGTGACGCCGGCGGCGTTGACCCAGTTGATCAATCGCGAGGACGCGCTGGTCGTCGATGTGTCGTCGATTGCCGACTTCGAGGCCGGCCACATTCCTGGTGCGAAGCACGTCGCGATCGGCCAGTTCGATCCGGAGTCCAAGGAACTGGCCAAGCTGCGTGATCGACCGGTCGCCGTCGTCTGCAAGAATGGACTGGTTTCCGGGCAGGCCGCCAAGCGCTTGCGCAAGGCTGGTTTCAGTCGGGTCTACTGGCTGGAAGGCGGTGCCAGGACGTGGATCGATGCGCAATTGCCGCTGATCAAGGGCCGCGCGAACGGTTGAGTCCGCCGCAGGATAGCCGTCGTCCGTGATGGTCAAGGCCCGTAGCCGCCCTCCAAACGGCGGTTGATTCGAGCCGTTCCGGCTCCATCCAAGAGCTGACCGGGGCCGTTTGCGTTGCGCGTAATCACCCCGATCCAGCCACGCCAAGTCGCGCCAGCGCGGTCTGCGTGGGATACTTGCCAACCTTTTTTCACTCTATCCGGAGTCACCATGAGCGATACCAAGAACGGCGCGGCCAATGGCCAGGCCGAGCCTGAGGCCGGCGCGCAGCTGAACCTGCAGCGCATTTATATCAAGAATGCATCCTTCGAAGCACCGGGTTCGCCGCAGGTTTTCCAGACCCAGGGCCAGCCGGCCATCGAGCTGAATCTCGGCCAGCGCGTCACCCAGTTGGGCGATGGCGTGTTCGAGGTCACCATCACCGCCACCATCACCTGCAAGGTCGAAGACAAGACCGCCTACATCGCCGAAGTGGATCAGGCCGGCATCTTCGGTTTGGTGGGTTTCGAGGATTCCGCGCAGGAAGCCGTGCTGGCCAGCTATTGCCCGAACGTGTTGTTCCCGTACGCCCGCCAGATGATCGCCGAGCTGATCCAGAACGGCGGCTTCCCGCCGTTCCTGATGCAGCCGATCAACTTCGAGAGCCTGTATGCCGAACAGGTGCGCCGCCGCGCCGAGGGTGCGCAGGGCGCCGAAGCTGCAGACGCCAACTCGCCGCCGAACTGATTGCCATGGCCGTACCGGTCACGGTGGTGGGCGCGGGTTCGTGGGGTACGGCACTCGCCGTGCAACTGGCCCGCAACGGCGTTCCGACAACTTTGTGGGGGCGTTCGGCCGATGCCATTGCGCAGATGGCGCAAACGCGCAGCAATGCGCGCTACCTGCCTGACCTGGAACTGCCCAAGTCGCTGCTGCTGTCGAATGCGCTGGAGCCCACTGTCCGTGACGCCGGCACAGTGTTGATCGCGGTACCCAGCCATGCGTTTCGCGAGACGCTGGAACAGCTTGCGCCGTGGGTAGCCCCCGGTGTCGGCATTGCCTGGGCCACCAAGGGCTTTGATCCGGGCGGTGGCCAGTTCCTGCACGAACTGGTCGAAGAAAGGCTGCCCGGCCATCCGGCTGCGGTCGTCACCGGGCCATCGTTTGCGAAAGAAGTCGCCGCCGGCTTGCCGAGTGCGCTGACCGTGCATTCGTCCGACCCCGAATTCGCTCGCGATGTCGCGCGCCAATTGCATTCGCCACGCCTTCGCGCCTACACCGGCAGCGACGTGATTGGTGCGGAACTGGGCGGCGCGATGAAGAACGTGTTGGCGGTCGCCACCGGCGTCGCCGATGGCATGCAGCTGGGTTTGAATGCGCGCGCCGGTTTGATCACGCGCGGTCTGGCCGAAATCATGCGGCTCGGCGAAGCCATCGGTGCCAAGCCGGAGACGCTTATGGGATTGGCCGGACTGGGTGACCTGGTGCTGACCTGCACCGGCGACCTGTCGCGCAATCGCCGGCTCGGTCTCGCGCTGGGCCAAGGCGTGCCGATCAACGAAGCGATTGCATCGATTGGCCAGGTGGTCGAGTCGATCGTCACCGTTGATGAAGTGATGCGACTGGCCAATCGACACGGCATCGAATTGCCGATCAGCGCCGGCGTGCAGCGCGCGCTGCATGGCGAAATCACGCCGATGCAGGGCATGGCCGAGTTGCTTGCGCGCGAGCAGAAGGCGGAATTTCCGGGGTGAGTCCGGCGTGCGATTTGCGAACCCGGAAAGCCATCCCGGACCAACACCTCGATTTTCCTGTTCGCAATGTCGCCTGTCCGCAATGCGCGGCAACGTCTGCACCTCAAATCCGATTCGTGGAGCTTTAGATGTGCCCCAGCAAGGTTGAAAACGGCGAGCAGCGCGGTTGGATCGTTCCGATCGGTGGTGCCGAGGAGAAGGACGACAACCCGCGCATCCTCGAGCGCTTCGTTGAACTGGGCGGCGCTGCCGACGCCCACGTGGTCGTCATCCCGACCGCGAGCCGGTTGCCCGATACCGGCGAGCGCTATGAAAAAATCTTCAATGACCTCGGCGTCGCCAGCGCTGTATCGTTGAACTTCGAAACGCGCGAAGACGGCGAGCGCCAGGAATGGCTCGACAAGATAGAAGCCGCATCGGCGATCTTCATCACTGGCGGCACCCAGTTGCGGGTGTCGACCATCCTCGGCGGCACGTCTGCTGCCAAGGCAATCCGCCAGCGCAACGCGGCCGGCGCCGTGGTCGGCGGCACCAGTGCTGGTGCCGGTGTCCTTTCCGAGCACATGATCGCGTTCGGTAACGAAGGCTCGTCGCCTCGCGCCGACAGCGTACGGCTCGCCCCGGGACTGGGCCTGACCAATCGCTTCATCATCGATCAGCATTTTCGCCAGCGCGACCGGCTCGGTCGGCTGGTCGCTGCGCTCGCTTTCAATCCATTCGCCGTTGGCATTGGCCTGGATGAAGACACCGCCGCGTTCATTGGCCCGGACAACACGCTGGAAGTGGAAGGCAGTGGCACGGTTACCATTGCCGACGCCAGCGACGCGCAGTTTTCGTCCATGGCGCAGGCTGGAGAACACGATCCCGTGTGCCTGCTTGGCCTGACGGTGCACTTCCTCATTGCTGGTTCCACCTTCAACCTGCACACCCGCAAGGCATCGGCCGGCACGTTGGCGAACGGCTGAGTTTTCGGCATGCTGGAGTAATGACCCAGCATCGGCATCCGCACCGCGTAGTCTGGAATCGTCATCGGGAAAGCGGCAAGCCGCCGCACGAACTCAAACCTCAGGGGAAACACCATGCGCATCCTGGAACGTTCCGTTTACGTCGGTCCGTCGCTGTACGCCCATTTTCCGGTCATCCGGCTCGAGCTCGACCTCGGCCATCTTGAAGGCTGGCCGACCGCCAAACTCGGCGAGGGCTTTATCCAGGGCTTGATCGATGCGCTGCCGGGATTGAACGAACACGGCTGCTCGTACCGCGAAGCCGGTGGCTTCGTGCGCCGCCTGCGCGAAGGCGAGGGCACCTGGCTGGGACATGTGCTGGAACACGTTGCCATCGAACTGCAGAACGTGGCTGGCGAGCACGTCACCTTTGGAAAGACGCGCAGCGTCAGTGACGATCGGCCCGGCGTCTACACGGTCATCTACGAATACGCGCAGAAGGAGGAAGGCATCGCCGCCGGCGAGCTGGCGATGAAGTTGCTGGTTTCGTTGCTGCCTGTAGATGCGCGTGGAGAACTTTCCCTGCCCGACGACTGGAACTGGGACGAAACGCGCGACGACTTCATCCGCTACGCGCAGAAGCGTGCGCTCGGGCCGTCGACCGCGTCGATCGTGCGCGCCGCAGAAGAACGCGGCATTCCGTGGCTGCGCATGAACCAGCAGTCGCTGATCCAGTTGGGACACGGCAAGTACCAGCAGCGCGTGCAGGCGACCATCACCGGCCGCACGCCGCACATCGCCGTCGAATTAGCCTGCGACAAGGACGAAACCAACAGGATCCTGACCTCGCTCGGGCTGCCGGCGCCGCGCCAGGAACTGGTCAACACGCAGGTCAATGCCGTTCGCGCTGCCACAAAGCTGGGCGGACTGGTCGTCACCAAGCCGTACAACGGCAACCACGGTCGCGGCATCACCATCGCCATTTCTGGCGACGACGCGGTGCGCGAGGGCTACGCTGCCGCGCGCGAGCATTCCAGTTCCGTCATCGTCGAAACCTACATGCCGGGCGACGACCATCGCCTGCTGGTCGTCAATGGCGAACTGGTCGCTGCGACCAAGCGCACACCCGGACATGTCATCGGCGATGGCAAGCATACGGTTGCCGAGCTGGTCGATGTCGTCAACCAGGATCCGCGCCGCGGCATCGGCCACGAGAAGGTATTGACCCAGTTGATCATGGATAGCCAGGCCGACCAGATGCTGGAACGCATCGGCTATACCAGTGCGTCGATTCCCAAGGATGGCGAAGTGGTGCCGTTGCGTTCGACCGCAAACCTGTCGACCGGCGGCACGGCCACCGATGTCACCGACATCATCCATCCCGACAACCGCGACATGGCGGTGCGCGCAATCCGCGCAATTGGCCTTGATGTTGGCGGTGTGGATTTCATCACGACCAACATCGCCGAAAGCTACAAATCCATCGGCGGCGGCATCTGCGAAATCAACGCGGCGCCGGGTTTCCGCATGCACGTGGCGCCCAGCGAAGGAACGCCGCGCGATGTCGCCGGCCCTGTGGTCGACTTGCTGTTTCCACCGGGTTCGCCGTCGCGCGTCCCCATTGCTGCCATCACCGGTACCAACGGCAAGACGACCACGGCGCGCATGCTCGCCCACATCACCAAGATGGCCGGTTACACGCCGGGCCTGACGACCACCGACGGCGTCTATATCGACGGCCAGCGCACCGTCGAAGGCGACATGACCGGCCCCGTCTCGGCACGAATGGTGTTGTCCGATCCGCACGTCGACATGGCGATTCTTGAAACTGCGCGTGGTGGTCTGGTCCGCGCCGGCATGGGCGTCCCGGAAGTGAATGTCGGCGGCGTGCTCAACGTGCAGTCCGATCACCTCGGAATAAAGGGCATCGATACGCTGGAGCAACTCGCGGAGGTCAAGCGCATCGTTGTCGAAATCGCCAAGGATTGCGCCGTGCTCAACGCCGACGATCCGCTGGTGCTGAAGATGTCGGCTTACACCGACGCGAAGGTCATCTGCTACGTGACGATGAATCCCTCGCATGCGCTGGTGCGCGAACACATCCGTGCAGGCGGCCGTGCCTGCGCGCTTGAAGACGGCATCAACGGCCAGATGATCACGCTCTACGACAAGGGCAGCCATATCCCGTTGCTGTGGACGCATTTGATCCCGGCGACGATGGAGGGTCGCGCGACGCACAACGTGCAAAACGCGATGGTCGCGGCGGCGATGGCGTATGCGTTGGGCGTCAAGCTCGATGCAATCCGGCAAGGCCTGCGCACCTTCGACACCACGTTCTTCCAGGCACCGGGTCGCATGAACGTGTTCAACGAACATCCATTCAAGGTGCTGTTCGACTACGGCCACAACGCGCATGCGGTCGGCGTGATGGCCGATCTCGCCCAGCGCCTGGAAGTGACCGGTCGCCGCATTGTGGTAATCACCGGACCGGGCGATCGTCGCGATGAAGACCTGCGCGCCATTGCCGACGCGGTCGCCAATCGCTTCGACCATTACATCTGTCGTCGCGACGACCACACGCGTGGCCGCGATGGTGACGAAGTGCCCCGCATCATCGCCGACAGCCTGCGCGCCAGTGGCGTGCCGGATGACGCGATCAGCATCGTCCCTGACGAGCAACAGGCGATCGATCACGCGTTGCGCATGGGCCAGCCGGGCGACTTGTTGCTGATCTTCGCCGACGCGCTGGTGCGTTCGTGGAAGCAGATCATCAAGTTCCGCCCCGATGGCAGTGCCGAACCCACCGCCAGGCCTGCACCCACCACCGAGCAGACCCCGGCTGATCGCGATGTCGATGAAGGAATCATGGCGGCAATGGAAGGCGTGATTCGCGATGAGCGTGGTCTGGTGATGGCGCGCGAGAGCGATGACTGAGCCGTTCGATGACTCGCGTCGGCTGACCGGCAGCAACGTCTATTTCGCCGAATCCGGCGCGGTGCTGGAGACGGTCGGCATCGAAGTTGATGCTGATTTCATCGAGCGTTGGCGTATCCGCATCACGACGGCCCGTGGCTGGCTGGCATGGCCGCACGGACCTATCCACACGCGCATCCACGCCAGTGGCGCAACGCTGGCGTTTGCCGCGCCGCTCGACCAGTTGCTGGCGGCGACTGAAGTCAACGAGTGGGCACTTTTGTCCACGCTTTCTGATGCCGACGCGCGCGGCGACGTCGCACTCGCTCCGGGTCACGCGGCGTGCTGGGATGACCAACTCGCGAAGGAAACTTTATGCAGGCTTGCCTCCAACGAAGCCGATCCGAAACTGGCCGAACTGATCGCCGCCGCACACGCAAGAAAACTGCCTGCGCTTCCCGGTGAAGAACTGTTGACGCTTGGCGCGGGCACCGGCTCGCAAAGCTGGCCGCTCGATGCATTGCCGGATGTCGACGCCGTGCCTTGGTCCATGCTGCATGCCATTCCGCTGGCCATCGTCACCGGTTCCAACGGCAAGACTACTTCGGTTCGCCTGCTCGCCGCGATGGCGAAACAGGACGGTCGCAGCGTCGCGCACAGTTGTACTGATGGCCTGTTCGTCGATGGCGTTGCAATCGAGTCCGGCGACTTTTCCGGTCCAGTCGGCGCGCGCACCGTGTTGCGCCAGCCTGCTATCGAAACCGCCATCCTTGAAACCGCACGCGGCGGATTGTTGCGACGTGGCCTGGCGGTCGCGCGCGCCGATGTCGCACTGATCAGCAACGTCAGCGCCGATCACTACGGCGAATACGGCATCCACGAACTCGCTGACCTCGCCGCCGCGAAACTCACCGTCGCTCGCGCCGCCGATCCCGATGGCCTGTTGGTTTTGAATGCCGCCGACGCGCTGTTGCGCCAACTTGGCCCGGCGACTACGCGCGGCCGCATCGGCTGGTTCTCGCTCGACGACAACGACGCGCTGCTGGCTTCCCATCGCGAGAAAGGCGGTAGCACCTGCGCGATGGCCGATGGTCGTCTGTGGTTGAGCATCGAAGGCGTGCGGCACGATCTCGGCGAAGTCGCCGCGATGCCACTCAGTGTCGATGCCAGCGCGCGCTACAACATCGCCAATCTTGCCGGTACTGCGCTGGCCGCAACCGCGCTTGGAATCTCGATCGACGCGATCCGCGTCGTGCTGCATCGATTCGGGAGCGACAACGACGACAATCCCGGCCGGCTCGAACGCTGGTCGCTCGGCGGTGTTTCAGTCTGGGTCGACTACGCCCACAACCCGGACGGTTTGGCCAGTCTGCTTGACGTCGCCACCGCGCGGCAAGGCGATGGACGGCTCGGCCTGGTGCTCGGCCAGGCCGGCAATCGTGAAAACAAGGACATCATCGAGCTCGGTCGCGTTGCCGGCCGCTACAAGCCTGCGCGCGTGGTGCTCAAAGACATGCTCGGCTACGAACGCGGCCGCGAAACCGGCGAAGTCGCCAGCATCCTGCGCACGGCGCTGATTGACGGCGGCGTCGCCGAAGACGCGCTGGCT
>JBBSLA010000060.1:0-16999 GCA_038255665.1 Lysobacterales bacterium | reverse complement strand
GAGGCTTTCCTTGAATACGGCCCGGAGGCGATGCGGCCGCTGGTATTGAAAGACGTTGCCGAGGAAATCGGCATGCACGAGTCCACGGTCAGCCGGGTCACCACGCGCAAGTATCTGCACACGCCGCGCGGCACGTTCGAGTTCAAGTATTTTTTCTCCAGCGGCGTGTCCACGGTGGACGGCGGCGCGGCATCGGCGACCGCGATCCAGGCGATGATCCGCAAGCTGGTTGCCGAGGAACAATCGGACAAACCGCTGTCCGACCAGGCCATGGCCGCCGAACTCAATCAGCGCGGCATCGGCGTGGCGCGGCGCACGGTGGCCAAGTATCGAGAGTCGCTGCACATCCCGCCTTCGAACGAACGTTGCAGGATCAGTTGATCGCCACGATTTCCAGACAAACTGCAAACGATTGATTCAGCCACGAACGAGGAACATCCAGCCGAGGACGCAGTCACAAGAGTTCACACCGAAAATTCAACATGCTCCACGCCGCGATCATCGCGTCGTACCATTCCAGGGCCGGCCAGAACCGGCTTCGCAGCCTAAGGAGGCAGTCATGCAGATCAACGTCAAAGGTCACCACATCGAGGTCACGGAAGCGATGCGTGAGCACGCACTATCCAAGTTCGACAAACTGACTCATGCCTTCGACAACGCACGCGAACTGAACATCGTGCTCAGCGTGGAGAAGCTGATGCACAAGGCCGAAGCCACCATGTTGCTTGCCGGTGCCACCCTGCACGCCGTCGCCTCCTCGACCGACATGTACGCCGCGATGGATGCGCTGGCCGACAAGCTGACGACGCAGGTGCGCAAGCACCAGGACAAGTTGCACGACCACCATGCGGATGCGGTGCGGGCGCAGCGGTTTACTTAGGTTAGCCGGCTCCCAAACCCCCGAAACTCCGCATCGTCGTCATCCTCGCGAAAGCGGGACTGCGAAGGCAGGATGCCGAAGCGAACATCCGCTTGCGGATGGCCCGAAGGGCAAGCGAAGGATTCGCGAGTCATCCATTTTGATCTTGCTATGTTTTCGCAACGGTGACGGAGATCAAAATGGATTGACCAGCCGTCCGGCTGTTGAAGAACGCCTCCGCCTTCGCGGGAATGACGAAGTGAAGGGAGATTTGCAGTTTCGCGAAATTGCCTTGAACGAACGACGGAACACGAAAACGCCCACCCCACGGTGGGCGTTTTCGTTTCTGGCAACGGCCAAGCTCGACGGGAACTGGCACAATCCGCGCTCGCGCAATCGCTGTTCGATACGCGCGCCCTGCCCCACGACGATTTGCAGATGGACAAGGTTTCAGCACGACAACTTTTCGACTCGGTCTGCGACCGCCTGTCCCTGCGCTGGATCGGTGGCATGCGTGGCGAGAATCGCTTGCTCGAGCCAGGCACCACCGCGTCGCGGCGGCCATCGCTGGTCGGCTACCTCAACATCATCTATCCGAACAAGGTGCAGGTGATCGGCACCGAGGAGCTGAACTACCTCGACGGCCTGGAATCGCGGCAGCGATGGGAGACGATCGAACGGATCACCGCGAACCGGCCGATTGCGTTGATCGTCACCAAGGACCAGGCCATCCCGGCCGACTTGCGTGAAGCCGCCGATGAGTCAGCGACGCCGCTGTGGATCACCAGCAAACGCGGCCACGAAATCTATACCTACCTGCAATACCACCTTGCGCGGGCACTGGCGCGCGCTGTGACCCTGCATGGCGTGTTCATCGAGGTCTATTCGATCGGCGTGCTGATCACCGGCGACAGTGGCACTGGCAAGAGCGAACTGGCGCTGGAACTGATCACCCGTGGCCATCGCCTGATTGCCGACGACGCACCGGAATTCACCCAAATCGCACCCGACGTGATCGACGGCACCTGTCCGGAAATGTTGCTGGACCTGCTGGAAGTGCGCGGCCTTGGCATACTCAATGTCCGTGAAATGTTCGGCCACACCGCCGTGAAGCAATCCAAGTACCTGCGCCTGATCGTGCATCTCAAGCCGCAACGGCTGGACCAGCCGCTGCCGGACAGCATGGTCCGACTGACCGGCGACGTTGGCTACCGTGACGTGCTGGAAATGCAGATTCCGCAGATCGTCATTCCGGTCGCGCCGGGTCGCAACATCGCGGTGTTGACTGAAGCGGCCGTGCGAACCCACATGCTGCGCACCAAGGGCATGGATCCGGCGCAAACCTTCATGGATCGTCAGGCACACCAGATGCGCAGGTTGCCGCCATGGTGAACAATCAGGACGCCCCTGCGCCATCGCAGACGCCGGCCTTGACGGTCATCAGCGGCATGTCCGGCTCCGGCAAGACCGTCGCCTTGCGCACGCTGGAAGACCTCGACTACTACTGCGTCGACAACTTGCCGGTCGCGTTGCTGCCGGCGCTGGTCGACACCGTGTCGCGCGACGAATCGCAACGTCATCGCAGGCTCGCTGTCGGCGCCGACGTGCGCAATCGACAGGAAGACCTGCAACGCCTGCCGGACGTGCTCGCCACACTCGCCGGCCAGGGCATCGGCTACCAGACCGTATTCCTGGACACGCGTGATGAAGTACTGATCAAGCGCTATTCCGAATCGCGACGTCGCCATCCGCTGTCCAGCGACGGCTTGGCACTGGCCGATGCGATTGCGATGGAGCGGCGTTTGCTGCGGCCAATGCAGTCGATCGCCGATCGCGTGATCGATACCAGCGACCTCAACGTGCACCAGTTGCGTCGGCTGATCATCACCAGCATGGGCGTGGCGGCCGGTTCGCTGACCCTGCTGTTCGAATCGTTCGCCTACAAGCGCGGTGTACCGGCCGATGCTGATTTCGTGTTCGATGCACGCAGCCTGCCCAACCCGCACTGGAATGCGCAGTTGCGGCCTCTTTCCGGCAAGGACGCGCCGGTGCGCGAATGGCTGGAAGAGCAGCCCGATGTGGGCGCTTTCCGTGACGATATCAGCGCCTTCCTCGACAATTGGCTGCCGCGTTTCGAGACCGACGGGCGCAGTTATGTCACCATCTGCATCGGTTGCACCGGTGGCCGCCATCGTTCGGTCTACCTGGCCGAACGACTGGCCGAGCGCTATCGCGATCGCCACCGCCAGGTCCTGAGTTATCACCGCGAGATGGACTGATGAGTGTCGGATTGTTGCTGCTCACCCATGAAACGATGGGCGGGGCATTGGTCAATGCGGCCCGTCATGTGCTCGGCCGGTTGCCACTGGCGCTGGACGTGATGGAAATACCCGCGAGCTGTTGCGACCCGGAAAACACTGCGCGCGACGCGTCACGACGCGCCAAGGCGCTCGACGACGGCGATGGCGTGCTGGTGCTGACCGACCTGTATGGCGCCACGCCGTGCAACGTCGCCCATCAGTTGCCGCAGCTCGGCGTGCACATGCACAGCGTGTCGGGATTGAACCTGCCGATGCTGCTGCGTGTCCTTAATTACCCCGAACAATCGCTCGACGAACTGGCCCAGACCGCGGCCAGCGGCGGCCGTGGAGGCATCTTCGTAGACCATGCTTGAGCGCGATATCACCGTCAGCAATCGGCTGGGCCTGCATGCGCGGGCCTCGGCCAAACTCGTCCAGACCTTGCAGCCCTATCAGGCCAACCTGTTCATCGTTTATCGCGGCAAGGAGGTCAACGCCAAGAGCATCATGGGCGTGATGATGCTGGCTGCCGGCCTTGGTGCGCAGCTCACCTTGCGTGCCGAAGGTGACGAGGAAGAGGCCGCAATGGCAGCACTGGTCGACCTGTTCGAGCGCAAATTCGACGAAGGGCATTAGAACATTCAACATCGATGTCCTGATTGATCCGGGGCATCGCTGTACGCCACCCAGGGAGAGCGATGCGAGCGGTATTGACAGGCAGCAGCGCAGCGCGCGGCATGTCGCTGGGTCGGGCCCGTCTCGAACATCCCAGCCGGCAGGCCATCGACGAACACCGGCTCGAACCTGACGAAATCGCCGACGAGCTGGCCCGCCTGTACGCGGCCCTTGCCACCGCACGCGGCGAACTCAACGCACTGCGCAACAAGTTGACCGGCGCGCTGGCGCGCGATGTCGGCGAATTCATTGATGCGCACAGTTTGATCTTGTCCGATGAGGAACTGGTCGGCAGCATCGTTTCACTGATCCGCGACCAGCGCTTCCGCGCCACCACCGCGCTGCGCATGCAGAGCGATCGATTGGTCGCCTTCTTCGATGCGATGGAAGATCCCTACCTGCGCAGCCGCAAGGAGGATTTCGAACACGTCATCGGTCGCGTCCAAGCCGTGCTGGCGCGCCCGACCAGCGAAGCCGAACGCAAACTGGCCTCGCGCGTCGGAGAAATCCTGGTCAGCGATACCGTGGCGCCGTCGGAACTGGTGCCGCTGATGGAACACGGCGTGCTCGGCGTTGTGCTGGCATCGGGCAGCACGCTGTCGCACAGCGCCATTCTGGCGCGATCGATGCACCTGCCGATGGTGGTTGGCGTCAGTGACGCTCTGTCGCAGATCCACGACGACGACCTGCTCCTGATCGACGGCGAGCGCGGCCAGTTGATCGTCCACCCGACCGCACAGGATCTCGCCCGTTACAGCCGCTGGCAGCGCGAACAGATCCAGCTTGGCAAGCGCCTTGCGTTGCTTGCCGATGCTGAAACGCGCACGGCGGACGGTCACGAAATCTGCCTGTTCGCGAACGCGGAAATGCCGGCCGATGTGGCGCACGCGCGCAGACTTGGCGCGGCCGGGATCGGCCTGTATCGCACCGAATTCATGTTCATGCAGCGCCGCGAATTGCCCAGCGAGGAAGAACAGTTTCTCGCCTATCGCGACCTGGTACTCGGCATGGCTGGGCTGCCGGTAACGATCCGCACGCTCGATCTGGGTGCCGACAAGAGCGCGGAATCAGGCTTGGGCGACGAAAGCGAGGCCAACCCTGCGCTCGGCGTTCGCGGTGTGCGCCTTACCCTGCGCCGACCGCAACTGATGGCCACCCAGATGCGCGCCATCTTGCGTGCATCGGCGTTTGGCCCGGTGCGAATCCTGGTGCCGATGATCACGACGCTGGCGGAAGTGATCAGCGTGCGCAATTTGCAGGTCGCCTGCACGCGAGAGCTGCGCGCCGGAGGCATCAGCGTGGCCGAGCGGGTGGAACTTGGCGCGATGATCGAAGTGCCGGCGGCGGCGATTGCACTGCAAGGCATGATCCGCGATCTCGACTTCATCGCGATCGGCACCAACGACCTGGTTCAGTACACGCTGGCGACCGATCGCAACAACACTGAGTTGGGCGATCTTTACGACCCCCTGCACCCGGCCGTTCTGAAGCTGATCGCACTGATCATTCGCGCCGCTCGTGGTGCGGATAGGCGCGTCACCCTGTGCGGTGAGATCGCCGGCGCGGTTGAGTACACGGCGCTGCTGCTGGCGCTGGGACTCACCGATCTTTCGATGCATCCCGGCGTGATCCTGGAAGTGCGCGAACGTATCGGCCGGCTCGATCTGGCTTCGCTTCGCAAGATGGCACCCAGCCTGCTGCGTGCGCCCAGTGGCGACCGAGTGCGCGAGATGCTGGCGCGGATTCCGTTGCGCTGATCGCGCGCCGCGCGGTCAACGTCTAATGCGCGGTGTCTGATCCCGGCAACGGCATCGGCGCTGCGAACAACTCGGCCGCATCGATTGCGTCAAATCGATAGTCGCGATTGCAGAACTCGCAGGTCACGCCGATCGAGCCTTCGGATGCCAGGGACGCCTCAACTTCCACCTTGCCAAGCGAGCGCAGCATATTGGCGACGCGCGTGCGCGAACAACTGCATTCAAATCGGAGCGGTTGCGGATCGAACACGCGAACGTCTTCCTCGTGGAAGAGTCGCAGCAGGATTTCGTTGGGCGGCAGAGACACAAGCTCGTCGGATTTCAACGTCGCCAGCAAATGGCCGGCGCGACTCCAGCCATCCTCGTCACGGCGCTGACCGGCGACCGCATCGATGGCCAGCGATTGTAACAACATGCCGGCGCAGCGACCGTTCCGTTCGACCAGCAAGATCCGCGTCGGCAGTTGTTCGGACTGCTCGAAGTAGTGTTCGAACGCGGCTTCAAGATCGCCGCCATCCGGCGCAATCAATCCTTGTTGGCGCTTGTCGCTGTCGGCGTGTTCGATGGTGATTGCGAGCAAGGTGCCGTCAGGCAAGTTCGCCGCGACGTCGCTTGCCTCATCCCATCGCGCGACTCCGCGCAAGGCGCCCTGGTCGCTGCACTCCACGAACAACAGTCGCAACGCATCTTCGGTGCGCAACTGGATCGACAGCCGGCCACGAAACTTGATCGTGCCGGTCATCAACGCCACCGCGACCAGACTGCGACCGAGCAGGCTGGCGACGTTGGGCGGATAGTCCGCGTTCGACTGCGCCTGCGTCCACGCCTCGTCGAGCTGAACCAGCACGCCGCGCACGCCGGCTTTCTCGATTACAAATTTCTGCAATTGATCGGACATGGGTCAGATTGCTGCAAGGTGGGTCGGCAATGCTGGCCCAGACAGATGATCATCGCAATTCCTGAATCGGCGCAGCCATACGCCGACGTACGCGACCATAACAAGTTGAATGACGCAGTGCGGATTGCCGGATGCCGCGATCAACGGCACAATCGAGGCGCGAACCGGCGTGGCCTGGCCCGCCGCTTGTCCTGCTTTTACCGTCGGGACTCGTGACTACGAACGCGCCTTGCGCGAGCTCATCACACAACTCTGGGGTGCAAATAATGAAAACGATCCATATCGCCCGCTCGGCGCTTGCCGTTGCGGTTGCAGTAGCACTTGCCGGTGCCAATGCGGCAACCGTCACCATCGCTGCACACGCGCCCTCGCCCGACGAAATTACCGATTCGCGCGCAACCGATGGTTCTCTGCTGCTGCTGCGTTCGGGCCTTATCGACCCGGTGGTCGAACGTGTGGACTATTCAGCGACCGGCGCAGCTGCCGACGTTGAATCGGCTCGTTACGGCATTGTCCAGTTCGAAGGCGATCCGGCTGCTGCACGTGCGCGACTGGAGAAGGATGGCGTTCAATTTCTTGGCTACGTGCCGAACAACGCCTATCAGGTTCGCCTGGAAGGCACGGCGTTGACCAAACTCCAGAATGACTCCGCGGTCCGCTGGGTGGGTCTGTACCAGCCGGGTCAGAAGCTCGATCCTGCGCTGTGGACCGCCGAACTGGATGCTCTTCCCGAAGCGCCGCAAGGCGGCTACGAGATCGACGTATTCGGCTTTGCCGGCGAGTCGGCCGACCAACTGGCCGCTGCGTTGCTGAAGGTCAGCGGCGTGCGCATTATTTCGGTGGCCAAGGGCGATGTACCGTTCGCTCGCGCCCATGCCGAAAAAGTTGACCTGGCCGCGCTGATCCGCGCCGCGACTGCCGAAGACAGCGTCGCCTGGGTTGCACCGCACTATCAGGAATACGTCAACAATACCGGGGGCATCAGTGCCATCCAGGGCAATTCCACGAATACCCTCACCCCGGGCGCCGGCTTTGTCGAATCCGGATACCAGCCGATGTGGGACCACAACCTGTTCGGCAGCGGCCAGATCATCAGTATTTCCGACTCCGGTCTGGACGCCAACGAAGCCTGGTTCACGACGTTGAACAAGGGTGCAGGCGAGGTCACCGCAGTCACCTTTGCCGATTCACCATCGCCCGTGCTCCCCACCATTGGCGTCGCATCGCCGAACAACAAGGTCTACGGCTACTGGGTGCAACCGGGTGCGACCGCATACGACAACACCGTTACCTGTCCAGGTGGCTCGGCGACCAGCTACCACGGCACCCACACCAGCGGCACCATCGCGGGTGACGCGGGTGGAACCGTACTCGCCATTCCTTACACCGCGTCGACGCCGACCTCGTCCGGGCACGAATTGGCCGACGGCATGGCGCCGAACGCGCAGCTACTGATCCAGGACATCGGCAACGACACCACCGGCTGCCTGTCAATCACCGATCTCGGTGGCACGATTCGCCAGGCCCATGCGGCAGGCGCGGGTATACACAGCGCCAGTTGGGGCAGTGCCAGCGCCGGCGTCTATTCGGGCAGCGATCGCCTCGCCGACAACGCGCTGTCGGTCGTGGAAGACATGATCTTCGTTGTTTCTGCCGGCAACAGCGGTTCTGGTGCAACCACGACCGGCTCGCCGGGCAACGGCAAGAACGTGATCACCGTCGGTGCCCTGTCGCATTCCGGCAGTCGCGTTGTCGCCAGCTACTCCAGTCGCGGACCGACCGTCGATAGCCGCATCAAGCCGGACATCATGGCGCCAGGATCGAGCGTGGTTTCTGCTGCTGGCGACGCCAGCACGACGGCGACCATTGAAACGCCGCTTACCTCTTCCAAGAGCGGCACTTCCATGGCCGCACCAACCATCGCCGGCAATGCCGGCCTGATGCGCCAGTTCTTCATGGAAGGTTTCTATCCGCGCGGTGCCAAGACCCCCGCCGACAGCTACACGCCCAGCGGCATGGTGATGAAGGCGGTCCTGCTCAACGGCACCAATCCGCTGCTGGGCAGCAACACGACACCGACCAATCAGTTCGCCAGCGGCAGCTACGGCTGGGGACGCGGCTATCTCGATTCCAACTTGTGGTTCAACACGACCCCGAGCGCACCAGGCAACGACCTGCGCCGCATGCGCATTTTCGAGCGCACCAACATTGCCGGCGTCAAGACTGGAGACAGCCAGCAGTACACCATCGCCAACGTCCAAGCCGGCCAGGAACTGCGTGCAACGCTGACCTGGTACGACCCGGAGCCGAGCACCGGCGCGGCGCTGCAACTGGTCAATAACCTCGACCTCGAAGTCGACGGTCCGGGCGGGCCCTACAAGGGCAATGTTTTCGCGAGTGGCGTTTCAACGACCGGCGGAACTGCCGACCCGCGCAATACGGTGGAGCAAGTTCGCCTGACCGCACCGGCGGCCGGCAGCTACACGTTCCGGGTCAAGGCAACCAACGTCCCCGGCGCTGCGCGCGAAAACACCAATCGCCAAGGCTACGCACTGGCGGTTTCGGGTGCGTTCGGATTACCTGACACGGCAGCATTTGCGGCACCGACGGGACTGGCTGCGAGCAATTCCGCTGGCAGCGTAGCGGTGTCGTTCAGTGCCGCCGGTGGCGCCCAGGGCTTCCAGCTCTATCGTGCATCGGGTACCTGCGCAACCGCCTCGGCCGGCAGCTTCCGTCTGGTCGGCAGCAGCGCAGTCAGCCCGGCTATCGACACGTCCAGCCAGGGCGGCTACAGCTATGCCTACAAAGTGCGCGGCATTGCGAATGACGTGGAAGGCGCTGTGTCGAGCTGCGTAGACGTCACGTCAACTGCGGCTTGTACGCTACAGCCGACCTTCAACACTGGCGGCGTGCAAGGCGGTGCGTTCCCGAACGCGACCTGTCAGGTGCCTCTCGCGTGGACGGCAGGCACGTCGAATTGTCCAGCCGCTTCGGCGATGAGCTATTCGGTGCAGCGTTCGATCGACCCGTACTTCAGCGCGCCAGTGACCATCGCCTCTGGCGTCGCAACGCCAAACTACAGCGACTTCTCGGCGATATTCGGCAACCCCTACTACTACAAGGTGCTCGCCACGGACGCGGCTGGTAATGCCGCGCCGATCAGCACCACCGCTGCAGGCACGGCAATCGGACCGGCCGGTATTGACGGCAACGCGTACCTGGATGACGGCGATACCCACGTGTTCGTGGCTATGCAGTCGCCGTGGCAGGTGACCAACACGCAGTCGACCTTGGGCAACCTGAGCTACCACGCTGGACCGGACGGCGGAAATTATCCCGCTTCTGTTTGCGGCGCGATGACCACGGCGCCGATCGTCGTCCAGGCCGGTGCCACCCTGAATTATCAAATGAAGTACAACATCGAGACCGGCTGGGATTTGCTGGTGCAGGAGATTTCCGTGAACAACGGCATGACCTGGACCGACCTTCCGCCGAACGGCGGATACCCGGCCTCGGGCACGTTGACCAATGCCGGTAATGCCTGCGGTTATGCGGTCGGAAAAACTGCCTTCGGCGGTTCGACCTCGGGCACGCCAACCAACGACGCAGCTCCAGCATCATTCCAGGCGTTCAACACCAGCATGGCTGCGTATTCGGGCCAGACGGTACGCCTGCGCTGGCGCTTCTCGTCGGACGGTGGTTACGAAGTGAGCGGTGCCTTCCTCGACCAGATCACGCTGGGCGGTACCGAGTCGGACCGCATCTTCCGCGGACATTTCGAAACGGCCGCCGGTCCCTACACCTGCTCACCGCTCTAACATCCCGTCAAAGTTGAGTTGAAAAGGCACGACTCCGGTCGTGCCTTTTCTTTTGCCGATACCTGAAAAACCGAGTGATGCCGTGAAAGGTATCGATTACTTTCGTCAAGATTCGACTGGCACAATCCACGCATGTCCATCCGAACGTTTCTTTCACCGGCGCGCTGGCTCCGACTCGCGTTTGCCGGGCTGCTGTGCTGGTTGCTGTTGAGCAGCATCGCGGTGCTGGCACTCCGTTTCGTGCCGCCACCGTTGAGCGGGTTCATGGCGCAGCGCTGGATCGCCGGACTGGTCGGGCGCGATGGGTTCGTCTGGTTGCACTATCGCTGGGTCTCGATCGACGACGTTTCCGCATATCTGCCGATTTCGCTGGTCGCGGCCGAGGACCAGAAGTTTCCCATCCATCACGGTTTCGACATCGAAGCGATCCGTAGCGCGCTTGACGATGCCGACGAAGGCGAACGCCTTCGCGGTGCCAGCACGATCAGCCAGCAGGTGGCAAAGAACCTGTTCCTGTGGAACGGCCGCAGCTTCGTGCGCAAGGGAATCGAGGCGTATTACACCGTGCTGATCGAAGCGATGTGGCCGAAGCGGCGCATCATCGAGATGTATCTCAACATTGCCGAATTTGGCGATGCCATCTACGGCGCGAAGGCGGCGAGTCGCGCCTATTTCGACACAACACCGGACAAGCTAAGCGCGCGCCAATCAGCCTTGCTCGCGGCAGCGCTGCCCAATCCACGGAAATATCGCGTCAATCCACCATCGCCGTACGTGCAACGCCGCGCCGGCTGGATTGAACGGCAGGCGCGGCAACTTGGTGGCGCGAGTTACCTGCAACCACGCTGACGCTGCTCCGCGCTATCGACGACGAACCCGGTTCGATACGATGCGTTCCTGATCCGCCGCGATGGTTTCGCCATGAACTCCCTCACCGTCGTCGTCCCCGCCTACAACGAAAGCGAAGGCCTGCGCGCTTTCCACGAGCGACTCAGCGCCGTGTTCGATGACATGGGCGACCTCGACTGTTCCGTGCTCTATGTCGACGACGGCAGTCAGGACGATACCTGGCCGATCATGTGCGACCTTCGCGCGTCCGATCCGCGCGTGGCGACGCTGAAGTTGTCGCGCAATTTCGGCAAGGAACTCGCACTCACGGCCGGCCTCGACCATGCCACGAGTGACGCCGTCGTCGTGATCGATGCCGACCTGCAGGATCCACCCGAACTGATCCCGCAACTCGTCGCCGAATGGCGCGACGGCTATGACGTGATCTATGGCACGCGCGCGTCACGCGCCGGCGAGACGGCGTTCAAGAAGTGGACGGCGAAGACGTTCTACAGGGTCATTGGCAGTCTGAGCCAGACGCCGATTCCGCACGACACCGGCGACTTCCGCTTGCTGTCGCGACGTGCACTTGACGCACTCAAGGGCGTGCGCGAGCGGCAGCGTTTCATGAAGGGGCTCTTCACCTGGGTCGGCTTCCGGCAGAAATCGGTGGTTTACGCACGTGACCCGCGCTTCGCTGGCGAGACCAAGTGGAACTACTGGAAGTTGTGGAACTTCGCGATCGACGGCATCACGTCGTTCACCAGCTCGCCTTTGAAACTGGCGACCTACGTTGGACTGATAACTGCGCTGCTGTCGTTCGTGTTCGCGATCTGGGTGACCATCAAGGCGCTGCTCTGGGGCGATCCGGTGCAAGGCTACCCGTCGCTGATGGTGGTGGTGCTTTTCCTCGGTGGCATGCAGTTGATGGCACTCGGCATCATTGGCGAATACCTGGGCCGGCTGTACGTGGAAGCCAAGCAGCGGCCGCTTTACCTGATCGACACCTTCGAGCCGGCCGTAGCGCCGCCCGAGTCATTGGTGGTGCCGGCACCCCACGCAGTGCCGGTCGAGCGGTAGACTGGACCTGCAGTCAGTTCATCACAGCACAGGAGCGCCGCGCATGATCCAGGTAAAACACTTGCTTGACGACAAGGGTGATCGCGTCTTTTCGATCGGGCCCGAAGATTCGGTGCGCGACGCGATCAAGTCGATGGCCGAACACGGCATCGGCGCCTTGCTGGTGATTGCAGATGGCACACTGGTCGGCGTTGTCACCGAACGCGACTACGCACGCAAGGTGGTCCTGCAGGGGCGCGCTTCGTCCGACACCACGGTCGCCGACATCATGGTTGCCGAGCCGATCACGGTGCTCCCCAACGACAGCGTCGAGCACTGCATGGCGCTGTGTACCGAACGCCGCATCCGTCATTTGCCGGTGATTGCTGACGGAAATGTTGTTGGCCTTGTGTCGATCGGCGACCTGGTCAAGTCGGTGATCAGCCAGCAGGCCGAGCAACTGCGCCAGATGGAGCAGTACATCGCTGGCTGAGTACGCAGCGATAGCCACGGTCGGGCCGCATTGCGCGAGCCGCTATACTGATCGGCCAATAGCGACGTGATCGTGGCCGAACGTCATCGAATGAACCCGAACTTCCTCGAATTTGAACAGCCCATTGCCGAACTCTCGGAGAAAATCCATGAGTTGCGCAACGCCAGCCATGGCCAGTCGATGAATATCGAGGACGAGGTCGGTCGGCTGGAAGACAAACTCAAGCGCAAGACCCACGAGATTTTCAAGGCACTCACGCCCTGGCAGGTTGCGCAGTTGGCGCGCCATCCAGCGCGGCCCTACACGCTCGATTACATCGGCGCGATATGTGAAGAGTTCCACGAATTGGCCGGTGATCGCGCTTACGCTGATGACCCCGCCATCGTTGGCGGCATTGGCCGCATCGATGGTCGCCCGGTGATGCTGATCGGCCACCAGAAGGGACGCGACACGCGCACCAAGATCCGGCGTAACTTTGGCATGCCGCGTCCCGAGGGCTATCGCAAGGCGTTGCGCCTGATGAAGCTGGCCGAACGCTTCGGGTTGCCGATCCTCACTTTCATCGACACGCCCGGTGCCTATCCCGGGGTCGATGCCGAAGAACGCGGCCAGTCCGAAGCGATTGCGCGCAACCTGATGGAAATGGCCGAACTCAAGGTGCCGATCGTCTGCACCGTGATTGGCGAAGGTGGCTCCGGCGGCGCGCTCGCGATAGGGGTGGGCGACCGCACCCTGATGCTCCAATACGGCATCTATTCGGTGATTTCGCCGGAAGGCTGCGCGTCGATCCTGTGGAAGAGCCCGGACAAGGCCAAGGACGCCGCCGATGCACTCGGCTTGACCGCACCGCGACTACTCGAACTCGGCCTGGTCGACAAGGTTGTCCGCGAGCCAGTCGGCGGTGCCCACCGCAGCCCGCGTTCGATGGCAACACGGCTGAAGGCCGTACTGTTGAACCAGCTCGACGAGTTGCAGATTCTCGATGCGGACCAGCTGATCGAACAGCGCTACCGTCGCTTGCGCGGTTACGGATCGTACGTCGGCGGCTGATTCTGCCCGTGCCGTCGCGACGACGGCACAAAAACTGTCGCCAGCATTGCAGGCTCCAGCTCTGGCCGATGGCCACTTTGCGCACTCCAACCCGCGCCGCATCCACTGATCCTCCCGTGCCCGCACCGGCTGGCACAAATCGTGCTGATCGTTTCACC
This sequence comes from Lysobacterales bacterium, assembly GCA_038255665.1. Classification (GTDB taxonomy): domain Bacteria; phylum Pseudomonadota; class Gammaproteobacteria; order Xanthomonadales; family Rhodanobacteraceae; genus Dokdonella. The sequence goes on along the minus strand of JBBSLA010000060.1, from coordinate 3,104 downwards.
AAACACCGTGGACTCTGGCTTTTCAGGGGACCGCCTGCCGCCTGGTCACGCCCGAACGGGCAACTCGGACAGGCAGGGTCGCGAAGTGACAATGAGGCCGCTGATGCTCCAGTTGACAGATTACAAATGGCTGCTGATCCTGCTGGTTCAGATCAGCGGCGCTGCTACGGCTACGGATCTGAACCTGCGGATCGTCGATGCGGAGGGCAAGTCGCTGGACGAAGCCGTGGCATCGCTGCGGCCCACCGATGGCCATGCGCCAACGGTCGTTGAAGGAACATCCGCCGTGATGGACCAGCGCGATCTGCAATTCTTGCCGCACGTACTGCCGATCCAGGTCGGCACCAAGGTGTCGATGCCCAATAGTGACCAGGTCCGTCACCACGTTTATTCGTTTTCGCCCGCAAAGCATTTCGAGTTGCGCATGTACAAGGACCGCCCCGGCGATCCGGGGGATTTTTTGATTCCGGGGATCGTCAGCCTGGGCTGCAACATCCATAACTGGATGCTGGGCTACATCGTCGTGCTGGACACGCCGTACTTCGCGAAAAGTGGCGACGACGGCCGCGCGAAGATCGCTGACGCACCCGATGGCGAATACGTATTGGATGTTTGGCACCCTCGCCTGCCCGGAACCGACCCGATCAGTGAGCCGATCAGGATCGCGCCCGGCATGGCGGAAAAATCGGTGGCGCTGACGGTCGAGCGTGCCGAAGTGCCGGCACCTCCGAGCGAACTCGAACTCAAGTTCCGTCGCTACCAAGCGAAGCCGGATGCGCGCTGACGCCGCCAGCGACATGGCTGTTGCGTCGCATCGATACGACGCCGCAGGCACGCTTGGCAGCGATCGTGCCGCAGCGCCGGTGCGCAGCCTGCACGGCCGCCTGCTAATGCTGCTGATCGCACTGGTAGCCGTCATCCAGCTACCGACCTTCCTGGCGGTGAGTTCTGCCGTCCGCACCGATGTACTTGATCGCGCCGGCCATGAGCTGGATCGCGGCGTCGCGGTATTCGAACGTTTGCTCGCCGTTCGTGGTGAACAGTTCGGTGACAGCGTCGAGCTGGCTGCCCGCGACTTCGGCTTTCGTGAAGCGGTCGCCAGCGGCGATGAGGCGACAGTGCAGTCGGTGCTGGCCAATCATGGGGGCCGCATCAACGCGAGCTTTGCGACGATGATCGCTCTCGACGGCAGCGTGATCGCAACTACCACCGACCTCAATGCCGCATCGGCAGACTTTGCGTTCGCCGACCTGATCAGCCAGATCGGAAGCCGCCGTCTGTTTGCAACCGTCGCTGCGATCAATGGCCAGCCTTACCAAGTGGTGCTGGCAGCGGTCATGGTGCCGCGCCGGATCGGCTGGGTCAGCATGGGTTTCGCGCTCGACCAGCCGATGCTGGCGAAGCTGCACGAACTGACCGGGCTCCAATTGAGCCTGGCCGTGACCGATTCGGAATCAACGCCACGCTGGGTTTCCACGTTGGCATCTGTCGAGCAGGCGCAGTTGGCCAATTTCCTCGCGCAATCGCAAGCCGTCGGCAAGCCGGTGTCGATGCCTGAGTACCTCACCCGCACCCTTGAACTGGCGAGCGGATCATCGTCTCTGGCGCAGCCGGGTTCCGTGCAAGCGGTGCTGCAGATGTCGCTGGCCGAGGCTCTGCAGCCATACTCCCGCCTCAAGAAAAACCTGTCGCTGATCACGCTGTTGTCCGTACTGGTGTCGATCGTCGGCGCATGGATGCTGGCGCGCGGTGTCATCCGTCCGCTACGCCGGCTGATGATCGCGGCGCAGCGCATTGGTTCCGGCGACTATCAGGCCGAAGTCCCCGTCGATCGCAGTGATGAGTTGGGCGAGCTGGCTCGCGTGTTCAACCACATGCAGCTCGGGATTGCCGATCGCGAGCGACACATCGAACACCAGGCCTTCCACGATTCGCTGACCGGCTTGCCGAACCGCAGCAACGTGGAATCGCGATTGGCAGAATCGATCGCGGTGGGCAGAAAAACCGGTACGCCTGTCGCCGTGTTGACGCTTGACGTCAATCGCTTCAAGGACATCAACGACACCCTGGGCCATAACGTCGGCGACCTGTTGCTGATCGGCATTGGCGAGCGGCTGGTAGAAGCGATGCGTCCAAATGACACCGTTGCCAGGCTGGGTGGCGACGAATTCGTTGTGGTCATTCCGGGTGCATGCGCCGACCAGGCCCGCCGGCGTGCCGAGCAGATCGTCCGCACCGTGTCGCAGTCGTTGCACCTGCAGTCGATGGATCTGTTCCCGGATGTCAGCCTCGGCATCGCAATCTATCCCGAGCATGGCGAGGAAGCAGCCGACCTGCTTCGTCGCGCCGATATCGCGATGTACGACGCAAAGCAATCGCACCGGTCGATCGCGCTCTACAAGACGGGGCGCGATGCCACCCATCTGCGTCGGCTTTCGCTGGTGAACGAACTACGCCGCGCAGTCAGCGACGACGAGCTGCGCGTCTACTACCAGCCGAAGCTGGACATCGACACGTCCACCAGCCACCAGGTGGAGGCGCTGGTGCGCTGGCAGCATCCGCGCGACGGGCTGATCACGCCCGACGAATTCATCCCGCTCGCCGAACACGCCGGCAGCATCCACCTGATCACCGACTGGGTGCTTCGCAATGTCATTCGCCAGTGCCGGGAATGGAGCGACATGGGCCTGGATATCGGCGTGGCCGTCAACATCTCGGCGATGGACCTGGCGACCGCCAACCTGCCCTTCGTGGTCCGCAGCTACCTGACCCGTTACGGGGTTGCACCGGACAGGCTGCTGCTGGAAATTACCGAAAGCGCGGTGATGCGCGACAGTAGTTCTGCGCTCAATGTGCTCAACCATCTCAAGGCCTGCGGAGTGAAGCTGGCGATCGACGATTTCGGAACCGGCCACTCCTCGCTCGCGCACCTGAAGCGACTGCCGGTCGACGAATTGAAGATCGACAAGTCGTTCGTGATGAACATGACTCGTGACAGCGACGACGCCGTGATCGTGCGTTCGACGATCGAACTGGGCCACAATATGGGACTGACCGTGGTCGCGGAAGGCGTCGAAGACGAAGAGGCTTTGAGCATGCTGAAG
>JBBSLA010000059.1:0-17323 GCA_038255665.1 Lysobacterales bacterium | reverse complement strand
ACGGCGGCCGCTTCGGTCGCGTCTTCCTGCGTCTCGTCGCGCATTGCGGCGAGCTTGGGATGACGGAACTCGGCGTTGTCGTCGGAGTCGACCTTGCCGTCGAGCGCCATCAGGTTGCCATCAGTAAGGATGGCGAGTGGATTGAGTTCGACCAGGGCGAGGTCCTGCTCGTTGAACAGCTTGTACAGGCCGACCATGATTTTCGTCAGCTGGTTGGCCTGCTTGGCAGTCAAGCCCATGTCGAAGGCGAGGCGGCGCGCTTGATAGGGCTGCAAGCCTTCGACGAAATTGATTTCCAATGTGTGGATGTCTTCCGGCGTTTCCTTGGCGACCTGTTCGATATCGACGCCGCCCTGCGACGAGGCGATGAATGACACCGTCTTGCTGCCGCGATCAACCAGTATCGACAGGTACAGCTCCTTGTCGATGTCGCCGGCGTCGGTGACCAGCACGATGTTGACGGGCAGGGCGCGTCCGGCCGACTGATAGGTTTCGATGTTGCGGCCGAGCATGCCGGCGGCGGCTTCCTTGACGTCGTCAACGGTCTTGCAGAACTTCACGCCACCGGCCTTGCCGCGACCGCCGGCATGGATCTGCGCCTTGACCATCCACGGACCCTTGCCGAGCTCGCGGGCCGCAGCGACGGCGTCTTGCGGACTGCGCGCGATCTTGCCGGCTGGCACCGGGATGCCGTACTGGGCGAACAGGTCCTTCGCCTGGTATTCGTGAAAATTCATGCGTACACCTTCGGTTGGGGGTGGAATCGGCCCGCTGCGAGTGGCCGCGCGAACAGCGCGCGGTCGGGGTGCGAACGCGGGCGCGCGGCACCGGGGCAGGCCGGATCAGCCGCATATTCTGGGCAATCGGCGAGTCGAAAGCAAAACGGACTGACAATGTGGCGCTTAATCGCGGCGCGTGTTGCTATCATCGCCGCGCAGTCGAATCCGCCGATCCGACCCGCCGGGGGAGAATCGAAACTTGAGCGTCGCACGACCTTTGCCGAACGGACCAGCACCACGGGGACCACGAACGGGGATGAATTCGCCGCTGGAATTGTCGACTCGCGAAATCTACTTTTTCAATCTGTATCGATTGTTCGAGGCCGCGATCTATACCGGCCTGGTGTTCAGCCCGCTGACCCTGGACTGGGTCACCCTGATTTATCCGCGACTGGGCCAGATCTGCGCGATCGCCTATCTCGCCTTCGCGATACTGATGCTGGTTTTTTCCAGCGCGTCGAACCTGCGGCCGCGCGCCGTGGTTGGCGTTGCGCTGCTGATCGACGTGATCGCCGCGTCGATGTTGCTGATCGCGTTGTCCGGCAGCCATACCGCCATCCCGATCATGTTGCTGGTCAATATCGGCGGCGCTGCACTGTGGCTGTCATTGGAATACGCCATCGGCCTGGCCATGCTGGGTACGGTCGGCATCTGCCTTCCAGCCTTCCTGCCGACCGATCTTGGCGGAGATGCTTCGTCGTCCAGTGCCCAACCGCTGCTCTACGGCGTCGCCTACCTCGCTGCCGCGACCATCTGCCATTTCCTTGGCCGCCACATGCGCGCGACCGAGGCGCTGGCCGAACAACGCGGTGTCGACCTGCTGAATCTGGAGCAGATCAACGACCTCATCATCCGCCGCATGAAGACCGGCGTGCTGCTGGTCGACGACAGCAACCGCATCCTGCGCATCAACGAATCGGCCTGGCATCTGATTGGTACGCCGCCGGCGGACCAGCGCGATCTGGGCGCTGCGGCACCAGAACTTTCCCGTCGCATCTACCACTGGCGCAGCTCGGGCAAGAACGACCAGACCTCGGTCGAACTGGCGCCGGATGTTCCATCGGTCATCCCGCGCTTCACGCGTTTGGCGCCGAACGACGACAGCCTGGTGCTGATCTTCCTCGACGACACTTCACTGTTGTCGCGGCGCGCAGAAGAACTCACCCTGACTTCGCTGGGCCGATTGTCGGCGTCGATTGCGCACGAGATTCGCAATCCACTCGCTGCGATCAGCTACTCAGCGCAATTGCTGCAGGAATCGCCTGATCTCGGCGAGGAAGACAAGCGCCTGGTCGAGATCGTCAACAACCATTGCACGCGCGCAAACGACGTCGTCGAGAACATCCTGCAGTTGTCGCGGCGCGAGCGCTCGCGACCCGAGATCATTGATGTGAACGGCTGGGCGCGGCGGTTTGTCGAAGAATTCCTCGAATCAAACGATGTGGGCAAGGACCAACTGGTCGCGATACCGCACAACGGTCGCGTCGAGGTGATGGCCGATCCACAACATCTGCATCAAGTGGTCTGGAACCTGGTCCAGAACGCATTGCGCTACGGACGCGAACCCGGATTGCCGGCGCGCGTCGCTGTCGTCGCGCGCATGGCGACCGAGCGCGGACCGGCTCTGCTGGAAGTCACCGACCGCGGACCCGGCATTCCGCCGAAAGTGGCTGCGCAGATATTCGAGCCGTTCTACACGACACACGAATTCGGCACCGGCCTTGGGCTCTACCTGGCGCGGCAGATGGCCGAAGCCTGCCAGGCAACCCTGGAATATGTGCCGATTGCAGGCGGCGGAGCATGCTTCCGGCTGACCCTGGCACCGGCAGCGGCACTGATGTCGAATCGTCCGATGGCGCGCAGTCGCTGAGCACGTCAGGCCGGCTACTCACCGCGGCTTGCTGGTTTCCTTTAGTCTTGGCAATTCGTTGACGCGGATGCGGATGCATGAGTAACAAACAAATCGCACTGGTGATTGACGACGAGCGCGACATTCGCGCCTTGCTGACGATGACCCTTGGCCGCATGGGCTTGCAGGTCGAGGCCGCTGCAAACGTCGCCGAAGCACGCGAACGGCTGGCCAGCAACAGCTACTCGCTGTGTTTTACCGACATGCGCCTGCCCGATGGCTCGGGCCAGGAAATCATCGAACTGGTGGCGGCGGAATATCCCGAGACGCCGATCGCGATGATCACCGCGTTCGGCAACGTCGATGCCGCCGTGAATGCACTCAAGGCCGGCGCGTTCGATTTCGTATCCAAGCCGGTCGACTTGAACGTGTTGCGGCGGCTGGTGCAGACCGCGCTCAAGCTCAGTGAGACCCGCCGTGCGGAGCCCGACGATTCCGGCTCGCGGCTGATCGGTGATACGCCGCCTATGCAGGAGCTGCGCGCCACCATCGCCAAGATCGCGCGCAGTCAGGCGCCGGTCTACATCGCCGGCGAATCGGGCAGCGGCAAGGAAGTGGTTGCGCGGCTGATCCACGAGCAGGGGCCGCGATCATCGGCCGCATTCGTGCCGGTCAACTGTGGAGCGATTCCTTCGGAGCTGATGGAAAGCGAATTCTTCGGCCACAAGAAAGGCAGCTTTACCGGTGCCACCGCCGACAAGGATGGCCTGTTCCAGGCTGCCCACGGTGGCACGCTTTTCCTGGATGAAGTTGCAGAATTGCCGCTGCACATGCAGGTGAAACTGCTGCGTGTGATCCAGGAGAAATCGGTACGGCCGATTGGCGCGCATGCCGAAGTGCCGATCGACGTGCGCATCCTGTCCGCCACCCACAAGAACCTGTCGCGACTGGTCGAAGCCGGATCGTTTCGACAGGATCTGTTCTATCGCATCAACGTGATCGAGTTGCGCGTGCCGCCGCTGCGTGCACGACTTGGCGATATCTCGATTCTGGCCGCCCGCGTGCTGGAGCGGTTGTCGCGCGAAAACGGCAGCAGCCAGGCGCACCTGACCGCAGATGCGCTGAAGGCGTTGGAAGCTTATGACTTCCCCGGCAACGTGCGCGAACTCGAGAACGTACTCGAGCGCGCCGTTGCGATGTGCGAAGAGAGCAGTATCTCGGTCGACGACCTGCGCTTGAACCAGCCGCCGATGGAGTCGCTGCGGGTTGATGCAACACCGGGTGCGGTGGAGTCGTTTTCACATTTCAACGAACTCGCGGCTCCCGCGCATGCAGAACCGGTTGCGACGATCGCAGCAGCCGAGCCAACCAACTTCAACGACCTTGCTGCCGCCGTGGCGGAAACAGAACGCGCCGCAATCATGAAAGCGCTGGAAGCCACGCGCTGGAACCGCACCGCCGCCGCCCGACAACTGGGCCTTACCCTGCGCCAGTTGCGCTACCGGCTGGAAAAACTCGGCATCGAGTGAACTGATCGGCTTCGCCGCGTTCCAAAGTCGTCCCCTGATGCGCAAGGCGGCTTCATGCCGTGCCAGTTAAACTTGGCAGTTCTTGCCATCTGTCCCCCAACGGAAAAATGATGATCTTTCGTATTGCACTGCCCCTCGTGCTGGCGTTTGCCTGCATTGCGCCCGCGTCCGCCGCCGATGCCATCAAACCACTGCCGACCGCCGACCTGTCGAAATTGAGCAAGGAGAACGCTGACGAGATTCGCGACTATCTGGCCCAGTTCAACAAGGAAAAGGCCACGCTGCGCGGTAGCGATCTTGCCGAACGCTACGCTGACATTGGTGCATTGCACGCACGCGTGGGCATCTTCGACGTGGCCGAAGTCGCTTTTGCAGATGCGGCGGCGATCAACCCTGACGACGGCCGCTGGCCCTACCTGCAAGCGCTGATCTCACTGGCGCGCGGCCAGGAACCGGCAGCGAAAACGTTCTTCGAGCGCTCCTTCAAGCTCAATTCCGGCTACCTGCCGGCGCGAATGGGGCTGGCCAACGTGCTGGTTCGCGACAACGAACTGGACCGAGCCCGCGCCGTGCTTGAGGAGTTCACCAAGGACAACAAGACCTACCCGATGCCTTACGCGGTGTTGGGTGCGATCGCGCTGCGTCAGGAACGCAGCACCGATGCCGTCAACCTGTTCAAACTGGCCCTCGCCGCACAGCCGCAGGCGACCCAGCTCTATGGCGGCCTGGCGTTGGCGCAGGAGCAGGCCGGTGACAAGAAGGGCGCGGAAGAATCGCGCGCCAAAGCGGGTGATATCGCGCCGACCCTGCCGGATCCGATGATGGAGCGCATCTTGCCGATCATCGATCTGAAGGCGCCCGTGATTGCGTCCGGCGCTACTGCACCTGCAAGCGTCGCCCAGGCAGTCAACGAGCCACCAGCCGTCGGGCCGAAACAGAATGCGATGGTCGCAGCAGGCATGAGCGCGACCGCCGGCGACTACGACGCGGCGCGCAAGACCCTCGACGCGGCACTCAAGCAATTCCCGAACGATATGGAGTTGCTGCTCGCCTATGCCCGCGTCGAAGCCGCTGCCGGCAAGTTCGACGCGGCGCGCAGTCGCGTCCGAGCGGCTACGGTCGTGGCACCGAAAGAAGTGGGCGTCTGGTATGTGCAGGGACTGGTCGAGGAAGCTGCTGGTGACGATGCCGCCGCAACGGCCGCCTTCACCAAGGCGCTGACGGTCGACAACGCGAACGTGCGAGCGCGCATCGCGATCGGCAATATTCAATTGCGCAACGGCAACACTGCTGATGCGATGAAGACTTACGCCGACACGTTGCGATCAGCACCGGATAGCACCGATGCGCGAGCTCGCCTGATCGCCACCCAGGTGTTAGCCAACAAATGTGCCGCCGCAGTGAGTGAAACCGGTGACGCGGCGACGAAAAGCCCGCGCGACGCAGGCATTGCCGAGTTGTATGTGCGAGTCGCCAGCACCTGTCGCAGCGCGAATACCGAACAGCGCAAGCGCGCAATGACGATGGGCGAGAACCTCTACAACTCGCCGTTGGGTAGTTCCGCGCAGGTCAGCGAGGCGTATGCCCTTTCCTTGGCTGCTGCCGGAAAGTGGCAAGACGCCGAGCAGACCCAAGCGGCCGCGATGTTCGATGTGGCGAAGAACGGTAATGAAGCATCCATCGCGCTGTACAAGGATTTTTACGCCGAATTCCAGGCCAAGCAATTGCCTGATCGCCCGTGGGCCGCAGCGCATCCCTTGCTCAAGCCAACCCGGCCAACCTTCATGCCAACCTCCAAGCCGGTGACCAAGTCTGCCGCAGCGCAACCAGCGGTGCCGGCAACGCCAGCGACGAAAAAGTAGGCTGGCATTGTTAGTCGATGCCGCTGCCACGGCATCGACAGCTCATTCGCGCTGCAATGCGCGATGTGCGATGTCGCGACGATAGTAGCCGCCGGCAAGCGTGATCTTGCCGATCGATTCATAGGCATGTGCACGCGCATCGGCGATGTCGCGACCGAGCGCGCAAACGCTCAACACGCGACCGCCCGCGCTGACCAGTTCTCCGTCACGCAAAGCCGTGCCGGCGTGGAACACCTTGACGCCATCCCGGCTGACTTCGTTCGCGCCAGTGATTACATCGCCGGTTCGTGGTGATGCGGGATAGCCCTCGGCAGCGAGCACGACGGCAATCGCCGGTCTCGAATCCCACTGCGCCGCCATTTCGTTCAGACGTCCATCCAGCGCTGCGTCGATCAGTTCGACCAGGTCCGAGCGCAATCGCAGCATGATCGGTTGCGTTTCCGGATCGCCAAAGCGCACGTTGAACTCGATGACCTTGGGCGCGCCGCTGGTATCGATCATCAAGCCGGCGTAGAGGAACCCGGTGAACGGCGTCCCGTCGGCAGACATGCCGGCCAGGGTAGGTCGGATCACCTCGTCCATGATGCGGCGATCGACATCAGCGCTGACTACCGGCGCCGGCGAGTAGGCACCCATGCCGCCGGTGTTGGGGCCGGTATCGCCTTCACCTATGCGCTTGTGATCCTGGCTGGTCGCCATCGGCAACGCATTCTGGCCATCGCAGATCACGATGTAGCTGGCTTCCTCGCCGACCAGGAATTCCTCAATCACGACGCGTGATGAGGCGTCGCCGAAACTCTTGTTGCCCAGCATGTCGTGCAACGCACGCTCCGCCTCGGCCAGATCCATCGCGACGACAACGCCTTTGCCTGCGGCAAGGCCATCAGCCTTGATGACTATCGGTGCGCCGCGTTCGCGTACATGCGCGAGTGCGGGTGCGAGTTCATCGAACACGGCGTAGTACGCGGTGGGAATATCGTGGCGCGCAAGAAAATCCTTGGCGTAGGCCTTGGAGCCTTCCAGTTGAGCGGCGGCAGCGGTCGGTCCGAAACAACGCAATCCGGCTCCATTGAAGCGATCGACGATACCTGTGACCAGAGGGCCCTCGGGTCCCACTACGGTCAGATCGATGGCGTTGTCGCGCGCGAATGCAAGCAGCGCATCGGTGTCATCGGCAGCGATGGCGACGTTGCGCAATTTCGGCTCGGCAGCAGTGCCGGGATTGCCCGGTGCGACAAACACCCGAGCGACTTTCGGCGACAAGCCCAGCCGCCACGCCAGCGCATGTTCGCGCCCACCCGATCCGATCACCAGTACCTTCATTGCGCAGTCCTGTTCCTGTCGATCCACCTCACGCCGACGCGCTCAGTGCCGGAAATGACGACGACCGGTGAACACCATCGCCATGCCGTGTTCGTTGGCGGCGGCGATGACCTCGTCGTCGCGGACCGAGCCACCGGGCTGGATCACCGCGCGAATACCGGCCTCGGCAGCCAGGTCGATGCCGTCGCGAAACGGGAAAAATGCATCCGATGCCATCACGCTGCCCGGCACGTCCAGTCCGGCGTCCACGGCCTTTATGGCGGCGATCCTCGCACTGATGACGCGGCTCATCTGGCCCGCGCCGATGCCGATCGTGGCGCGCTCACGCGCGTAGACGATGGCATTGGATTTCACGTGCATCGCCACGCGCCAGGCGAACAGCAGGTCATCAAGTTCGTCGATGGTCGGTGCGCTGCGGCTGACGATACGCAGGTCGGCCTGGGTCAGTGCGTCGCTGTCGGCGGATTGGACCAGCAGTCCACCAGCGACCCGCTTGTAGTCCATCGTCATTGACGGCTGATTCGGCCAGCTGCCACTGACCAGCAAGCGAACGCTGGGCTTTCGCGCGAACACGCGTTCCACGTCGTGCGCGATTGTTGGCGCAATCACTACCTCAACGAACTGTCGCGCCAAAATAGTCTGGGCCGTCTTCGCATCAAGTTCGCGATTGAACGCAATGATGCCGCCGAACGCCGATGTCGCATCGCACTGATAGGCACGCTCGTAGGCGCTGCCGATGTCGTCCGCAACCGCAACGCCGCAAGGATTGGCGTGCTTTACGATGACGCAGGCCGGTCGCGCGAATGCCTTCACGCATTCCAGCGCGGCATCGGCGTCGGCGATATTGTTGTATGACAACGCCTTGCCCGCCATGACGCGCGCGACGGCGATGCTGCCTTCCGGCGGATGATCCTCAACGTAGAGCGCGCCCGCCTGATGCGGGTTTTCGCCGTAGCGCAAGGTCTGGCGGAGCTGCAAGGAGAGGTGGAGCGTTGGCGGAAATTCATGCACGGCATCGCCGTCAGCACGCGCGCCGATCCAGCTCGCAACGATGCCGTCGTAACATGCGGTATGCGCAAAGGCTTTGGCTGCCAACTGGCGGCGCAACGGGAGCGCCGTGCCGCCCGAACCGAGCGCATCGAGCAGTCGAGCGTAATCGGCTGGATCGACGACCACGGCGACATCCGCATGATTTTTCGCAGCCGCACGCAGCATCGCCGGGCCGCCGATGTCGATATTCTCGATCGCGTCCGCTTCGCTGCAATCGGGGCGCGCAACGGTCGCTTCGAATGGATAAAGGTTGACCACCAGCAGATCGATCGGGGCGATGCCGTGTTCTTCCATTACCGCTTCATCGACGCCACGCCGACCGAGCAAGCCACCGTGGATGCGCGGATGCAACGTCTTCACGCGGCCATCCATGATCTCCGGGAATCCTGTTACGTCGCTGACGTCACGCACATCGGTACCCGCGTCGCGCAAGCTGCGAGCGGTGCCGCCGGTGGACAGCAGTTCGATGCCGAGCGCGGCCAGTCCGCGCGCCAGGTCGATCAATCCGGTCTTGTCGGAAACGCTGATCAGGGCGCGCCGAACGGACACGCGGGACATTTCACTCTCGGGCATTGAACGTCGTTCCAAGGCGGCCGGGCTGCGCAGTATAAAGCGACGCCTTGTGGATACCGCTTTGGCTATCGCTGCACGTTCGCCATGCGTCGGCTCAAGCCAAGCCGTGCAACTGCAATTTCTTGCGCAGCGTCGCGCGGTTCAAGCCCAGCGCAGCGGCGGCCTTGCTCTGGTTGCCGCCGTAGTAGGCCATCACTTCGCGGAACAACGGCAATTCAATCTCGCCGAGGAACAATGCGTGCAGGCCTTCGGTGGGTTCGCCATCAACATCGGCGAGGTAGCGTCGCACCGAGCGCGCCACTGTTTCGCGCAACGCCGGTTGCAACGCCGCATCCTGCGCATCGCTCGTGCGCGAACTGCCAACTGATTTCACTGCGAACACCCCTTCAACCGCGTCGGCCGGCACGAGAAGGCTGCTGGCCGCGAATCCGAAAACCGTCACGTTGCGTGGCGGGTTGACGAGTCTACCGCCGCCACGACGACAGGGACAGTGCCAGCATCGAGTTCTGCGAATAGCGCCGCGTTTTCGTGTCGAGCGTGGACAGTGCTATTCGAAACTGAAATCAAACGCGACCGCTTCGCGACCGGGATCCACCACTTCGAACAGCAACACTGCGTTGGCCTGAGCCGCCAATCCCCTTTTTGATTCGCTGGCGTCGACCAGGTAGTCGCTGGGAACGAATCGTCGCGACGCGACCGGCGCTTCGTTGAGATCGGTCAACCGAATGCGAACGTCGGGGAATGGTTGGGTGAAGTCGGCCTGGTTGCGAATGGTCGCTGAGATCAACAACGCGTCTGGCACCGACGGATGCGGACGAATTTCGCGCGAGGTCAGTGCCAGTTGGCCGGCATCGCGACGCAACGGCAACCGGCAGCCAATGCTGGCGCACACGCGATCCAACGAAGGGCGAAAGCGCGCGTCCTCCGCCAACGTCGATCGTTCGGCCCATCCCATTTCCAGCACCAAAGCCAGCAGCAACAACGCCGCGATCGACCACCAGCGCCAATCGGACGAGCGAGCGCGTACGGTCGGCGCAAACACGGGCACCGATGGCGGCTCGGTGTCGATCACGCCATCGAGATCCGGATCGAACGACGCGACTGCGGCCCGCATTGGCTCGCTTACCGGCAGGCGCAACGGTGGCGCTGGCAGGTCGACATCGTGTTCGTCGAGGTCCTTCTCGTCGGGCTCGGGCGGGTACTCGCTCAGGCTTCGCAGCGCATTGAACAGGCTGCCGCAATGGCCGCAGACGGCATCACCGCGCGCGGCGGCAAGGTCGGCGGGTGCGATCATGAAAATCGTGCGGCAGCGCGGGCATTGGCTGAACATCGTTGCTCAGGTCTTCCGCGTCGCGCAGATCCGGACCCAATCGCCGTGCGTGGTCACGAGCAAATCGCCGAACCATTCGGCATAGCGTACGACCAGGTCGTCGGCTTGCTCACACAGGATGCCCGACAGCGCGAGCTTGCCGCCGGGTTTCACGAATGCGGCGAGCTGCGGCGCGAGTTCGCCCAAAGGTCCGGCGAGAATATTGGCGACCAGTGCATCGGCACTGGCGAGCAGTTGGTCGGCATCGAACTGGTCGGACAGGAACACTTGAAGCCGATCGTTGACGCCATTGCGCTCCGCATTGTCGATCGTCGCCGTGATCGCCTGCGGGTCGTTGTCGATGCCGATGACGCTGGCGGCGCCCAGCTTGAGCGCAGCGAGCGCCAGGATGCCGGAACCGCAACCGAAATCGATGACCTGCTGGTCATGCAGGTTTAGACCGTCCAGCCATTCAAGGCAAAGCGCGGTGGTCGGATGGGTGCCGGTACCGAAGGCGAGGCCAGGATCGAGCCGGACGATCACCGTGTCGGCAACGTCGGGTGGTTCGATATTCCACGGGTAAATCCACAAGCGGCGGCCGAACTGCATCGGCTTGAACTGATCCATCCAGACCCGTGTCCAGTCCTGGTCGGCTATGTCGCGGAAGTCGATCTGTGCGGGCTCCAGTTCTGGTACGCGTTCGATCAACACCTGCAAAACGTTGCCGCGATCAGTCGTGGCTTCGAACAGCGCGTCCATCACGATCATCGACCACAGCGGCGTCTCGCCAACACCGGGTTCGAAAATGGCACGTTCGTCGGGTGTTTCCGCGTCGGCATCACGCAATGTGATCGACAGTGCTCCGAGGTCTTCGAGCGCCGCCTCGATGCGATCCTGGTCGCGCGCAGGCAGGGTCAGGGTCAGTTCCAGCCACGGCATGATTCGAGCGCGCTCCGATGGATGGCGATGTCACCTTGTAGGTATCGCCGGGCCGCGTGATTTTACATGGCACAAGTTTTTCGTGGAGCGAAGCTAGACCGCGTCGGCGCCAATTTCGCCGGTACGGATGCGGATCACCTGCTCAATCGCAGTGACGAAGATCTTGCCGTCGCCGGTCTTGCCGGTCCGGGCCGATTGCTGGATCGCTTCGACAATGGCGTCGACCTGGCTGTCGTCCACAACCGTTTCGATTTTCACTTTGGGCAAGAAATCGACCACGTATTCAGCACCGCGATACAACTCGGTGTGACCCTTCTGGCGGCCGAAGCCCTTGACCTCGGTGACGGTGATGCCGGATACGCCGGCCTGCGACAGCGCTTCGCGCACGTCGTCCAGTTTAAATGGCCTGACGATGGCTGCAATCAATTTCATGGGGTCTCCCTGGTTGTCGTGGCGGCATGCCGGTGTGACGATGCGGCCGGTTGGCCGCGCTGCGTTGCTCAACGCGGCCCGTGCTGATCGGATCGATTCGGTCCGATCAGATCGAGTAGTACATCTCGTATTCCAGCGGATGCGTCGCCGCGCGGAAACGGGTCACCTCGGCCATTTTGGTTTCGATGTAGCCGTCGATCAGGTCGTCGGAGAACACGCCGCCGGCCTTCAGGAACGCGCGATCCTTGTCCAGTGCCTGCAGCGCCTGGTCGAGGCTGGAGCAGACCTGCGGAATCTTCTTTTCTTCCTCGGGCGGCAGGTCGTAGAGATCCTTGTCCGACGGCGCGCCCGGATCGATCTTGTTGAGGATGCCGTCCAGGCCCGCCATCAGCAACGCGCTGAAGGTGAGATAGCCGGTATTGATCGGATCAGGAAAGCGAACTTCGATGCGACGTGCCTTGGCGCTGTGCACGAACGGAATGCGGCAGCTTGCCGAGCGGTTGCGCGCCGAATAAGCCAGCATCACCGGTGCCTCGAAACCGGGCACCAGGCGCTTGTAGCTGTTGGTGCCGGAGTTGGCGAACGCGTTGATCGCACGGGCGTGCTTGAAGATGCCGCCGATGTACCACAGCGCCATCTGCGACAGGCCGCCGTAGCCGTCGCCGGCGAACAGGTTGACGCCATCCTTCGCCAGGCTCTGATGCACGTGCATGCCCGAGCCGTTGTCACCGACCAAAGGCTTGGGCATGAAGGTCGCGGTCTTGCCATACTGGTGCGCCACATTCTTGACCACGTACTTCAGTGCCAGCAGCTCATCCGCTTTCTTGGTCAGCGTGCTGAATTGCACGCCGATCTCGCACTGGCCCGCCGTGGCGACTTCGTGATGATGCACTTCGACCACCTGGCCGATCTGGGCCAGCACCTTGCACATCTCGGCACGCAGGTCGTTGAGCGAATCGACCGGCGGAACCGGGAAGTAGCCGCCCTTGATGCCCGGACGATGACCGGTGTTGCCATCGGCGAATTTCCTGTCCGACGACCAGGCAGCTTCTTCGGATTCGATCTCGTAGCTGACCTTGCCGGTCGTGTTGCTGTAGCGGACGCTGTCGAACACGAAGAACTCGGGCTCGGGCCCGAAGAACGCGGTGTCGGCGATGCCGGTCGACTTCAGGTACGCCTCGGCGCGCTTGGCCAGCGTGCGCGGATCGCGCGAATAGCCCTGCATGGTGCTGGGTTCGAGCACGTCGCAGTTGAGGATGAGGGTCGGGTCGGCCGAGAACGGATCGAGATAGGCCGAATCGGCATCGGGCAGCAGCACCATGTCCGAGTCGTTGATACCCTTCCAGCCGACGATCGAGGAGCCGTCGAACATCTTGCCGTCCTCGAACAGCGAGTCGTCGATCGCGCCTACCGGAAAGCCGACGTGATGCTGCTTGCCGATCACGTCAGCAAAGCGCAGGTCGACGAATTCGACGTTGTTGTCCTTGATCAGCTTGAACACATTGGCAGACGACATGGAAATCCTCGAGATGACAGGTAGGCAAGGAAGGTAGCAAGCACCGTGCCAGTTGTCTCGCAACGCAACAAGTTCATAAAATCAATGACTTGTCAGCAGTGATAGGCCGCAAGCTGTAAAGTTCAGTTCGATCGACGCACTTACATGGACGCGACGCACCATTTGTGTGCAACTTGCTACCTGTTTGGAAATGCGACCACCACGTCGCAATCCGGTTGATCACAGCAACAAAAAAGGCGGAGCGTCTTGCGACTGCTCCGCCGTTCGTGGCGATCGATTCGTGCGGGGGGCGAACCCGCGTCCGAGTCTGTTATTGGATTTGCGCCACCATCCACTGGACGGTCGCATTCACCTGCTCGTCAGTCAGCGACGGATTTCCGCCGCGCGCCGGCATCACGCCCGCGCTGCCCGTATAGCCTTCGATAGCGTGTTTTTGCAGCGTGGCCAAGCCTTCCGCGATGCGCGGTGCCCAATGTGCCGTGTCGCTCAACTTCGGCGAACCGCCCGCACCGGTTTCGTGGCAGCTGTGGCAGAGACTTTCGTAGATCACCTTGCCATCGGTCGTACCGCCGTACGCAACGAGCGTGGCGGCAAGGGTCGCGGCGGCCTCCTTTGCTGCCTGCATGGCCGCAGCACCGGTTTCGCCAGCATAGACGCCGCCAACCGTGGCGATGCGTTGGTCAGCAACCTTCACCAGGGCGCTGTCCTTGTTACGCGGCGCGCCGGAATGAATGATCCCGGCAAGGATCATCAGCACGACGGCAACCACCGCCAGGAAGCCGATCAGCATCAAGAATTTCTTCAGGAACACCTGATCGGTGCTGTTGACAGGACTACTCACGGTTCACCTCGTGGCCAAACGCTGCGCGGACCGTCAGCCGTCCGCGAAAGCGCGCAAGTATACCGGCCACTCGCTGCGACGGAAACGGTCCGCCTCGACCGCGAAGGCATTTTCCATCTGGCCCTGGCGTCGAAGTATCGGTCGCGCGAGGCGTCGATTGGAATGGCTCGCGGATCGATTCGGAGGCCAGAACCCACGCACGGCAGACAGCAAGAATGGCGCGCCCGGAGGGATTCGAACCCCCGGCCCCTTCCTTCGGAGGGAAGTACTCTATCCAGCTGAGCTACGGGCGCGTGGCATTGCGCTGCCACCGGTCGCGTCGTTGACGCTGGCGACTGGCGGCGAGCGGGCGCGAGTATACCCCAGCACGTTTTTCGTTTGATGGCGACAGCCATTGCTTATTCCCCTCTCGCGCCGGGAGAGTCGACGCTGCTCTCTCCTCTCCCACCGGGAGAGGAGCCGGAGGTGAGGGTCCGCGCCTTGTGTCGCCATTCGGCGTGTGTTGGTTGTCGCCAGCCTGTTCAAGCGTTTCGCCGGGCTGCCGCCCGCCGAGCCACCTTTCTGCTCGCACAGAAACGTGGCCCAAAGATGCGCCCGTGGCGGGTCGGTCGTGCGGAGGAGCCGCACGACTACGCGAGCTGGCTACGGGGTTCGCTGAAGGCGCATCCCTGCACCTGCAGCGACCTGGCCGAATCCATTCGGCCACCCTGCGGGCTCTCCTGCGCCACCTCGCCTCCCCGAATCGGGAGGTAGGTCAAAAGCGGCCTTGACGCCCGTTCCTGTCCGCGAGTGCTGGACGGGTCAGCCGATTGCGGCGCGCGCGAGGGATCGCGCGGATTCGGACATGTCAACAAGGGTGACGAGTCACCAATGCTGCCAACATTCGTCACGAAAATATGAGCGGTTATTTCTACGTTCCGCTCCGATTCCGCCATGCCGCGCTCTACTGCCGATCCAACATCATCAAGGAAGCAACCATGCCAACCGTACACTTGCGCCTGACTGGTGCCGACGATGTCGCCCGTTTGCTTATCGATGAAATTTCCGGCCTCGAAGGCGTCGACCGCGCCGAGGAAATCGCCGACCTGATGTCGCACATGGACGATCCGGACTCCAGCTCCGCGGGTCTCAGCGACAACACCGGCCCCGGCTTTCACAGCATCGAAGTGGAAGTGTCCAACGATACCGTCGCTCGGCGGGTCCGCGAGCTTGCGCGTGGCCTGTCAGAGCAACGCGGCGCGGTGTTGGAGATTGTTGATGATTTGTAGAGAGAGGCGAACCGGAAGGCGATTCCAGCGCGATGAAAATCTGAGCCTGGTCGTGTGGTCCGTCGCGATCAACGGCCTCACAGATCGTCGGGCGCACCCTCTGCCATGCGATTGCGGGAACGCTCGACCGCTGCGTCGCTGAAGTAAGCCGGATGTCGCAAAACGACCGCCTCGAATGCGTAATTTCCCAAGCCAGCCTCACTCACGGCCTTGAATGCCGAAGTGCCGTCGGTTCGGTCAACTGCGCGTTCCGTCGCGGCAATGATTCCGTGTCGTTCAATCATCGGCCACGTTCGCGATGCGCGCGTCCTTTTCCCATTTTTCAGAGAAAGAACCTCCTCATACGCGAAGACCGCTTCCAGACACTCTCGCTCCACTTCCGTCGACGCGCCGTGAGCCTCAGCACGAAGTTCGACCTTTCGCTGCTTCGCATTCATCGCGAGGTCGTCGCGTCCCTTGCGCACCGCGTTGTGAGCAAACGTCTCGCATTCCTTCGGCGTCTTCAGCTTCTTGATCAGATCGTCCACGCGCGATTTTCCTCAGTAATCTCGGCCCAAGCGCTTCGAGCAGCCAACCACGTTTGATCCTGTTTAGCTGACTAAGCTGCGACATCGACATACTTAACATGGCTGCCGCGCGTCGTCGCGACTCACCATCAATGGTCCTGCAATAGTCGCAATACTTCGTGGACTTTCACTCGGCGAGCATACTCCGCCGAGCGAGCCGCGAGCTCGTTCTGTCGCGCCGAGTTGGCCGCACTAAACTGCATCAATGCAATCAATCCGTTCAAACCTTCTCACCACTGCCGCTCGCCTGAGCGGAGACGAAGCAGCCGTCGAGGCGCGGATGTTGCTGGAACATGTGTTGCAACGCGATGCGTCGTGGTTGATCGCACATGCCGACGACGGGTTTAGCGACGAAGACTCGGCACGGTTTGAGGCCTTGATCGGCGAACGCTTGCGCGGCGTGCCGGTGGCTTACCTGATCGGATCGCGTGGGTTCTGGTCGATGGATTTGGCAGTGACTTCCGACGTACTGATACCTCGGCCAGAAACCGAGTTGCTGGTTGAGTTGGCCTTGCAGCGCATTCCTGCCAACGTCGGTGTGGATGTTGCCGATCTCGGCACTGGATCAGGTGCGATTGCTCTGGCGCTCGCGCGTGAGCGTCCTCGTGCACGGATGCTTGCGAGCGACGCGAGTGCGGCGGCGCTGGCAGTTGCGTGTGGGAATGCGGATCGCATGGGACTCGCGAACGTGCGCTTTGCGCAAGGCGATTGGTGTGCGGCGGTTGGCGATGCGCGGTTCGCGTTGATCGCGAGCAATCCGCCGTACATCGCTGTTGGCGACGCGCACCTGCAACGTGGCGATTTGCGCTATGAGCCGGCATTGGCGTTGTCATCGGGTGCAGATGGTCTGGATGCAATACGAACGATCGTCGCGGGTGCGCCTGCGCATCTGCTCGATGACGGCTGGTTGCTGCTGGAACACGGTTGGGACCAAGGCGATGCCGTGCGCGCGTTGCTCGCCTCTGCGGGATTCGCGGATGTGGCGACGCATCGTGACCTGGGCGACCGGGGCCGGGTAACGCTCGGTCGTTTTCGACGCATGCGCAACGGAAGCGACGCCATCTGACGAGCGCGATTCACGGACAGCGAAGCACAGCAAACGGACGACCAGACACGCGGTTGCCGGTCGCGTTCATCTGGAATGCAAGCTGACCGGGCCATCATCGTTGCGAATCCAGGCTGTACCGTGGCCCGTTCTCATCAGGTCATCGTTCGATACGTTAGGAGTCCACCATGAAACGCCGCGCGCTTTTGCAAAGCATTGCCCCATTGTTGGCCATCTCCCTGTTGCCAGGTTGTGCGCGGAGCGCGCCTCCGGGTTCGGCCGCCGCCAGCAGCGGCGATGCCGGCATCACGCCGCTGAAGAAAAGCGACGAGGAATGGAAGCAGATTCTGGAACCAATGCGCTACGAGGTGTTGTTCGAGGAAGGCACCGAGCCGTCCGGAAGCAGCCCACTGAACGCAGAAAATCGCGACGGCACCTTCGT
>JBBSLA010000058.1:0-17769 GCA_038255665.1 Lysobacterales bacterium | reverse complement strand
GGGCGACACGTTGACGACGTTTTGCGCATTCGCGCCGGTGCTGATCTTCACGTCGACGATGGTTGCGTCGCCGGACGAGAAGATCACGCCGGCCATGGTGTCGGCACCGGTGATGCCGGTGGTGCGGACCAGCGCGACCAGGCACCCGTCGCTGCCGGTTGGCGTTGCGGTGATACCGGTGCCGGTGACGTTGTCGACCGAACCGCTGCCGCCGCCGAGATCGTGGAAGGCGAAGCGCAGGAAATAGCCTTGCAGGGGTTCGTTGTTGGCATCGCGCAGGCACACCTGCAGGCTGGCCGAGATGTTGCCCGGCAGGCCCGTGGTACTGGCGGTAACTGCTGCAGGACGCGCGCCTGGGAGCACGATGCCAGCCGTTCCAGTCACCTTGCGGGTGCCGGTTCCGGCGCGGTCGCCCTGTGCATAGATGTAGGCGGCCTTGCCGAGACGGGTGACCGGGTAGTTCAGCGTCACCGTGGCGACACCGATGTCGTTGGTCGCGGCCTGAACGGCCGTGCCGCCCGAGTTGCCGCCGATGTTCACTTCGGTCGCACGACCGATCACGTAAGGCAGTACCGGACCGTTGTCGACCGACACGCCGGTATCATCGTTCGGGTTGAAGCTGTTGACGATGTTGAGGCTGGTGTCGCTGTTGACGGTGGCAACCGTGCGCGCTTCCTGCAGGTCGCGATTGCCTGGAACCAGCTGGCCGAATACCAGCAGGGTGTCGCCCGGGCCGGCACCGCCGCCAGCGGTCGCGAATTGTCCGGTCGGCGCGGTGAACAACGATCCATTTTCGGCCGGATTGCCATCGCCACCGGTCAGGAAGAACATGCCGTGGCCGAGATTCGGAAAGCCGAACAGCGGCGCGTCGATGACACCAAAGCGCAGCGCGGTACCGGCGATGACCGGGTTGCCGCGGCGATCGGTCGCCAGCGCGCTGACGGTGAGGCTGTAGGTACCGTCATTGTTGCCAACATTGCGAGGACCGGCGTTCGGACTGGTCGGATTGGTCGGCGTGCCGGCACCTGGAACCGTGTTGACGGTGAGGCCGTTCGGGGTCGGGCTGGTCAGCACGATGCTGAAGAGCTTGCCGTCGGAAACGGTCAGCGTCAGCGTCGCGGTGATCGGATCCTGGATGCCGTTGCTGACATTGTTGTCGGCGCGGTCGGCGGTGACAGTAATCGTGACCGTGCCTTCCACGGTGCCGCTCTCGAATGTCGCCGTCGCCTGCCCGTTGAAGGTCCGCGTCAATACACGGCTGCCGGCCATGTTGTTGCCACTGGCGCCGATCGCGGTCAGACGCGCACCGCCTAGGCCAGCAGCGTTGTTGATCTCGAAAACGACATTGTTCCAGCTGTCGTTGCCGGCGGTCGGGTTCGGTACCGGATTGCCGGCTCCGTCGCTGACACGGGCGATCAGCGTCGCGTTGGTGCGTCCGCCGGCACCTTGCACGTAGACCGCCGAGTTCTGCGCTACCGCAGTGACTGTCGACGGCAGCGGCACGGCGGTCGGGGCAACGGTTATCACGACCTGCGTGGTCAGCACTTCCTGAGTGTCCGGATCGATCGCGGTGATGGTGACCGTCGCGCTGCCCGGCAGGGTGAACGCATGGAAGAACAGCGTCGCCTTGCCGGCAACCACGTTGACCGGGCCTTGGCCAAGGATGTTCGTAAATTCGTTGATGTCCGGCGTGGTCGGGTCATCCAACGTCGAGAAGCCTCCGAAGGTGACCGGGTTGACGCTGACGTTGATCGTCGTACCACTGACCAGTTGGCCGTTCGCGCGGCGGAAGGTGACGTCGATTTCGCTGATGTAGGGCGAGCCGATGAACGGGGCGACGCCAAACAGGTTCGGCGGCAGCACCGTGGTTTGCGCGACGGCGCTGAGGCGCGGCACGCCGACGCCGGCGATCGTGATGGTGGCGGTACCTGTAAGGGTGGCTCCGGCGTTGTCTGGATCGGCTGACGATGCCGTCAACGTGGCCACGCCATTGATGGATGCGCTGTTGAAACGGAAGTTGGCGCGGCCACCCACCGTGGTTGCCATTGCCTGGTTGCCCTGCGGGCCTCCGCTGGCGTTGGATACCGAGCCAATACTCGCCGGGCTGACAGTGAGGTTGACCGTGGTGCCGTCAGCGACGGGTTCACCCAGGCGATTGGTTACGACAACGGCGACATCGGTCGTCGAGTTCTGGGTCATCAAGGACAACGTCGGCGTCACCACGATCCGTGACGCGCCCTGGCCGGAAACGACAATCGTCGCCGTCACCGTCAGGGTGCGGGCTGGATTTTCCGGATCGATCGTGGAGAACACGATCTGCGCGGTCCCATCGCTGTTCCTGCTGAAAAACTGGAAGTTGGCGCGACCTCCGCTGGTGATGTTGCTGGCGGTGGCGCCGCCGGTGCCGTTGCCGGCGACCAGGCCGATCGACGCCGGCGAAAGTACCGCGTTGATGGCGGTTCCATCGGCTACTGGATCGCCGTTGGCGCGCCGCAGCGTGACCAGTATGTCCGAGCGCGCATTGCGCGTGATGGTGGCTGGCGTTGCAACTGCGGTGAAGGTCGCCGCGGGTGGTGCGCCGTTGACGGTGATGGTCACGGTCGTACTGACAGCCGTGCTGCTGCCCGAACCATCAAGACCGGAAAACTGGATCGTCGCGGTGCCGTTCTGGGTGCCGCTGCGGAACGTGAAGTTGGCACGACCGCCGACCGTGGTCGAGGTCGGCTGGATGGTGCCGATGCTGGCCGGCGAGGCCAGCGCATTGATCACGGTGCCGTCGGGAACATTGCTGCCGTCGGGCCGGGTAAAGGTGACGACGATGTCCGATGTCGCGCTCTGCGTGATCGTGGTCGGGCTGGCGACGGCGGTCATTCGGCTCATCGGCGGCGCGCCAGCGATCGTCACGTCGATGCTCGCGGTAGCCGTGCGATTGGCGATGCCCGGGTCGGCCATCGACACCGTTACCCGCACCGAGCCAGCGGCTGACAGTGCAGTGACCGGGAAGCTGACCCGGCCGCCGATCGTGGTCGCCGAGGTCGCCGCATTCGCGAGGGTCGACGGCGTCAGCAGGATGCCGATCACCGTGCCATCGAGGACTGGGCCGCCATCACCCTTCTTCGCAATGACTTCGATGTTGGCCGAGCCCAGCGGCGCAACCGTGGATGGCGTCGCTGAAATGGTCAGAGTCGCCTGCGCCGGCGTGAATGCGCCGCCATTACCTCCACCGCCGCCACCGCCACCGCAACTGGCGAGCAGCAGGGCGCTGCAAAGCACGGCAAGTACGCGAGAAAAAACCTTCATTGACCAATCTCCAGAATGCATTTGATAAGTACGACGCTTTTGATGAGTGCGATGTCGAACGGTGATGGCGGCGCGCGTCAGGCGCGCCAGCCATCATTTCACTTGAGGCTGTCGTTGAGGATGCGCGGCGTCACGAAAATCAACAGTTCCGCTTTGGTGTCGTTGCGTCCCTTCTTGCGGAACAGGTTGCCTAACACCGGAATGTCGCCAAGCAAGGGCACCTTGGTCTGGCTGTCGGCCTTGCTGATTTCGTAAACGCCACCAAGCACCACGGTCTGACCATTGTCGACCAATACGCCGGTGGTCACCTCGCGCTTGTCCAACTGTGGCACCTGGCCGCCACCGGGGTTGTCGATGAAACGGTTGAGGGCGTCTTTCTTGACGTTGAGGTTCAAATAGACGCGGTCATCGGCGGTGATCGTCGGCGTGACCTTCAACTCCAGCACCGCTTCCTTGAACTGAACGGTCGCGGTGCCGACGCCACCGGCGCCCCCCTGCACAGTGACGTAGCCAATTTCCTGGCCCTGCTTGATGACGGCCTCGGTGTTGTTGGCCGTCACCACGCGCGGACTGGAAAGCACTTCGGTACGTCCTTCGGTCTGGTTGGCCGACAGCTCCAGGTCCAACAGGTAATCGGCTCCGAGGATGGCCAAGCCGAAGCTGCCGCCACCACCTACTGCCGCAGGCAAGTTGACGTTGAGGCGATCGCGGGTAAGCAACGGCTCGCCGATCGGCGACGTACCGCCGAGGCCACCCACACCCAACCGGTTGAGATAGGCCTGGTTGGCAACCGCGCCGGCCGAGGCAGCGTTGCCGGAGACGCCGACGACATTGCCGTTGTTGTCGGTGTAACCACCACTGATACCGAACTTGGCGCCGAGTTCGCGAGCGAAGCTGTCGGTGGCGATGACGATGCGCGACTCGATCAGCACCTGCTGTACCGGTCGATCCAGGGTCGCCACCAACAAGCGGATTTCCGCAATTTTGGCCGGCGTGTCGCTGATCAACAGGGTGTTGGTGCGCTCGTCGAAGGTGACGCTGCCGCGTGGCGACAGGAAGCCGCGCTGGGCGTTGTTGTTCTGCCCTTGCCCGCCGGCAGTCTGTCCGGATTGGTTGTCCTTGGTCAGCAGGTCCACGATGTCCTTGGCCTTGCCGTAGCTGATCGGGATGATGTCGGAAATCAGCTCATCCTGTTCCAGCCGCTTCATGCGTGCTTCGGCGAGCGCCTGCTCGTAATTGGCGATTTCCTCCTGAGGGCCGACCCAGATGACGTTGCCCTGCGAACGCTTGTCCAGTCCCTTCGCCCGCAACACCAGGTCCAGCGCCTGGTCCCACGGCACGTTCAACAGGCGCAGGGTGACGTTGCCCTGCACGGTGTCGGCAACGACGATGTTGAAGTTGGACTCCTCGGCGATCAGCTGCAATACCGAACGCACCGGGATGTCCTGGAAATTGAAGGTCACCCGGGCGCCGGAGTAGACCGGCGGCGCATTGCGGTCGGCCACCTTGTCGTCTTTTTTCTTCGGACCGATTTCGAGGACGTAATCATTGCCGGCCTGGTAGGCCGACTGCTCGTACGGTGGCGTCGCCATGATTTCCAGTCGCGCGCGGCCGTTGCGAATGCTTGCATCGATGCTGCGCACCGGCGTCGCGAAATCGGTGACGTCGAGCTTTCGCGCCTGCGCAGGTGGCACGTCCACGTTGAGCAGGTCGAGTACGATGCGATCGCCTTCGCGCTTGAGGTCAACCGCTGCACCGGCCTTGGCGAAGCTCAGCACGATGCGACCTTCGCCATCCTTGCCACGTCGGAAGTCGATATTTTCGAGTGAGTTTGCCCGCGTGTTAGCGGCGACGACCTTGGTGGGATTGCCCGCCGCAGCGGCGGCGACATAATTGGCGGACTCGCCGATGCCGTTGTTGACGGTGACGACCAACTGGTTCGCGTTGATGCGGGTCACGTAGCTGGCCGGCCGGAACAAGCCGATCACCACGCGGGTACGGCCGCCGGCTTCGACGATGTTCAAGGCAGACGTTGCTCCGGTACTGACCTCGACCCGGCGCTTGCCCAGCTCGTTGCGGGTATCGCTGAAGTCCAGCGCGATCGTCGGCGGCGTGTCGGTGGTGAAACCGTTCGGCAGCGAAGGAGGCGATTTAAAACTCAGGCGCAGTTCGACCTTGCCGCCCGGCAGCGCCGTGTAGGCAACATCCTTCAGGGCGTTGGCGGCCTGTGCGCCCGTCGCGGCAAGCGCCAGCCAGCCGACGACGCACGCAAGCGCGATCACGGCCACGCGTCGACGCAATGAGGCGGTAACGCCGTCCGAGCGTGCGTCAAATTTGGTATTGCTCATTGTCGTTCCCCACCCTCGTTCACTGTGACGCATCGCCAAGTACCAGCGAGACCGACCGCTCCATCCAGCCGCCATTGCCATTGGAGACCAGTTCGACCAGGTCGATGTGATCCTCGGCCAGCACGGTGATGCGCCCATTGTTTTGTCCCATGTAGTTGCCGCGACGGACGCGGTGAATGACGTTGTCCGGATCGCGCACCAGCACCACCAGCCCTGCGCCCTTGCTCAGCGTGCCCATCATTTTCAGGCCATCGAGCGGAAACGATTCCAGTGGCTCGGGCGGACGGTTCTCGTCCGGTCGCGGCCCGCTGTTCACCATTTCTTCCTGCTCGGACGCGCTGGGACTGAACGGATCGCGTCGGCCGTCTTCGCGGTACTCAAAGGTTTCGAAGGTCTTTGGCACCGGGATCGGGTCGAGTGGCGGGCCTTTCTTCAGCTTTTGCTGGGCGACCCACTCGCGCAGGTCGGCATCACCGCGACTGCAGCCGGTGATGCCGGCAACGCCCAGCAGCATGGCGAACGCGACCGTGCATCGAATCAGGGTCATCATCAGTTGGCCCCTGCCGGCGGCGGTGGCGGAGGCGGTGGTTCGGTACCGGGCGGTGGTGCCAGCGCAGCCACTTCATCGTCTTCCAGGTAGCGATAGGTCTTGACCGTGCCTTCCAGGAACAGGTCGCCGCGCTTGGCACCAGGGGGCGGCGGCGTGTTTGCGCCATCGGGCACAACCGGCAGGAACGACACGTCGTGCAGGGTCAGGATGACAACCCGCGGCAGCGAGGCGACGCCGCTGATGAAATTACCGAACTGGTGGTAGCTGCCGCGCAACTTCAGCGCGATGGGTTTTTCCGCGTAATAGTCTTCTGGTCGAACCTGTTCGGGGCCGGGCTGAAATACTTCCGTGGTGATGCCCGATCCCAGCGCGGTCTGCGAGATGTCCACCAGCAGGTCGGGCATCTGGGTCTTGTTAGGCAGTTGGCGCAGCAACTCGCGCAGCATCTTCTGCATGTTGTCCAATTGCTCGGTCAGGGCTTCCAGGTTGGCAGCGCGGCCCTGCTTTTCGACGAACTGCGTGCGCAACGTCTGCTCATTGTTGACCAGGCCTTCCAGTTCTTCCTGCTTGGGCTGGATCATCAAGTACCAGCCCAGCGCCATCAACACCCCGAACACCAAGGCGCAAAAGAACAGCTTGATCGGCATCGGCCAGCCACCGACGTTGTTGCGGTCCAGGCCGCGCAGATCATCGATCAACTTCATCGAGCCGGCTCCTGGCTGGGCGGGTTCGCAGGTTGCGCCGCGTCGTTGACTGGTTGCGCGCTTTCCGGTTGTGGCGGCGCGGATGGTGGGATGGTTTGGACTGGATTGGGTTCGACTGGCGGCATGTCAGTGCCGACCGGTAGCGCCGGATCCGGATTGGGTGCTGGCTGCGCGTTGGTCGCATACACAGGATCTGCGACGGCCTGGTCAGGCTCGATCACTTTCGTCGGAGTGACACGCAGATCGCCGGGTGCGAGCTGGATCGCCTCGGCCATGTCAGCCGCTGCGGCAGCCGCCGCGATATCTTCCGGTGATTTCTGGTCGCCGGCCTTGAGTAGTTTCACGCTCAGCGAAAACTGGTACGGCAGGCGCGGGTCGGCGTCGGTCATGCCGGTTCGATTCTCGATCTTGGATACTTCGCTGCGACCCATCCATTGCGAGCGGTCGATGTTACGCATGTAGCTGGCAACGCGGGTGTTCGACTCGGCGATGCCTTCCAGCGTCAACTGGTCGCTGATCTGCTTGAGGCCGGTCAGGCGCACGCCGTCGGGAATGGTGACAACCAGTTCGTCGAGTAGATGGACCATCTGGGATCGATTGGCCTGCAGCAGTTCGATGGCGTTCTTGCGACCGATCAGCCGCGACTTGGTCTTGTCGAGCTCATTGATCTTCTCGATGCGACTGTCCATCTCGGCGATCTCGCCGGACAGGTAGGTGTTGCGCGCGGCTTGATTGTCGACCTTCGCACTGGTGATCATCGACCACAGGAAAACAGCCAGCACGCCGACAATCGCGGCACCGCCAAGCATGGTGTAGAACTCGCGTTCGCGCAGCCTGCGCCGCTCTGCCCGCCAGGGCAGAAGGTTGATCCGCGTCGTCATGCGTCAAAGCTCCTCAACGCGAGGCCGCAGGCAATCATCAATGCTGGTGCGTCCTGCGCCACGGCCTGGGCCTGCACCCGGCCCGACAGCGACATGCTTGCCAGCGGATTGGCGACGACGCAGGGAACCGACAACTGCTCCTGCACCATGTCGGTGACACCAATGATCGCGGCGCAACCGCCCGCCAATACGACCTGATCTACGCGGCTGTGTTCGCTGCCCGCGAAAAAGAACTGCAACAATCGGCTGATCTGCTGGACCATCGCTTCCTTGAAAGGCTGCAATACCTCGATGTCATACGATTCGGGCAATCCGCCCTGGCGCTTGGCAAGGCCGGCATCCTCGTAGGAAAGGCCATAGCGTCGCATCACTTCGTCGGTCAGTTGCTTGCCACCGAAAATCTGCTCGCGCGAATAAATGGTGCGTTGACCCTTCAACACGAGCAAGGTGGTCATGGTCGCGCCGATGTCGATCATCGCGATCAGCGCGTCCTTGGAAACCGACAGTTGATCGACGATCAACTGAAATGCATTTTCCATCGCAAACGCTTCGACATCCATCACTTTGGCGGTCAGCCCGGCAAGGTCGAGCGCAGCGATACGGATGTCGACGTTCTCGGTCCGCGACGCGGCGAGCAACACGTTCACCATTTCCGGATTTTCGTTGACCGGGCCGATCACCTCGAAATCCAGGCTTACTTCCTCAATCGGGTAAGGCACGTACTGGTTCGCCTCAAGCTGTACCTGGGCCTCCATATCGGCTTCATCCAGATCGGCCGGCATCGGGATGACCTTGGTGATCACCGACGAGCCGGACACCGCCGCCGCTGCCAGCTTGGTCTTGGTGCCCGAGCGACTGACGGCGCGTCGTATCGCGTCGCCAACCGCTTCGACTTCGACGATATTCTTTTCCGCCACCGCATTGGGCGGCAATGGCTCAACCGCGTAGTGCTCGATGCGGTAGCGCCCGCCAACCTGGGTCAGCTGCAGCAGCTTTACCGCGGTCGAGCTGATGTCGATACCCACCAGCGCGGGCGCATTTGAACTCAGTAGCCCCATGTTTTTCTCACCCTGACCCGATTGGCGGCGCGGCGGCTCGTGAACCTCTTGGGTGAGCTTACACAAAATCAACAACCTCGCGCGATACGTGCGTCACATCCGCAATGGCCGGCGACGCGGCCATGTCGCGCTCCTACAGATGCCGGAACCGGCATCGTCGTGGTGTCCGGGCGACCGATCATGGGCCCGGCGCATGACGTCGCACGTATCGGTCTGCCTGCGAACCGCCCGCTCTGCGCCTGTCCGCCACCAGATCAAGGCCCTATACTCGACCGAATCCGTTTGAATGCCGCAATCCTTGTTTTGATGAGAATTCCCCGTCTGCTCCGCTACGCGCTGTATCTGGCGCTGGCGGGTGTCATTGCTGCCGTTGCCGTCGTCGGGGTCACCTACTGGTTGATCGTGCCCGGCCTGCCGTCCGTGCAGACGCTCAAGGACACCCGCCTGCAGGTGCCGCTGCGCATCTATTCCAGCGACGGCAAGCTGATGGCGACCTTCGGCGAGACCCGGCGCATCCCGATCAGCATCCAGCAGGTGCCCGAAACCTTGCGGCAAGCATTCGTATCCGCCGAAGACGCCGACTTCTACCAGCACGGCGGCCTGGATTTCGGCGGCATCATGCGTGCGGTCTGGCTGATGGTAACCACCGGCAGCAAGCATGTCGCCGGTGGCAGCACGATCACCCAGCAGGTCGCGCGCAACTTCTTCCTGAGTTCCGAGGTGACCTTCACCCGCAAGATCTCGGAGATGTTCCTTGCGCTGCGAATCGAAAACACGCTGACCAAGGACGAGATCCTTACCCTTTATTTGAACAAGGCATTCTTCGGCAATCGCGCCTACGGCATCGCGGCGGCGGCGGAGTTCTACTACGGCAAGACGCTCGACCAGTTGAGCTTGCCCGAGAGCGCCATGATGGCTTCGCTGCCCAAGTTCCCGTCCACCGGTAATCCGTTGGCGAACCGGACCCGCGCCACGCAGCGTCGCGACTATGTGCTCGGTCGCATGTTCGAAAACAAATACATCGGCGCGGACCAGCTGGAGTCGGCCCGGCGTGAGCCGGACCTGTCCTACGCGCACGAGCCGCCCATCGAGATCGATGCCGCCTACCTCGCCGAAATGGTCCGACAGCAGGCAATCGCGCTGCTTGGCAATGAGGCCATGGACGATGGTTACGTTATCCACACGACGATCCAGTCGCCGCGCCAGGAGGCCGCCAATGCGGCCGTCCGCGACGCCTTGCTTTCCTACGACCGTCGCCACGGCTGGCGCGGTGCGGAAGGCCATGTCGATCTTGCCGACACCGCCGACGTGAAGGCGGCGCTTTCCGATTTCCGACCCGTATCCGGCCTGATCCCGGGCCTGGTGACCCAGGTCAACGCGAAATCGGCAACGGTGCAACTATCCGATGGACAAAGCGCGACGCTCGACCTGGAAGCGGTGTCGTGGGCCCGACCGTACGTCGACGAAACCCGGCGCGGGGCCGCGCCAAAAAGTGTGGATGCCGTCCTCAAGCGCGGCGACGTGGTGCGCCTGGCCCGTGCCACCGAAGAGACCTGGACGCTGTCGCAGTTGCCCAAGGCGCAGGGCGCGCTGGTTTCGCTCGATGTCGCGAACGGTGCGGTGCTGGCCCTGGTCGGCGGATTCAATTTCCAGCGCAGCAAGTTCAACCGGGTCGTGCAAAGCGCGCGCAATCCGGGCTCCAGCTTCAAGCCGTTTATCTATTCGGCAGCGTTCGACCACGGCTTCACGCCGGCGTCGATCGTCAACGATGCTCCGTTGTCGCTGCCCGACCCATCGCGCCCGAACGGCGTCTGGTCGCCGATGAACGACAACAACGAATTCCGCGGCCCGGTGCGCCTGCGTGAGGGCTTGACCCGATCGATCAATCTGGTTTCGGTGCGATTGCTCGACGCCATCGGTGTTCGCTACGCGCGAACCTACATCCAACGGTTCGGCATTCCGATGGACCACATGCCGGCCAACCTGTCGCTGGCATTGGGCACCGCTTCGGTATCTCCGATGGACATGGTCCGAGCGTATTCGACCATCGCCAATGGCGGTTACCTGGTCGATCCCTGGTTCATCTCCGAGATCGTCGATCGCGATGGCAAGGTCGTTTATGCCGCCAATCCAGGGATCGCCTGCCGCGATTGCCCCGAACGCAATGGCCAGGCCGCAGCCGAACCTCCTTCTTCATCGCTGGACGGCAGCGCACCCGTGCTGGTGCCTGCGCTTGATGTCCCAACGACGCCCCGGTTGGCACCCCGCACGCTCGACCCGCGCAACGATTTCCTTATCACATCGCTGATGCGCGATGTGGTCCGGCGCGGTACCGGGGCCGGCGCGATGGTGCTCAAGCGCAACGATCTCTCCGGTAAAACCGGCACGACGAACGATCATCGCGATGCCTGGTTTTCAGGTTTCAACGACCAGGTGGCGACTACCGTGTGGACCGGTTTCGACGACTTCGGTTCGCTCGGTAGTGGCGAATTCGCGTCGAAAGCGGCGTTGCCCATCTGGATCGATTACATGCGCGAGGCGCTCAAGGACCTGCCCGAGCACAACCTCGACATGCCATCCGGGATAGTCAGCGTGCGCGTCAATCGCAACAGCGGATACCTGGCCGATGCCGGCGACCCGGACGCGATGAGCGAATTCATGAAATCGGAAGACGTCGATCGTCTCGCCGCGATGCCACGGTCCAACATCGAAGACACCGAGCAGCACGAAGCCTACGACGTTTTCTGAGCCAGGGATGCTTTGAACAAGTCCACGCCGGCGGCATGATGTCCGAAAGGTTTCCATATTGGGGTGCGTGGCGCAGTGCAGGCTGGCCGCATGGACAAGTCGCGCGCGTCAATCTGGGGACCTTTCGGGTATCACCCCGTCGTTCGAATCAATATGCTGGGGCCGACGTGTCTGCTCGCAGCTCTGCGTTGCGCCACCTCAACAGACGTCCAGTCTGCCTTCGGCGACGCGCCTTGATCTGCGAGCAGACAGATCGGTGACGCCTGTGCGGACTTGTTCAGGGCATCCCTAGCGATGGCACGCAACCGTCATGGCGATCAGTTGCGGCGGCGCATCGCGGTCGAAGCCGCGCGCCTGATAACCGAATCGGGTTTACGCGATTTCCACGCCGCCAAGCGCAAGGCCGCACAACGACTGGGCATCGGCGACGACGCGGCATTGCCGAGCAATCGCGAGATCGATGCTGCTTTGCGCGAACACCAGGCGCTGTTCCAACCCGACCATGCTGGTCTCGTCACAGAACTGCGACGCAATGCTGCCGATGCGATGCGCTTCTTCGCGCGGTTCCAGCCCCGCCTGGTCGGGGCCGTGCTCGATGGCAGCGCCGACGCGCACAGCGCCGTTTGCCTTCACCTGTTCGCCGAGACGACCATCGATGTCAGCGTGTTCCTGATGGAACAGGGCATCGACTTCAGCGAAACCTCGCGCAGCTTGCGCTACGGCCACGACGATAGGCGCGAAGCTGCCGTGGTTCGCTTCGCCGCCGATGGGCAGCCGTTCGATTTGACCGTATTGGCCGTCGATGATTTGCGCCGGCCTCCTTTGGACCGCGTGAGCGAAAAACCAATGCAACGAATAGACCGTGCCGCGCTGCTGGAACTACTTGAACGCAGCGAATGAACGTACGATGACGTGGGACGCTTGTCGTTTTTCCGTCCGCGCTCTACCGTTGCGCCGATGACCTCCAGCCTCCCTCCCACGCGCAGCCTTCGCCTGCTCAGTTGCAACATTCTCGCCGGCGGCAGCATGAGCCGCTATCGCGACTACGTGACCCGCAGCATGCATCAGGTGTTGCCGGGCAGCCGCAAGCGCGACAACCTCGATGGGTTGGCCAAACTGATTGGAGAATTCGATCTGGTCGGCCTGCAGGAAGCGGATGCCGGCAGCTTTCGATCCGGCTTCCTCAACCAGACCCAATACCTCGCCGAAGCGGCGAGCTTTCCGTACTGGAGCCACCAGCCGAACCGACGTGTCTCCAAACTGGCCGCATCCAGCAATGGCCTGCTCGCGCGTAACAAGCCCGACGAAGTCATCGACTATCCGCTACCGAGCCGCATCCCTGGTCGCGGCGCATTGTGGACGCGCTTTGGCGAAGGTGACGACGCGCTCGTGGTGGTGGTCGCGCATTTGTCGCTCGGTGCGCAGGCACGGGCACAGCAAATGGATTTTCTCGCCGAATTGCTGTCGGACACACCGCGGGCAGTCTTGATGGGCGATCTCAACACCACCCACGACAGTCCGGAATTGCGCCGCTTTCACGATCGCAGTGGCATGGTTACACCGGTTGCCGCGCCAGCAACCTTCCCGAGCTGGGCGCCGCGTCGCGCCATCGACCACATTCTGGTGTCGCCGGACATCGTCGTCGAAAAACTATGGACGTTGCAGCATCCGGTGTCCGATCACCTGCCGATCGCGGCAAGCATCCAGATCCCGATCGCCAGCCGGAAAACGACCGCCTGATCGACCGCGAACCTGCGGATTGGGATGCTTTGTGCGGCAGGTCTTTTTCTTCGCCGCCAGCTACGGGCAGAATGGCGGTGAGGCTGCCGCCGTTGGCCGCCATCCAGGGAGCGAACCATAATGAAAACGTGGCTGATTGCAGGATTGCTGCTGTGCGGTGCGGCCCACGCCGCCGACCCGGCTCCGGCCAAGCCGACCGGGCCGATTTCGGTGAAGGATTTCGTGCGTACCGCAGCGGCGGCCGACATGCGTATCTCGCCGACCGGAAAATTCCTGGCCCTGACCGTGCCCGATGCGGACGACAAGAACTTTCTGGTCATCATCAACCGGGTCGACATGAAGATCGTCGGTTCGCTCAAGGCGCGCGATGGCGACGTCATCGACGAATTCTGGTGGGTTAATCACGAGCGCGTGATTGCATCCATCGCGACCAAGGTTGGTGGTGTGGATCGGCCAATTCCGACTGGCGAGCTGTACGGCATCAATGCCGACGGCAGCAAGTCCTCGATCCTTTTCAGCTACCGCGCCGAAGCCGCCAACAAGGGCACCCATATCAAGCAACGCGATGCGCGACGTGCCAGCGCAACCCTGGTCGATAGCTTGCGTGACGATGACAAGCGCGTGTTGGTAACCGTGGCTGACTGGGACTCCAAGGGCAGCACCGCGGAGAGCAAGCCCGAGTACGGGCTGCTCGATGTTTACAGCGGACGCTTCGTATCCACCGGCACCATACCGCTGGCACGCGCCCAGCTTGTCGCCGACAACACCGGGTCGGCGCGACTGGCGTACGCCAACGATAACGAGCAGTTCCGACAGGTATTGGTGCGCGGCAAGGGCAGCAGCGACTGGACGAGGTTCGACGACGCGCGCAAGAGCAATGCGCCGATGACGCCGTTGCGGTTCGCGCCGGACAACAAACATTTCTACGCGACCATCGGTGCCGCAAGCGGGCCGAACGGCCTCTATCGCGTCAACATCGAAACCGGTGAAAAAGAGCTTGTCTATCGCGGCAAGGCCGATCCCGTCGCGTTGATCGACACACGCGACCAGATCGATGCGTTCGGCGTGATCACTGCCGATGGCCGCACCGGCAACCAGGTGTTCGACAAGAGCGCGGTTGATTCGCGCTTGCTGCTCGCGCTGGAAGCCAGCTTCAAGGATCAATGGGTGCATCTCCTTAATTTCACTGACGACGGCAAGATCGCGTTGGTCCGGGTCGGGTCGGATCGCAATCCCGGCGACATCTACCTGTTTGACACCGAAAAGAAAACCGCCGACTACGTCAGCAGCCCTCGCACCTGGCTGGAGCCGGAACTGATGAGCGCGGTGCGCCCAATCAGTTTCAAGGCACGCGATGGTCTTGAGATCAATGGCTACCTGACCCTGCCGCGCGGTGCGGGCGAGAAAAACCTGCCGATGGTGCTCGTGACCCACGGTGGGCCCTACGGAATCCGTGACACCTGGGAATTCGATACCGAAACGCAGTTGCTGGCCAGTCGTGGCTATGCCGTTCTGCGGATCAACTTTCGCGGCTCCGGCGGCTACGGCGACGCCTTCCAGAAGGCCGGCTATCGCCAGTGGGGCGGCAAGATGCAGGACGACCTCAGCGACGGCACGCGTTGGGCGATCGAACAGGGCTACGCCGATCCCAAGCGCATCTGTGCGTACGGCGCCAGCTACGGTGCCTACGCCTCGCTGATGGCGGTCGCCAAGGAACCTGATCTGTACCAGTGCGCGATTGGCTACATTGGCGTCTACGACCTGCGCCTGATGCGCAGCCGTGGCGACATCCGTCGCAGTTTCGATGGCGTGGGTTACCTCGACATGGTCCTGGGCGATGACGATACCGACTTGTGGGCGCGTTCTCCGACCTCGATGGCCAGCCGAATCAAAGCGAAGGTAATGCTGATCTCGGGCGGCGAAGACCAGCGTGCTCCAACCGTGCACAGCGAAAACCTGCGCTCGGCGCTTGCGAAGAACGGGGTCGAGGTGGATTGGCTTTACAAGAGCAATGAAGGCCATGGCTTCTACAAGCAGGAAAACAAGATCGAACTGTACGAGCGCATGCTCGCGTTCTTGGATGCGAACATCGGCAGTAAGGGTGACGCGACCAAAGGCGCCAAGGCTTCGCCGTAGCCGTTCGAGTGCAGGCACGGGCTCTCATGCGCCCGTGCCTGCATCGTCAGTTCGCGCGGAGGATCGCAATGCGATAACGAACGCTCGGCTAGACTGTGTGGCATGAAATTCAGCTCACCGATGCACCCGTTTCCCTATCGTTTTCTGGCACTGTTTGCTGTAGTGGCGACACTGCTGCCGCTGGCTGCGGATGCCGTTGATCGGACTGCGCAGCGCGCACGTTTCGGCGCAGCGCTCGCCGCCAGCGAAACGGGCCGCGACGACTGGAGACCGCTCGCCATCGGCCTAGAAGACTATCCGTTGTTTCCGTATCTGGAGTACAACTCGATCACGCGCAGCAAGCAGCCACTGCAACGCGACGAGGTCGAAGCGTTCCTGAAGCGCTGGCCTGATACCTTGCCAACACGTGACCTGCGCGACCGCTGGCTGCGCCAACTTGGCAAGGCCGGTGATTGGCGCACGTTCCTGGCGGATTTCGAAGCGACGCCAGCGCGCGACATCGCCTGCCTGCACCTGCAGGCGCAGATCGCTACGAACGTGAAGATCGACTACGCCAGGCAGGTCGAACCACTGTGGCTGCAAGCCAATCCCTCGCCCGACGCGTGCGCGAGCGTGTTCGCGAATGCGCAACGCAGCGGTCACCTTGATCGCGCAAAAATCTGGCAACGCATCGACCTCGCAGCAGAGACAGGCAAGTCGGAAACCATCCGTGATGCCGCTGCGCTGCTCGACGCATCCAATCGAGTCGAAGCGCTGCGGATCGCCGATGCAATCGCCAATCCCGCCGGCACGCTGGCAAAGGTATCCACGTGGCAGGACCAGCCGCGCAACCGCGACGCAATCAGTCACGGCCTGCGTCGCCAAGCGCGACGCAACAGTGGCGCTGCGGAAACGCTTTGGATGTCGTTGAAGGACGAATTCAAGTGGGATGCCGATCAGAAAAATCGCATTCTCAACGCGATTGCGGTGTATCGCTCGACCAACTATTCCGACGACGCATTGGCACGCCTTAAAGCGCTGCCGGACGAAGCCGCTGACGACGTGTCGCGCGAATGGCTGGTGCGCACAGCACTCGCAAGCGGCGACTACGAAGCGACCCTGAAAGCACTGCGCTCAATGCAGGGCAAGCAACGCGAAGACGAACGCTGGCGCTATCTGGAAGCGCGCATGTTGACCAAGCT
Source organism: Lysobacterales bacterium (assembly GCA_038255665.1). Lineage (GTDB taxonomy): Bacteria > Pseudomonadota > Gammaproteobacteria > Xanthomonadales > Rhodanobacteraceae > Dokdonella. The sequence goes on along the minus strand of JBBSLA010000058.1, from coordinate 1,123 downwards.
CAAGCGCGACGAAGAAGCACGACCGGTGTATGTCGCCCTCGCGCGCGAAGCTAATTTTCATGGCTTCCTCGCCGCCGACTGGATAGACGCGCCGTATTCGCTCTGCCCCGTCGCACTGGCCGACGACAAGCCTGCCGATCAACGCATAGCCGACCAGCCCGACTTGCTGCGTGCGTTTGAATTCCACGCTCTTGGCAAGTCGCCCGAGGCACGTCGCGAGTGGGATTTCGCGCTGACCAAGTTTGACGACACGCAGCGTCGAATTGCCGCCGACCTGGCGTACCGAAGCGGCTGGTACGACCGCGCGGTTTTTGCACTGTCAGGCAATCCGGAAACCCAACGCATGTACGAACAGCGATTTCCGCTCGGCGAGCGCAACCGCGTCGTGCGCGAGTCGCGCATTGCCGGCATCGACCCAAGCTGGGCCTACGGCATCATCCGCGCCGAAAGCGCGTGGATGAGCGACGCGCGCTCGCACGCCAACGCGTACGGATTGATGCAACTGTTGCCGGGCACCGCCAAGCGCGTTGCCAGCGCCTACAACATTCCATTCTCGGGTTCGGGCACGGCGTTGTTCGATACCGATCTGAATATCCAGCTCGGCACCCGCTACCTGGGCATGATGTCGAAACGCTATGACGGCAGCCCGTGGCTGGCCAGCGCGGCCTACAACGCCGGCGAGGCACCCGTGAACCGCTGGCTGGCAGCGCGTGGAAGTTTCGAGCCGGACTTTTTCATCGAAACCATCCCCTACAAGGAGACCCGCGAATACGTTTCGCGCGTGCTCGCCTTCAGCGTCATCTATGACTGGCAACTCAACAAGAAGGTCACTCCGCTGTCGAGCAAGCTGCCACGCATTGGCCAGGTCTACGTCGCACCCAACGACAAGTCGGCGCGCAAGGCCGTCATTTGCGCGACGGCCAACGCGCCGGCTGGCGATGCCGATGGCAATTTGGTATCGCCTCCGGCGGCGGTCATTGGCTCGTCCGAGCCAGTTGCAATGGAGCCGCAGCCTTGATCGAGCCGCAACGCGGCTCGATTGCTTCGCTCCCCTCTCCCGCCGGGAGAGGGGTCGGGGGTGAGGGTTCGGCCCTTGTCCACCCCCCTCACTTCGTCATCCCCG